>NC_022093.1:1200000-1500000 GCF_000446015.1 Thermofilum adornatum
TTCCTCGCTGAGAAGACTCCGCCATGCATTGCTCAAAGATACTATTGCAAAGACGCCCACAGTGTACGCGTCAGCGTCGCGGACAATATTCAATAGTGCTTTCAGAGTTCTTCCTGAACGGAGTAGGTCATCAGCTATGAGCACTCTAGAGTTCTTTGGTATGTGGTTCGCCGGGAGATATATGTGGACAATGCTGGGTGGATCTGTCTGAAAAATCTGTGCAGAGAGGTATTTTATCGACTGGCTTTCCCGCTCCCTGCGTGCCACTGCCAGCTTGGCGTCTAAAACCCAAGCAAGTAGAGATGCTAGTGGGATACCATTTACTGCAGCCGTCAAGACGACGTCTACGCTTCTAAAAAACGATAAATAAGCCTCGGCCATTGCCACTGTCAAGACGTCTTCATCGTAGGCCAGCTCTGCTACGTTGACCACGCCGTTCTCATCGATTTTCAGCTTGTTCTGAACAACTTGGGCGAAGACGTTCTCGCTCCTCAATGCCTGAATAATGTGGACTGCCTTTAACTGTGGAGGCAGAACTGTCCCAACAATGTACCGTTTAAGTTCAGGCTGTGATATCCTAATCTTGTTCTCTGCCAAGATCTCGTACAAGTAGCCGAGCTCAAAATGTTTGCTTAGGGTCTTCAGGGCTCTCCAAGCCAGGATCTGGGGTATTGCTGCTTCACTTCTGGTTATCATGATTTCATTTTTTTGAAAGAAATATATAAGTTTAACGCTAAATCAGAGAGAAAAATTTAAAAATAAAAAGTGGTTGCAAAACACGTGAAGGCACAAATCAAAAGAAAAATAACATGGATGCACATAGTCACCTTCGTATTTGCAACGGCAGTCGCATATGTCCTAGCAGTAGTCTCGTCCCTCATCTTCCCAGTCCTCGGCGCGCCCGGCGTATCCGCTCTGTACGTCGCGGCAGCTATTTACGTTCCACTAGGTGTTTGGATGGGCATGTGGGGCGCCCTAGCAGGATACTTTAGTTGCCTTTTTCTGGGGCTCTATCCCTCGGGCTACACCTTACTACAATCCGTTGTTTGGTCTTTCGCAGACTTCATCGAGGCCTTTATACCTGCATTCCTCTTTAGAGTCCTCAAAATCGATCCAGACTTCACAGTGAAAAGGGGCTGGGCTGCCAAGCTCTTTCCATTGTTTATCTCTTTGGGCTCAATTATACTATTGGTCGGCATTACAATACAGGTTCTCTGGGGAAGCCTTGGCGAACCCTTCACAAGCATTTACGTTTACTCTGTCTATACAGGGCTAGCCCTCGCCCTACTTGGCCTGCTTGTAGGGCTACTCGTAGGTGACAAGAAGACTTGGGCTACATACATTGTCGGAGTCATTCTGACCTCATTTATTTCAGGTCTTTGGGGAGCCGGCACCCTAACCATCTTTAACTTTCCACCGCCTCTCCCCAGCGAAGCCTTCTGGCCAGTATTTGTAGGCTGGGTTGCAGGAGACCTCATTGTCCTCTCAGTACTTTCAACTGCACTCCTCGTGGCACTTACGCCTGTCTTCAAGCGAACTGGGCTCTACGTTGAAAAATGGTGGGCGTAACTAATGCCGACAATACTTGGAGAACTAACAGGCTTTGAAGCAAAGAATAATGTCTATATGTCGTTGCACCCTGTAATCAAAATATTAGTTCCTCTTTTTTTCTCTCTTGATGTCCTACTGATAAAGAACATCCATTCGGCACTCATTCTCGTTTTCCTCGTCTTTGCTACTCTTCTCTTTGCTGGTGTCCCGTTGAGAATACTCAAGGGCTTCCTAATACTTATAACCAGTATAAGCATCTTCATTGTTTTGAGTTTTATCCTGTTCACAAACGTCCCTGGAAACAAGTTATTTGAATACACCCTTCTCCAGGTCAACGCCGAGAAGGGCACACTTGTCTGGAAGATAAGCATTACTGACAGCGCTCTTATCAAGGCAGGCATGTTTATCTTTAGGATACTCGCTATGATTTTCACTGCGACACTATTCGTTGCAACGGTAAGCGACAGAGACATTGTTTGGGGGCTTCGAGACCTCCACTTACCCTTGGGATTTTCAGTAGCTGTGTCCCTCTTCTTTAGGGGTATAAGTCTATTCCTAGAAGACTTCAAAGTTATCAGAGAGGCAATGATGTCTAGAGGAGTAGACTTCGAGAAAACAAGCCTTTCAAAAAAATTCATGCTTTACGTGAACGCATTGATACCCCTTGTCTCGTTGATGATAAACAGGAGCTATGAAGTATCTCTTGCCCTTGAATCAAAAGGAATATCTCCGTGGACAAAGTCGAAGCGCCACAGAAAGCTCGCTTTTAGAAGGGTGGATCTCGCAGTATTTGTCCTTGGCTTTGCACAGCTACTTATTTTCGGGGTGATTTGAAGTGGAGATAATCAACGTCCAGGATCTCTACTGGCAATATTACTCCTCGCCAGACTATGCACTGAAAGGCATCTCCCTCAGTGTGGAAAAGGGCGAATTCCTAGCGGTTACTGGTCCAAGTGGAGCCGGCAAGACAACACTAATGCTTACACTTGCAGGCATTATCCCGCAGAGGCTCCCCGGGAAGTTTAAAGGAGAAGTCACTGTTCTCGGCGAGTCCACTCTTTCGGCAGACCTGGCAAGACTAATGCAGAAAGTCGGCGTAGTGTTTGAGGATCCCGAAATACAATTCGTAATGGGTTCGGTGGAGGACGAAGTCTCGCTTTCACTTGAACCACTCGACATATCCGAAGACGAGCTTCATAGACGTGTTAATCATGCCCTAAAAGTGGTAGGGCTTGACGAGTCTTTCCTTTCACGCAACCCGTTACAGCTCTCAGGCGGAGAGAAACAGAGGGTAGCCATAGCATCAGCCATAGCCAAAGAGCCAGAGATACTTATCCTTGACGAGCCAACCTCAGACCTAGACCCACTCGGCAAAGAGGAAGTTATACAGGCAGTAGAAAAATTAAGGCGCGAGACAGATCTAACGATTATTCTTGTAGAGCAGGACCCAGAAATAATTCAACGTTTTGCTGAAAGAGTCGTGGTTCTCAATTATGGGAAGATAGTTTTCGACGGCGAGCCAAGCGAACTCTACAAGAATCTAGAGCACCTAAAGAGGTTTTCAATATATCCTCCCGAGCTATACGAGCTGTCTTTCAAAGCGGGGCTAAACAGCCCCTCCTATGAGAAGCTATTAGAAATGGCCCGAAGTGGCAACCTAAACCACGACATCTGCAAATTCTACGAGACGAGAAGCGAGGGGAAACCAAAGCTACAAGCAGTAAACATCACACATGTTTATCCAGGCGGTGTCAAAGCGCTTGAAAACGTTAACCTAGCTATAGGGACAGGCGAGCTTGTGGCTTTTCTTGGTCCAAACGGTAGCGGGAAGACGACCCTTGCCAAGATTCTCGCAGGCTTATTGGATCCAACCGAAGGCAAGGTATTGATAGATGGAAAAGACTTGAGAAGCTTTAATAGGCTCGAGCTAGCATCAAAGGTAGGCTATGTTTACCAGAACCCACAGCACCAATTGTTCTGCCAGTCTGTCTATGAAGAGGTAGCTTTTGGACTTAGGCTCCGAGGTTTACCTATTAACGAAATTGAGGAGAAGGTTGAAGTTGCCCTAGAAACATTTAGGCTTGGTCACCTAAGAGACGAGCACCCGTTCTTCCTTAGCAAGGGCGAAAAAAGACGCCTAGCATTGGCAAGTGTATATGCCCTAGACCCCGACATTCTTATAGTTGACGAGCCAACAACAGGTCAGGACAGAGTCTTCTCAGAGCAACTTTTCCAACTATTAAGAGAATTGTCCTACAAAAATAAGAGCGTCATAGTCATTACCCACAGTGTAGAGCTTGTAGCCAAGTATGCTGACCGATTAATCATCCTAAGAAGGGGAAGGATAATAGCAGACGGATCCCCAGTGGATGTATTGACTAACGATGCTATAACGAGGGATGCAAAGCTTAAAACTCCCCTCATAGCACAGCTCTGCAAGCATGGCGACAAAAAATCTTAGAAGCTACATTGGGCAATGTTGCAGGGTCAAAGCTTCTTCTAGCCTTCTTTTCCTCGTTTCATATACTCTTTCCAGCCATTCAGGGTACCATCCATAATCAGAAAGCTTGCTCTTTGAAGCCTCCAGCCTTGCCAACGTCTTTTCCAGGTGTTCACGGATCCTGCCGTGCTCCATGCTTTCGCCAGTAAAAAGGATGCACTGTCTCTCGCTCCAGTCACCCGGCTGATCTAGCCCCGGAAAATAAGAATAAATCATTTTCTCCAGGATACTGGTATCTGTAGTGCCACCGAGAGGATTCTTGCCTGGCAAATCAAGGTCGAGACCATATAGGGGCATATCGAAGTTGTTTGAAGCAAGGGCAGACAAGTCCTCGATCCCTATGAAAACCGACTCCACATCCAAGCTATCAAGAAAAGTTGCCACTTTTTTAACCCCAGGCTCGGAGAGGAACCCATAAATAAAAACACGCTTAAACCTTAGGCCCTTCAGCTCCCCTATCTTAACCAGGTACTTGAAAGCTGATTCAAGAGTCTGCCCAGTCGCAACTGTATCGGCTACAATCACGTTTTCGATCTTGCTAGGTATCTCTCCAAGGGATCCATAGGTTACGCTACTCTCGCCTGGGACAGCATGACTAGATATCCGAATGTATATCTCTCTAATGTTAGCGGTATGTCTCCTCAAGGCCTCATGCAACATATAGCCAGGAGAACCCCTCAAAACATGGAGAAAGACTGTTTGATCATCCTTAATCATGTGGAGTATTATTCGTGAGGCTTTCTCCGCCAAAGCTAGAGCCTTGGCAGACAAATCTGAACCAACAAGCTCCGGTTGCGAGGCAATTTCTACGCCCTCCTGCGAATCAAGCAGGTAGACTTGCCCCGGAACATCCATATCTACCTTGAAGAGCCTTGCATCTTTACCTAAAAATTCTTCTTCAACCCTCCTACACACGTCAGTCTTCACTCCAAACGTGTCGATTACTTCTTTGGCACGTTTAGATTCTACCAAGCATGTTGCACCTCAATTTGAGAGCCAATACGCCCTAAAAGGCAAAATCAAGGGTTGAAATATAAGAACTTAGCGGCTCTTCTCAAGTCTGCCTTAATTTTGAGAGGGGAAACAAGTAAAAACAAACCATATGAACGCAAGATTTATTTAGTTTGAGAGTGACTAATAAATGCTATGACGAAAAAATATAAATGGTTCATAGTAATATTCTTCTTCATATTCTTGACCATACACGAGGCAGATAGATTCATCATATCAGCGGTGGCGCCACAAGTAATGGACGAGTTTAAAGTGACGTATAGTCAACTTGGCTTAGTATTCTCGCTAACAGTCCTCGTAGCAGCTTTGCTTTACCCGGTCTGGGGATATCTATATGACAGATATTCACGCAAAATGCTTGCTGGACTCGCTGCACTAATATGGGGATTTACAACAATATTTAATGCACTTTCAAGGACATTCGGAGAATTCTTTGCCACAAGGCTTGCTACAGGCATAGATGACGCCGCCCCACCAGGAATCTATAGCTTGGTAGCAGACTATTTCGAGCCCTATAGCCGTGGAAAAGCCCTCGGTATATTAAATGCCACGGGACCCCTCGGCGCAATCATAGGAACAATACTTTCGCTGTCAATTGTATCGATGGGTCTTAGCTGGAGGAACGCCTTTTTCATAACGGGTCCCATAGGCGTCATCATAGGAATCCTAACATTTTTCGTCATAAAGGACATTCCTAGAGGAAGCTCTGAACCAGAACTTCAAAACCTCCTCGAGGAAGACATTTACAAGGCGAAGTTTTCGGACCTCCCACGTTTATTGAAAAACAGGTCTCTAATATTGCTTTATCTCCAGGGCTTCTGGGGCGTTTTTCCCTGGAACGCCATCACATTCTGGTTCGTAACCTACATGGAGAAAGAAAGAGGAATGGCCCCAGATATAGTCATGGTTGTTATGTCTATCTCGCTGATAGCCATGGTTATCGGCAACCTTGTCGCTGGGGTAATTGGCGACTGGATGTTCAAAAGGACGAAGCGGGGCAGAGCCATATTTGGTGCTATAGTTGTGTTCTTCTCAGCTGTACTAATTTACTTAGCTATCCGTGCCAGAACAAACGAAGAATTCATGCTCTTCACAATCTTGACGGCGTTCGAGATACCAATGGCTGGACCCAACGTTGTAGCAGCTATAACAGACATTACAGAGCCAGAGCTAAGGTCAAGTGCAACAGGTTATCTCAGATTTTTCGAAAACCTTGGAAGCGCCGCTTCGCCTTTCCTGTCCGGCTTGCTAGCTGAAAGCATTGGGCTGGGGGAAGCTATTCTATGGATAAGCGTATCAACTTGGCTCCTATGCTTTGTCTTCTTCTCCTTGTTGGCCATAACTATACCAAGGGACGTAGACAGGCTAAGAAGCCTTATGAAGGAGAGAGCTGAGAAATTAAAAGGTGGCTAAAAGTGTTCCCAAAGAATTTCCTGTGGGGTGTATCACTAGCAGGTTTCCAGTTTGAGATGGGAGACCCAGCAGGCGAAGCCTTGGATCCAAACACTGACTGGTATGTATGGGTTCACGACAAATACAACATTGAAAACAAAATAGTTAGTGGGGATTTGCCAGAAAACGGCATAGATTATTGGCACCTTTACAGGGAGGATCACGCCCTAGCACAGAGCATAGGTCTAAATGCCTACAGGCTGAACGTTGAGTGGAGCAGGATATTCCCTAAACCAACATTCAACGTAGAGGTAGGTATCGAGGAGGAGGAAGGCATAAAGACAGAAATAGACATATCCGAGTCTGATCTTGAAAAGCTAGACGAGCTCGCAAACAAGGAAGCGCTAAGACACTACCGCGACATCATAATGGATCTCAGACAGAGAAACTTCTACGTCATCCTGAACCTAGTTCATTTCACGCTTCCAATATGGCTCCACGACCCAATAACCTCGAGAGCCACAAATGCGAAAAAAGGTCCTCTAGGCTACGCTGACCCCAGATTCCCCATAGAGTTTGCAAAATTCGCCGCCTACATCGCTAAAAACTTTGGAGACCTTGTCGACACATGGTCAACATTCAACGAGCCAAGCGTTGTAACTGAGTCGGGATTCCTAACGAGAAAAGGAAAATTTCCACCTGGGATATTCAACTTCAAAGCATATAAAAACGCAATGATCAACATTGCCCAAGCACACTTCCTAGCATACCACGTCATCAAAAAATTTGACAAAGTAAAGGCCTATCCTAGCTCCGAAGCTCCGGCAAGCGTTGGGATCATACACAACGTTGTCCCATCCTACCCGTTAAACGCCACAAAGAAGTCAGACATAGATGCATCAAGGGTTGTACACCATCTGCACAACGCATGGATTCCCAACTCCATCGTAAATGGATGGATCGACCTAGACTTCGACCTCAAACAAGAATCGGGAGAAATCTATGAGAAATACAAGGGAAAACTCGACTGGATGGGCATCAATTACTATTCAAGGGCAGTCGTCAAAGGTAAATTCAACATACTAAAACCATTAATCCCATTCCCCGCATACCCAGTCCTAGTCAAGGGATACGGCTTCGAATGTACACCAGACTCACAAAGCCTAGCAGGCAGACCCACAACAAACTTTGGCTGGGAAATCTACCCAGAAGGAATAGTTGAAGCAGTAAAACTCATGAAAAACTACAATGTCCCACTCATGATCACCGAAAACGGAATCGCAGACCGCGACGACAAGTATAGACCACACTACCTGGCAATACACCTCAAATACCTAGAAGACGCAATAATGAACAAAGAAATACAGCTCAACGGGTACCTACACTGGGCACTCACAGACAACTATGAGTGGGCCGACGGCTTCAGAATGCGCTTCGGCCTCATCTACGTAGACCTACAGACAAAGAAACGACAAAAGAGGGCGAGCGCAGACGTCTTCTCAAAGATAATAGCAGAGGGCACAGTGCCAGACGAGTATGTAAAAGCGGCAAAACAAGTGCTTAAACTAGGCTCTAATACCTAAGAAGCCTGACATAATTTTTTCCGCCAACTTTTTCTACCTTCACGTATCCAAGTTCCTGCAGCTTCTTTATACGGCGCCACAGCGTTGTTGTCGGCATCTTCACGTATTGACCAATTTCTGACTGAAACATGCCCCCGCCCATTTTCTTTAGAAGCTCTATTATTTCTCTATCTTCCTCCGAAAGGTTACCATTCCTCCTCTTAAGCAAATAGAACATAGCTATTCCCGCAAACAATAATATAGCCAATGCTATACCTATTGTTTCAGCGCTGAATATTTGAGTGGATGTTTGGCTTGGCTTGCCTGGGGCTAGAGATGACCCGTTCTGTGTAGAGGCTGGCTGTTTGTTTACTTGTGGAGTTGTTTGCGGCGTGGTTTTATCCTGTGAGATACTTTGCGGTATGTATGCAAAGGATAAAGACACGCTTCCACTGGGAAACTCGAGGACGAGGTTAGAGTCAGAAGTAGATACGGCTAGGGGTACGGGTTGCATAGAAATTAAAGTGGATCCTTTTGGAAGCTTCACAATGCTTTCTATGGGCGAATTATACTGGAGACTCCATATACCTTTGGAAAAAGTCGTTATGGTCTGGGTATAATAGCTGATATTTATTCTCGTGCAGTTAAGGGCAAGAATGGTAATAGTGTTACTTGTCTGGTTGATGTCGTATGCTAATGGGTTTCCGGATTGATCAGTAACTATGATGCCTAGCTCAGTTATAGGTGTACCTATAAGGGAAACATCATATATACTTGTAGCATTGACCTTTAACGAATAGTCTACCCTGACTAAGCCACTTTCCAGAACAGTGAGCGTGACATATTCATCGGGCAAACATGTAACAGTATAAGCTAAAGCCAACAAAAACACGAGTAGCGCAGGGGCAACTCTACGCATATTATCGAGAAAACACAAGTGAGATTTAAATGTGATGAGAATAAACAGCATATAAAATCTGACAGCTCTATGCGGGAGAGTTTAAGGGTGGCGACCCACTCGCTTTAAGTTTCTCGTATGCCCTTCTGGCAGCCTCCTTGAGTTCCCCTGCCCTTTCCTCCGGCAAGCCGTCATAAGTGAAAACCCATCCTCCCCACTCTATCCCGGCTGGGTACTTCAGTTTGTCTTGAGACCTGTGAACGGGGTAGAACTCTACGTGAAAATGAAAATCCACGTCTCCGCGGCACGGAGCTTGATGCAGAATCATCATGTAAGGCAAGCTGAAGCCGAAAAGCGAGTTATAAGTAGCTACGACAAATCGAATAGCGTCCGCCAGGGTTTTTTCCTCCTCCTTTTTCAATTCTTTGAGACTGCCAAAGTGGCGCAAAGGATAAATGTGTACCTCGTAAGGCCACATAGCGTAGAAGGGCAAGACAGCCACAAAATCTCTGTTTTCATATATGACTCTCTCTTTTCCGTCCCTCTCTAGTTTGGTGATGTGGCAAATTAGGCACTCTCCATGATCCTCTATGAACTTTTTCTGCATCTCTATTTCCCTAGCTACCCGAGGAGGAATAAATGGTAATACATAGACTTGGCTATGCGGATGTGTCAGGGAGACACCAATCACTTCTCCCTTGTTCCTAAATGGGAGCACATACTGAATCTTTTCATCCATGCATTCCTTCTCTGTTACGCTCCTAAGCGTCTCTATGTATTTAACTAGGTTCTCAAATGGGATGCTGTCTAGATCCCCCTCGTGTTCTGGCGTCTCAACTACAACCTTTGCAGAACCATAAGCCTCACGTACAAGGTAAATATCCCGAGATTCCCGAGATACTCTAGCTTCGCGTTTCAATGCTGGGAACTTATTATCCAGCAAGAGAACATCCCAGCCAAAGCCAGTCTCATCGCTCCCTGGACAGAAGGGGCATCTTTCTACTTGTCTCCAGGGACGCTTGCTACGTTGACTTGAAACTATGACCCAGCATCCCAGAAGAGGGTTCCACCTTAACTCGTTATAACTGTTGCTCACAAAGCTAAGCAATAAAAAAAGAAAAATAAGTCTTTTTAAAGAAGGGTTGGGAAAAAGAAGCCGAAAATGGCGTTTATGATGTAGACGAGCACCGCGATGACTGCTGCGCCTAGCCATCCGACGCCCTGTATCTTTCTAAGGGCGTATAGCCATACAAGAATAGCTATCACTGTTCCAAAAGGTATCTCTACAACTTTGAAGACCCAGAAAATTATTGCTCCAATAAGTGCCGTTATGAAGGCTCCAGTGATTGATTCTGCTTTCTGTTTTCCTGGAAAGATTTTTAGCGCTAGCCAGACTGCGATGGCTGATACAATCCATCCTAGAATAAAGTTAATTATTGTTCCCACTGTCACGATATAATGTATAGTGATAAAGGCTTTTAAATTTTTCCTAGCCTTTCCTTTTACTGAAAATATTTTTGAAAAAATTTTAATCCACCATTGTTGAATTAAAACATGTGTTCACTGCGTCAGCTCCAGGTAGAGTGGATTTCCTCAACACGCACCAGGACTATAAGGGTTTACCAGTTGTTCCCATAGCGATAAACCTGAGGACATACGTAACAGTGATAGAGGAGAGCAACTACTTTGAAATCAAGAGCGAAGACCTCTGCAGAGAGGGCAAAGACTGCATCGACAAGTTCTCTCCCTTGAATCCGTCACTACTCGAAGGAAGATGGTGGGGAAACTATCTCAGAGCAGTTGTGAAAGCTGTAGAGGAGCATCTGGGAGAGCCCCTAAGAAAAGGCTTCAAGGCAACCATCACGAGCAAGGTTCCCGTTGGAAGCGGATTATCAAGTAGCGCCGCACTAGAAGTGTCCTTCCTGAAGGCTATCGACCACTTCTGCAATCTTGGCCTCTCAAAAAAGGACTTAGCCGAGCTAGCCTTCCAGGCGGAAAACAGGATAGCAGGCATCCCCTGTGGTAGACTAGACCAGTACTCTTCGGCCTTCGGCGGAATAATTCTATTGAGACCCAAACCTCCCGTGGAAATAGAAGAATTAAAGCCTGGAAACGTGCAACTCATAGTTGTAGACTCTGGGATAAGGCATAGTGTCGCAGATATACATCCATCAAGGCAGGAGGAGATAAATAGCGCCCTTAGGAAGCTAATGGAGAACCCAAAAGTTCCTCATGAGCTTAGGGAAAAACTAGGATACAGATATGACCAGCCAAAATGGGAACAAATTAGCCTAGATGAGATAGAGCCATACCTGGACATCTTAGCCGAAAAGGAAAGGAAAAGAATCCTCTTTACCATCCTAATGCAGGCCTCAACAATGAGAGCAGTAGAAAAAATGAGGAGAGAAAACTGGAACCTAAAAGAGATAGCACCCGAAATCAACTACCAGCACGAACTGCTAAGAGACCTATACGATGTAAGCCTCCCCCAGCTCGAAAAGATAAGGGACGCGATGCTCAAGGCTGGAGCCCTAGCTGTAAAGCTGAGCGGCGCAGGCATGGGAGGAAGCCTCATAGCACTAGTAGAGAAAAATGAAGAAGAAATAGTAAAGTCTGCACTTTCCGCCGGCGCTAAGGAAGCGTGGAAAGTATGGCCTGACAGTGGAGCGCGGATTGAAGAATAATTTTTCCTAGAATCAACACCTTTATTCAAAGCAACCATAAGTGGCGGCAAGCTCTGGATACCCGCACCTGGTAAGCTGCATGCATACCGCATAGTTTTTCTTCTGCGTATATTCTTTAAGAAGCAAAGCGGCTTCAAGTAGAATGTTTGAATACTCACATTTCCCACGGCTAAGTAGCTTAACAAAGTCCTCGAGCTCCCTCAATGTGTCCAGATCCTGCTTTTCTCTTATCTTCGCCTCTAAATACGCAAGCTTCACTGAATAATAGCTGGCATTCTCGGCCCCACCCATTTTTTCTAGTACCCCTCCCAGGATTTTCTTGGCATTTGCATAGTCCTTTAAATGAATAAATGCGATACCCATCAGAGTCTCCAGTTGTATGTTCTTCTCTAACCCAATCTTTTCCACTTCACCGATTGCCTCTAGTGCAAGCTCTGGGAGAAAACGGGAAAGCCTAGCCTCTGCAAGCCTATAGGACGTTTCCAGGATTTTTTCAGAGTACCTGGGATTAATAGCATAAAGTTTTTTCAGGATTTCTAGCTGGAGCTCGAGTAGCTCTTCGGCAAGGGCCATAGCATAGTTGCTTGAGGCATGTCTCTCCAAGACATGTAGCCTGAAAAGAGTGGTATTGCTTAAAAGAGAGGAAACAGTCCCCCTGCTCAGGATAGAAACAGCTTCCAATATATCGACAGAGTTTTCGCTGTGCAGATTGTTTAGTGCGAGAAAAGCCAGATACTTGTCTGCACCAGGTACGCCTGAAACAAGGAACCATGAAGCTATGAAGGGGGCCTCGGATGAATAAACCTTTTCTGCTATATTGCTTGGAACCAATATCTTTTCCCGAAACATCCCCTGGACATAGCTGTTCCTGAAAGAGTACAGTCCCAGGTGCGGAACCTTTAGCAAAAGTCTCTGTAGTATAGCTTCAGACTCCTCGTCAATCTCCTCTATTAACTCTACCGGGAAGCTCCTGGTCTTAAACATTGAAGGCAACCTAAGTGCATCTGCAACCTTCACTGGAACGATTTTTCTAAGTTTCTCAGCTAGTAGACCAATATCGCCTGGAACTTCACAATTTTGCCCCAGCACTTGGCAAACGCCTAGATATGTAGAGGCCAGATCTACATAGGAGGGATTTCCCATACTTTTCTTAGCGATTTCGTGGGCAAGCCGTTCGTCATCAACCCCGTCCCACTTTAGTCTAGAAGAAGCAATTTTTTCAGCGTCCTCGAGTGTTATTACTCCTTCAAGTTCTACTAGTTGCCGCGACGCGCCGTCCCAGCCGGCAGGCGTGAATAAAAAGTCTTTGCCAGGTGTAAAGACAACCTTTTTACCTGAGAGCTTAAACGCTACGTTTTGAGAGCCATAGTAGAGAGTATAATTTTCGCTTAGTAGCTTTTCAGACAACTTGAATGCAAAGCTGTGTTTTCCCCAGCCGTTTTCACCGCTAATTAGAATTGCTCTTCCAGAATCTATGTTCCTTAATGCGTCCTCAAGCAAGGCTTCGATCCTTTCGCTTACTATTATCTCTGTAAGGAGGGGCCAGAGGTAATCTATCATCCAGGGCAGATTCTCTCGCATAATAGAGACAACGTAAAGCTCTCCCTTTTTTGGTTCGACCTTAATATTGTATGAAAGTCTCTCAATAATCTCGTCTGCTATCTCCTTGCACTTGTGAAAGCTAGCCCCAGTAGTCTCCTCCACAAAGGATAAGCCATTGACTAGCCACTTGACACTCTCTATGGTTAACAAAGAAAGATCTACGCCTCCAAAAAACGCCTCGACTAGTGCCCTAAATATTTCAGCAAGCCTCTTGTCTTTTCCTAGGATGTTTACCCAAGAGATTTTTTCTGATACCAGTTTGTTGAGAGTTTCCTTTATCCTTTCTGGCTCTTCTTTTCCAGCAAAAGCATGGAAAAGGACTGGTTCCACGTCGTCGAAAAATTTTCTGGCACAATCGTAAAATATTTCGGGAACATTTTCTAGAGAAGCCGACTCAGAGGCTAGTCTAGACAAGTTTTTTGCTACACAAGTATAGTATGTGTCCGAAGATATCATAAGCCGTAAAAATTATTATTGAATATTTGTTTTTTGCCTTGAATCTCTTTTTCGAAGAGAACAACCTCCTTTCCGTCCCACTTGCAAAGCCTAACCTTGCCCCCCTCTATCCTGACGTATGTCTTATTCTCCACGCCGTTATCGGAATTATAACTGTTTTTTACCCAGCTACCAGTGTTGATAAAAACTTTCCCATTGCTAACCAAAAATCCGGGAACATGTGTGTGTCCAAAAATCACTACATCCACCCTGCCGATTTCTGGGTACGACTCCAGAAATGAAACTAGCTTTTTAAGAGGCTTGCTCACTGCCAGTGACTCTATGCTCTTTCCACGTAGCCTACTCTTGAAAAGTCTCGGCCCAATTTTCTGTACAAAGCCGTACCACACCTTGTCCTGGAGGTCCCTCCAGAGAAGAATGATCAGGGGCGAAAAGAGTATGATGCTTGCCAGGATAATTGTAGCCTCCATGAGTAGCGATGTCGCATGGAAAAGGAAAAGCAACAAAAGGACGGTAAGCGTCGCCAAAGCTGCAAAAAACCATTCGAGCGGCCCAGGCAAGGCAAACAGCATCTCCGAGAACAAATAGATATAGGACTGGACTCTCCAAAGACCCTTTGTAAGAAGGAAAAGGTTGTCCAGCTGGTGGCCGTGGAAAAGGAGGACCTTCTTCCCCTCCACGTCGAGCAGGAGGATGTCTGGAGTAACATATATTTCTCCAGCCCACCTACTACCAGGGAAACGCATCCTCGCAGATATCCTGTCATGATTGCCTGGCACAAAAATGACCGAGGAACTTAGGCGAGCAATAAGACGCAAAGGATTCAAGGCGTCCTGGAAAACGTCTCTCAGGCTCCCGCTCCAGAGCTCAAAAATGTCGCCAAGGAGAACCAGTAGCCTAGTCTTGTCCTCATCGTTGAGGTGATCCAAAAAATTTGAGAGATCTTCGTGGAGAGAAAGTGTCCTCCCACCATACCTTAAACCGAAATGCACATCGGAAAAAACAATTGCGTTTTCGTCTTTTGCCAAGTGTACAAGAGGAACCCTGCGTCCACCGACATTTAGCTCCTCCACAAACATATCTAGACGCAAAGCCTAAGTTGTCCCAAGAAATAAATTTATCCCCCGTAGCATAAGCAACGTACCAGATTACTAGCAAAAAATTTAATTCTACAGTTTTCTCGTACAGACAAGGACTGAACTAATGGGTGACAAGAAAGAAGCAGTAGCCATAGCAACTTTCATGACTGTTCTAGGTGTAACAATAGGGAAAGGCATAGTCTATCTCCTCACCTCAAGCATGTCAGCACTAACCGAGTTCGCAGACTCGGTGACGGACATAGCTACCTCACTTTTGACGTTCATCTCTGTTAGGCTCGGAAACAAGCCGCCAGACGAAAACCACCACTACGGACACGGTAAAGCAGAGGCAATAGCCGGCTACACAATTGGAATTTTCGCAACAATTGCCATGTTCTATATTGCTCGGGAAATACTAACACGCTTAACAACCGGGTACCAGGTTCACGCCAACCAAGAAGCAATCTACTTGACAGCTGGACTAATAGTTGTAGATATCTTCCTTGTAGCGATAAACTATATTGGATACAGAATCGAGAAGAGCCTCGCCCTTAGGGCAAACACAATAAACTATCTAGGAGACACAGTAAGAGGCTCAGGCCTACTCCTAGCAATATCCATCCCCAGCCTAGACCTCCCAATCGCAACACTACTCTTCACATTCTTGGCTTACGAGGTTTACAGACTCCTCCGCGAAACAACCTCCGTACTAATGGACGAGTCGCCAACAGACCTAACACTTAAAATAATGGAAGCTCTCAGGGAAACAAAAGAAGTAAAAGAAATAAGAAAAATCCGTACAAGGTGGACAGGAAACACCTACCACGTGGACCTCACATTAGCCCTAGACCCAAGCTATACACTAGAAGAAGCACACAAAATCTCGGAGACAATTGAGAAGAAGATAAAGAATCTATCAAGCTCAAAAATAGACATAACTACCCACCTCGAACCATGCGACCCTTCCTAAGAAGATTTGAGGTATATGAAACATAACATATAGCGCATGTAGCGCGCGCTAACCGTTTGCCCGATGGGCGCTTCATACATAGATAAGAATGGTCTCGTAAAGATCGACCCGAGCCTCTGCATTGGATGCAAGTACTGCATGACCGCGTGCCCGTACGGCATGAGGTGGCTTGAGCCCGTTCTTGGGCTACCGGAGAAATGCATGGGCGAAGAGTGCCAGACCAGGATTAAGCAGGGCCTACAGCCCGTCTGTGTAACAGTATGCCCAGCCGGAGCCAGGGCCTTCGGCGACCTAGACGACCCCAAGAGTGAAATCAACAAGAGGCTTAAATCAGGCAGGGTCATAAAGTTGCTCGAGTATAAGGGTACTAAACCAAAATTCTTCGTGGTGGTGGGAAGATGATATTCCAGGAAATTTGGAACCCGGTAGTGCTGGGATTCTTCCTCTGGTTCGCTGGTATCGCTGGAATGGGCAGTGTGGCCTATGCCTTAATGAAGATCTCCAAGGTCGAGGAGAAGCTAAAAGAATTATCAGTGATAATCTTCGTTTCCATTGTGCTGGCGCTTGTCTTCGTTGTAGCAGACCTATCTCGGCCCTTAAACATGCCCTTCGCAATCCTACAGTCTCTCCTATCGGGAACCTTCATCGTAAAGATATTCATCTCATGGATGAGTTTCGGAATATCTGTGCTTGCACTTCTCCTGTTGCTCTCTTTCCTGTTGCTATTGAGGCATACGTTTGTTCCAGGCCTACAAAAGCTCACGGATCAGAAATGGTACCTCGTACTGACTGGTCTTATAGGATTCCTGGTCGTGATATACAGCGGATTCCTCATTGCAAATGCCCCAGGAATACCCTTGGAACAACGCACTTATCCCTGTTCTATGGATCTTCTCAGCCTCAGTATGTGCAGTGGCCATCCTCAAAATCCTCGTAAAGAACGAATCAATTATACACTTCCTTACACGGGCAGGACTCACACTCGAAGTAGGAGAACTGGTTTCCCTAGTAGCTCTAATAAACGTCTCATTGTACTCGGGTATCGAGGCCGCACAAGAGAGCGCATACGCACTCTTCCTAGGCCCCCTGGCGCCGGCGTTCTGGCTATTTGTAATTATCATAGGAGTACTTGTACCTATGGGTCTAGGCTTCGTATTGCTTAAAAAGGAAGATAGAAACCTTGCTCTGATTTCAGCGATTTGCGGGCTCATAGGAGCCTTGGCCCTCAGAATGCTTGTCCTCTGGGCAGGAATACCAATACCAATAACACTCTAGGGAAAAAGCCTTAAAAAATATTATTTTTTCTTTGGAAATTATTCACTGTTAAAAACTTCCTCTACTTCCTCTATAGATGTTTTCATGTGTATAGCTCCTTTTTTTACATAAATGTTTATGTTCTAGAGAAGGTATACTCATGCTTTATGAGTGGCATAAGCCTAATACAAGTGTTTCTAGCTTTGTTGTCTGGCGGCATTGTAGGCTTTTCTCTAGGGCTGATAGGCGGGGGCGGCTCCATTCTGGCGGTTCCCTTGCTTATTTATCTCGTAGGCTATAGTGATCCCCATGGGGCAATAGGGACAACTGCCCTAGCTGTTGGTATAAATGCCCTCTTAAATATCGTCCCCCATGCATTAAAGCGGCATGTAAACTTTAGGCTTGGAGTAATTTTTAGTTCTACTGGCGTTATAGGTGTTTACTTAGGCTCTGAGCTTGGACTAATGATGGAGGGTAGGAGGCTTCTCTTCCTCTTCAGCCTGCTAATGATACTAGTTGCGATAAATATGATCCTCTCAAAAAAGGAAAATTCCAGCAAGGGGTTCCAAGTAGCAAAGAATTCATTTTTAAAGCTTGCAGGTGCAGGTTTAGGAGTAGGTTTTCTTTCAGGATTTTTCGGGATAGGTGGAGGCTTTTTAATTGTTCCCGCATTGACCACATTTTCTACCATAGATATTGTGCAGGCCATTGGAACCTCCCAGATAGCTGTTTCTTCTTTTGGTTTTCTAACAGCAATAAGATACTTCCTCAAGGGCTACGTGGATATCACTTTTACACTTCTCTATGTGGTAGGAGGAATCATTGGAGGGTGGGCCGGCACATATTTCATGTCCAGGATTCCGCAGAGCACATTGAAAAAGATCTATGCCGTGATAATTTTTCTCGTCGCTCTCTACATGTTGTACATGAATATAGGGGCTTTATCCTCTAAATAATGTTCTCTAGCGCGCGCTTGAAGTTTTGTCCTCACTAGTTGTTCCCATGAAAATCATAGATGGATGTTTTTCCTTGGGTGAAAAACGTTTTCTCCTGCTTTTTCCATAGTTTTCCTAATTAACCCGATATGTGTAATGTTCTGTGGGGTAAAACATGAGGACAAGAAATATCGGATTAGTGCTGGCGGCTGTATTAATACTCTCTATGCTTGTACCAGTTTTTTCAGGCCCAGACAAAAGCGCAGAAACTCTCATAACGAATGCTGAGAGGTTGCAGAGACAGGTGTACTACAGGAACAGTGTACTCGTCAACGCTACTTCAGGTCTAAACACAAGCCTGTATGCATACAATTTATCTCTTATACTCAACCTTACGAAGCTAGCTGACTCCTATCTAAACACGAGCAAGCAACTTTACAGCCATGGCAATTATACAGGGGCTGCCACCTATGCCATCAAGGCAATAAACACCTACGGAGAAGTTATCGAGCTACAGGAGAAACTCTCAGACGCACTACATGTAGAGTTTAAGGTAGGAAAAGAGCAAGAAGAATACAACATAACCGCGGCAAATGTCACAGCTATAAACAGGACAGCCCTAGTACTCCAACTAGAAGTCCTAAAAGCAAGAATAGCTGAACTTAAGAACGTCCTCGGCAAAGTTAACCAGTCCATCTACAATGTAACCGGCGCCCTGAACCTGCTTGACGACGCAGAAAGTCTACTCTCCGATGCAGAGGCAAAGCTACAGACCGGCAACATAACTGTCTCAGAGCTTGCAAAGACCCTTGGAACAGTCAAGAAGATACTTGGGCTTGTCAACGCAGAGCTTCAAAGAGCATCCCTCAAGGTAACAGTAGTCAGGGCAATGAAGCTAGGCATCCTCAAGAACAACGCTACACAGGTTCTAAACATGACTCCAATAATCAACCACACAAAGATAAAGGGTAAAGGAAAACCATCAATAAATGATACAAAAGAACTCGAGGAAGAAGTCAACAAGACAGAGTCCAAGCTAGAGAAGGAAGCCAAGAAGCAGGCAGACATAAAACAATTATTCAAACAGGCTGAGAAACAAATACAAGAGGCAAAGAAAGACATCAACGTTATTAAGAAAGAGGTAAAAGAGGAAGAAGAGGGATACGGCAAAGGAAATCAGGGTAAAAAAGAAGAGGCCAGAGGAAACAACAAAAAATAATTTTGTTTTTGTGTTTTTATTTTAAAAGTATTATCACATTGAAGCCTATCAGCCAAGTCATGATTATTATTCCGATGACCAGCATTATCTTCTTTGAGACATCTTCACGTAGCAACTGTGCCTCAACCAGCACCATGTGCAAGCCATACAATGCATGATAGGTTGCTGCCGCTGCTAAAACAATTTCCCCCGCCATTACGAGTGGATTCTTCAACGCAGATATCACTTCCTCGTAGGTTGGAATACCGTGGGCGGAGCCCGTCAAGTGGACCCTGTAGATATGTGCGAGGACGGCCAGGGTCAGTATTGCCCCTGTTACTGCCTGGAGGAGCCAGGCTTTCCCAGACCGACTCCTAGAAGACATTCATTATCACCCATGTACCTATAAGGAATAACAAAACAATGGTAACCCAGCTAATGGCGAGAATAGTTTTCCTCTTTTCTACCATTATCCCCATCTCAACTATTAACGAGTATAATCCTAGGACTCCGTGAATAACTAGCGCGGCCCACAAAAACAGGTCCACCAAAATAGCTGGGGGAGATGTGAATACTCCTAGAAATGCATTGTAGACATCCTTTCCGAGTACAACAGTCGATATATCGATCATGTGTGCAAGGAAGTATAGAGCCATAATTATCCCGGCTAGTCTTCGAGCAGCAAATGAGACTTGCTCCAGGCTTCTACCCCTTAGCTTGAACCAAGACCTTAGAACATACCCTATATTCATTTATATCACCTGTAATTTTCCAAACAAGAGTTCTTTCCTAATCTTCATAATTGTCTCGCCAGGCTTAAAGTCAACAGGACACCTTGCACTACACTCGAAAGACCCGTGACACGCCCACACGCCCCTGCGGCTGTCAATGATTGCGGGGACTTTTCCGTTGCTGGAAGACTTGTAGGACATAGCTATAACTGAGGGGCCAACATATCCTTCAAACGTGTTTGCGATTGGGCACGCGGAATAGCATATGCCGCACTCTAGACAGTCGAGTAGCTTCTCTACCTCTACTGTGCCCGCTACTTTTTCATGGGTCCCTGGCTTCACGAGGGCATACTGCTTAAACATTCTAGACTTGTTGACTGCCAGGTCGCTTATCACCTTGAATCCTCTCAGGGGCTCTAGGACAACTATCCCGTTCCTCGCGACTTCCCCTATTTTCGTTATGCAGGCCAGCCTCTCTACCCCGTTTATAATCATTCCGCATGCGCCGCACGCACCGTGATGGCATGCATGCTCAAAGGCTAGGGTTCTGTCTTTTTCTAGACTAATTTTCTCAACAACATCGAGAACGGAGGTGTCTGGGTCGGCCTCAACTTCGTAGCTTACGTATTTTGGTTCTCTCCATTCAGTCTTATATTTTCTAATTATAACGCGGTACTTCATACAGTTGCCTCACCTCATGTGAAATAGCTCCAGTAAGGAGCAAGAGGTGTATCAGCGGTTCTGCAAGGCTGAGTTATTCCAATCCTCTCCGCTACGAAGTCCGCCATCTTCTCGGCCATCAGCCGGGCAGTAGTAAATTTCCCACCAATAATGCTGGCAAAGTTTTCGACCCCTTCCCTTGCATGGTCAATTATTGCGAAGCTCCTGCTAACCTCCCTGCCAGTAGATGCCTGGACAGCCCCTACAAGCGGCCTAGAAGAGACAAAAGTAGCTTTCACCTTTAGCTTTGCAACTATCGGTGCGAGCTCTGTGCCCCTCTTCAGCATTAGTTCGACGTGTTCTCTGGGTATAGTAACCGTGTCCGGGTCCTCCACTACCCAAGAAGTCGTACCAATCACCGAAGTCCCCCTCTGGTGAATAATGATGTCGCCGTCTCCGGGCTTATTCAGCCTATTGAAGACCCTGTGACCAATCCTGGCGTTGAGGGCTACCATGACGCCTGGGCTCGGCTTCACCGGCACGCTTAGACCAGCGAGCCTGGCAACCTTGTTTGCCCAGGCACCAGTAGCGTTGACAACATAGTCAGCCTCGAGCTCGTATTCGCGTTCCGACGTCTTGTCGAGGACACGGACAGCCTTTATTGCTCCAGACTCTATCCTGAAGCCTACAACCTCGCTGAATGGTCTTATGTCTGCGCCGTGCAGTTTTGCCGACGCTAAAAAGCTCAGTAATACCTTCAAGGGGTCAAATGTGCCGTCCGGAACAAGGACAGCCGCCTTTAGCTCAGGGTTAAGGTTTGGCTCGAGCCTCAACGCCTCGTTCCTGTCTAGCTCCTTCACCGGTATACCTGCCTCCTCGCACTTTTTCAAAAAGAAGTCCTTGTATTTTAGATCAGACTCGTCTATCGCGACAAATAGCCCTCCATTTTTCTCGAAAAGAAATGGAGCGATCCTCCTCAAAGTAACATTCTCAAGGTAGCACTCCCTGGCAACATCCACGTCTTTGACATACCTGCAACCACTATGCAGAAGCCCATGCGTCCTACCACTCGTACCACTGCCTATCGAGCCACGCTCCAGCAGTGTGACTCTTGCTCCCCGCTGGGCAAGGTCATAGGCTATTGCGGCACCAGTCACGCCTCCACCGATAACGACAACATGTTTTGTCAAGCCGGTTCATAGATTATTCCTATGAATAATATAAAAAGTTTTTTAATTAAAAGATATAAATAGCTATATACATATCGCTACTCCGAGTAGCCGTAGGCCCAAGGTACCTCCTTTGCCCATCCAAGAGCACGCTTGACAGCCGCTTTCCAGCCAGCGTAAAGCTTTTCACGCTTCGTGGGATCCATTTGCGGGATAAACCTCTTCTCCTCTACCCACAGCCTCTTCAGCTCCTCTAAGCTACCCCACACTCCAACAGCTAGACCCGCAAGGTAAGCAGCACCTAGAGACGTTGTTTCACGCACAAGCGGTCTAACTACTTCGACTCCAAGAATATCTGCCTGGAACTGCAACAAGAAGTCACTCTGCGACGCGCCGCCATCCGCCTTCAAGACTTTTATATCCCTACCTACATCTGTCTTCATAGTGTCAACAACGTCACGCGTCAGATAGGCAATGCTCTCTAGGGTCGCCCTAGCTATATGTTTCCTCGTTGTTCCACGTGTAATACCAATGATGAGGCCCCTTGCATAAGGATCCCAGTAGGGTGCGCCTAGCCCTGTAAATGCGGGGACGAAATAAAGACCACCCGTATCATCTGCGGACTCTGCCAAGGGGTTGATTTCAGGCGAAACCTCGATGATCTTTAATCCATCTCTTATCCACTGGATAGCAGCTCCAGTGATAAAGATGCTTCCTTCTAGTGCATAGTAAGCTTTACCAGGCTCGAGAGAATAGAAAACCGTCGACAGCAAGCCTCTCCTCGAATAGAAGACCCTTAAACCAGTATTCAAGAGGATGAAATTGCCCGTACCATAGGTACACTTGACTTCTCCCTCTTCGAAACCTGCCTGACCGAAAAGTGCTGCCTGCTGGTCTCCAGCGTCGCCCGTCACAGGTATGCTTGCCCCGTTAAATATGCCGTTTAGCGCTGGACCAGTGTACCCGTATACTTCCTTGTCGCTTGATGGACGTGGAAGTGGCAGGGACTCTTCTGGTATTTTACCCATAAGCTCTAATAGTTCTTGATCCCAGCTCAGCTTCTCAATGTTGAAGAGCATGGTTCTGCTTGCGTTAGAATAGTCTGTCACATGTGCGCCGCCCTTTTCAGGCGTCAAGACTTCCCGGGAGCCACGCGTCAAGTTCCAAATAATCCACGTATCGATAGTTCCAAAAACTGCCTCTCCCCTCTTTACCTTTTCCCTGAGACCATCCACGTTTTCTAGGAGCCACTGGATCTTGCTACCTGAGAAATACGGATCAGGAACAAGCCCGGTCTTCTTGTGTATGAGCTCAGAATAATTCTCTTTGAGTTTATCCGTTATCGTAGCTGTTCTCCGGTCCTGCCAGACAATCGCGTTGTAAAGCGGGTTCCCAGTTCTGGGGTCCCAAACAACTACTGTCTCCCTTTGGTTCGTTACTCCAATAGCTACTATTTCTCTAGGGGAAATCTTTGACCTTTGAACGGCATCCTTTATACAAAGCAGGGTTTTCTCCCAGATCTCTGCTGGGTTATGTTCAACCCATCCTGGCCGAGGGTAAATCTGGGTATGTTCGCGGTAGGCCCATCCCCCTGGGACAGGTTTCCCGTCTTCTCCGAAAATGCCTGCTCTGGTTCCAGTCGTTCCTTGGTCAATTACAAGTATATATTTCTTCATAACAAAGCCTATAAAAAACCAGGAAACTAATGAATTTTTTGCTATATAATAGATAAGAGGCTGAGCCAAGAGTATTTCTCTTTATTGCTTGCCTGTAAAATGCCCAAAGATTTATATATCTAGACTTTTAAAAGTTAAAAACCATACTTATCTATTTAAATCTTCAAGAAACTAACTTTCTTGGTCGACGCAAAATGGAGAGCGAGCTTGAAATAATCAAGAGAAAAATGCTAAAAGAAATGTTGCTCAAAGAGGGCGCCACAAAGAGAGAAGCCACATGCCCCTACGACGCCAACGGCAACAGTATAACTTTCCACGAAAACCTGGCAAAGTGCAAACTGGCAATAGCAGATTTCTGGGCAGAGTGGTGTGCCCCCTGCAGACTAATAGAGCCAATATTTGAGTCCCTCGCAGAGAAATACAGGGGGAAAGCTGCCTTCCTGAGGGTAAACATCGACGAAAACCCTGACCTTGCGGCGGAATACCAAGTCATGAGTATACCAACCCTCATTGTTTTCAGCCGTGGAAAAGAATTTACACGATTCATTGGCTACTCGCCACAGCTCTCCAGACAGATAGAAAATGTACTCGAACGACTACTTTAATCTAAAAGTCTAACGGTCTTTTTAGACTATAAAGAATATATTAGGCCTAAAGTAAACGATTTACTCATTTTATAAAGAATTTGCAAAAATGTTTATATACTACAATTACACTAACTAAATCGCCGGTGGAAAAATGGTAACCAGAAGGCAGTTCCTCTACATCCTAGGAGGAACAGTTGCAGTTGCAGTTCTAGGCGGAGGCGTCTACTTTTTGACCCGCACCCCAAGCCAGCAACCACAGAAACCAAAAACGCTCAGCGGCAAGCTAACTATTCTTGGACGTTCAGGTTACCACGAGACCATTGTCAGAAACTTGATGGACACATTTTCCAAGAAGTATCCCGACGTTTCCCTCGATTATGTTCCAAAGGGATACACAGACGAATATCAAACCATAGTTCTTTCCATGCGGAACAAGTCTACAGACTACGACGTATTATACATTGACGAGCCCTGGATCCACATGATGATAAACAACGGCTGGTTGCTTCCAATTGATCAACCAAACCTTTCCAACTATCCCGACTCTTTGAAGAGCTGGCCAACCGTAAACGGTAAGACCTACGCCCAGGCGATAACTGGTAATGCAAACTTCTTGTTCTATAGGAAAGATATCCTGGACAGTATAGGGGAACAGCCACCCCAGACCTGGGACGACGTTTTAAGAATTGCTAAAAAAGTAAAATCAAAGTATACAGACGTAGGAGTCAAATTATATGGCTTCGGCGCTTATTCAGTCAAAGGCACCTCCATAGCTCAAGATACCTTCCCAGCAATTCTTTATCCATTCGGTGGACGATACTTCGCAGATGACGGAGTAACTCCCGCGCTAAAAAGCCAAGCCGCTATAGATGCCCTGGAATTCTTCAAGGAACTAAAGAACTACAGTCATCCACGCATGACTGAGTTCCAGAGTCTTGCAGAGTATTCCGACGCTATACTTCGGGGCGAGGTTGCAGTTGGTGTGGCATGGAACGGATGGCTGGCTGACATTGACAACCCACAAAAGTCTCAGGTAGTAGGAAAAATAGAGGTTCAGCCTTATCCAAGGCAAAAAACATTCTTTGGAGCCCAATCAGGAGTGTGGTATATGGCCGCATCGGCTTTTACCACCAATCCAGATGCAGCAATTGAATTCGTAAAGGTAAGCACGTCATTTGAAGCACAAAAACGCGCCGCATTAGAGGCTGGCTTGCCACCTACACGACTTAACGTCTTTACAGATGATGATTACAAGAGTAAAAGAAGGCTTGCAGACAAATTCCGCGAAATAATATTAAACGCTAAACCAGTTAGGACAAACCCGCTATGGGGAGACATGGCTGAAAACGTGGGTACATACCTCTACATGGGATTGCTAGGACAAATAAGCGCTGAGGAAGCAATCAATAAGGCACATGAAGAGATGGTTAAAGTAACTTCAGCCATAAAGTCCTAAAATAACCTTCAGAGGATATTTACAATATGAAGTTAAGAGAGTTCCTCCAAAAAGAAATTTTTCTTTTACCGGGCCTAGTTGGACTAGGAGTATTCCTCTATGCCCTTATCTACACAATCTACATGTCGTTTTTCAGGTACAAACTTGGCTTTACTGAACCCACCTTTATAGGCTTACAAAACTTTGTAAGCCTGTTCAACGATGAGATCTTCCGCACAGCAGTCTTTAACACGATTTATTTCGTCATCGTAGCGACTACTCTTGAACTTTTATACGGCATTTTGCTTGCCTCTCTACTGTATTGGAGCAAATATAGATACCTTTTCCTTCCACTAATGCTAGTTCCAATGCTTCTACCTGCCGTAAACATAGTTGTTATATGGAGGTTCCTTCTACATCCTGACTACGGTATAGTCAACATATTTTTAAAGAGTATAGGTCTTAGCCCTATTGATCCGTTAAACGACCCTACATGGGCTATGCCTACAATAATATTGATGGATGCATGGCAAATGACACCATTCGTAATGATTATCATTTTAGCAGGGCTATCCACAGTTCCCCGAGAAATAGTTACTGCGGCCAGGCTGGATGGCGCAAACAAGTTCCAATTGACAACAAAGATACTTCTACCGCTCACCAAGAACGTCATTATGGCTGTGCTTCTGTTGCGTTTGATCGACGCTTTTAGAATATTCGCCAAGGTCCAGCTATTAACAAGAGGAGGCCCGGGAATAGCCACAGAGACGCTCGAACTACAAATCTACAATCGGGGTGTTAGAGGTCTCGAGATAGGGTTTGGGTCAGCTATGTCCGTGATATTTATCCTTCTAGCAATGGTTGTGATTATTCCATACATGATAATGGTGATAAGAGGATGGCGTCGCTGAGTGATGCAATACTAGTTATAATTGTTCTCTCAGTGATTATACCGCTAGGCTCCCTTATCCTCATAAGCTTTATGCCTCCAGGAGAGAGAACATTCCCGCCAGTCCACTACACGTTGGATAATTACGTTTATGTGCTTGACAAGCTAAAGTTCTACCAAAACATGTTCAATACTTTCTATTTTATCACACTAGCAGTCTTAATATCGCTTGTGATTTCAATTCCTACAGCCTATGCGATTGCACGTTTACCGATTAACTACCATCTTTGGGTTATCACAGTTGGTTTAGTGATTCTAGTCAAATCGCTTCCCCCGGGAAGCCTGCTAGTACCTATTTATGACTGGCTGTGGAGACTAAAATTAACAAATACTCCTCTCGGCGTCGCTATTAGCTATCAAGTATACACGTTGCCCTACACCATTTGGCTTCTCACATCTTTCTTCTTGGATCTCCCACGAGAAATAGAAGTAGCGGCAAGACTTGATGGAGCCGGAAGCTTTTCGCGTCTAATCCATGTGATTCTCCCCATAAGTATACCAGGCATTATCTCTGCAGTAATAATGAACTATCTGAATCTCTGGAACGAATACATGTATTCAAGCGTTATGGTCTCAAGCAGTAGGTACCAAACAGCAGCAGTTATCCTGGGTCAAATGGTAAGTAGCGAATACGTTGTAGAGTGGGGTGTCATGGCCGCGGCAAATGTTTTAAGCATAATTCCTGCATTGATATTTGTCTCGTTTGTTCAGAAAAATATTTCGAGAGCAATTACGGGTGGTATTAAGGGGTAAGGTGAGGAGAATGGCATTTTTAGAGCTTAGGAATATCTCGAAGTCGTATGGGAAAAACAGAGTCCTAGACAAAGTCTCATTGACAGCCGAAAAATCAGAGTTCCTCGTAATACTCGGGGCAAGCGGAGAAGGCAAATCCACAATCTTGAACATCATATCAGGCGTTATACGGCCTGATGAAGGCGAAGTAGTAATAGATGGGCGGGTAGTAGACGACTCCAATAAAACATATGTACCGCCAGAGTTAAGGGACATCGGATACGTCTTCCAAAACTATGCATTGTATCCCCACATGTCAGCCTTTGACAATATTGCATTCCCACTTAAAATGCGTAAATTGCCCGAGGAGGAGATAAAGAAAAGGGTCAGAGAAGTCGCAGAAATGTTGCGTATAAGCCATGTTCTTGACCATAAACCATCTCAGCTATCAGGCGGACAGCAACAAAGAGTCGCAGTTGCTAGAGCAATAGTTAAGCAACCCAAACTTTTACTAATGGATGAACCATTCAGCAACATTGACCCGGCTCTCAGGGCAAGTGTACGTTGGGAAATAAAGACCCTCGTTAAACAGGTAGGCATCACGACTGTGATGGCTACACATGACCAAGAAGAAGCCATGTCTCTAGCAGACAAAATATTGATACTACACAAAGGCAAAATAATTCAAACAGGGACTCCAGAAGAGATATACAACAGACCCGTCAACACATACGTTGCAGACTTTGTTGGAGGAATGAATATCTTACCTGCAAACATTCTGATTCCTCAGATCGAAAGCATAGCCGAACTGAAAAGTCTTAGTGTTGAAAATATTGGATATATTGGTTTTAGGGCAGAGCATACGCGTCTAGACGACCAAGGAATCAAGGCAGAGTAATAGGTTCCGAGTATAGGGGAGACAAGTGGGTAGTCTTGGCAGATATCGGCTCTGACAAGCCTGTAAAGCTATACCTCACCACAAAGGTAAATGTCGACGATACAATAAGATTCTTGCCGTCCAGGATTTACTTCTTTGATTCACAGGGGTCACTGGTAGATACAAAAACCTTGGCTTGAAATTAAAATTTCTTTCTTAAAGTGTTTTTTCTTTCTTTTTAAGAAAGATTTAAAGGGTATAATCCTCTTTATGCCAAGCGATAGACATGGCAACACTTGAAAAAATCGTTAGGGATGCAAAGGTTTTCTCTTTTGACATCGATGGCACACTTCTAGACAGCTACACCTATATGCGGGACGTCATCCAGATACTCCTCCTATACATAGGGGTGCCAGCAAACATGCTTGAAATGCTTACAGACGAGGTCTACATGAAGTGGTATGAGCTTGAAAAACAAGGTGTCATGGACTACGGCAAGTTCCACGTTTTCCTGGAAGATTTTGCCCGCAAATACTCTATTAATGTAAAGTACGACGTAGAGAAGTTTAAAGAGCTTATGCTCGAGGCGCGTATCAGGGGGTCTCAGCCATATAAATGCGCATTTAAGCTCCTCGCCGAGCTCAAGAAGGCTGGCAGAAAAGTCGTTTCAGTGTCTGGTGGCGACGGTGTTCCCGGGATGAAGTACAAGAGGATAGCTGAGAGCGGTCTAGCACAGCTTTTCGACAAGATAATCGTTGTATATGAAGATGTGCCTTCACGTGTAGATGGACTCATAAAGGTAGCAGAAGAGCTGGGCGTGCCAAGAGAGGAAATTGTACACGTCGATGATAGAGCGAAATTTGCCCTCGAGGTCTACAATGCAGGCTTCAAAGCAATAGTAGTCAAGACAAACTTCTTTGACCCCTATTATAGTCTTCCAGAAGAAATACCAGTTGTCGACTCACTCTGCACAATCCTAGATATAATTGCCAAGACACCGCCAAAACAATGAATAATTTTCAAGAAAATTTAAAACATGTTTACGAGACATGAGCAGTGAAGCCTTCCTATGCTGGATCTAGGGTCCCTTGAGGTAATAATCGTATTTCTCGCTTCCCTACTCATCGGCAGGGTTTTTAACATCAAGCTTCCGGGCTTTGTCTTCCAGGGAATAGTTCTCGTACTAGTCTGGAGCATAAGTGCATGGGCCGCGGCTAGCGGAATAGAGGCGCTAAAGGTCTCTCTATATCACACAGTCATATTTCTGGCGCTAATTATCCTGTTTGTCTTTGGTATAGGTAGCTTCTACACAGAACGGTCTCGCAGAATTTCGGCTCATGTAGAAGCCAGACCGAATTACCCGATAATTATAGCTATAGCCTCAGGGTGGCTGACGGGTATATACGCTAATTGGCTTCAAGCATACCTGTCCCAAGTCATATGGCCCCTAGTACTCGCAGTAATCTTTGCCACTGGTCTGGCAATGCATACAACAATTAACCTTGAGGCAATAAGGAACGGTGGAGACGTTTTCCTCAAGGCCTTATCGGTAACCCTGGTTTCTGCGTTCTTAGCTGGCATTGTAGCCTCGATTTTTCTCAGAGTGCCTCTCAGGTATTCTCTGTCGATCCTCTTTGGTCTTGGGTGGTACAGTTTCGCTGGTCCCTTTGTTGCACAATTTTTTGGCCCATCGGCAGGGCTGACAGCATTCCTGGTAAACATCCTAAGGGAACAAGCAACATTTATACTTACACCACTTCTATCAAGGTTTAAGGTGGCAACAATAAGCCTCGGGGGAGCAACGACCATGGACAACACACTATCAGTCTTTATCTATACTTACGGCGAGGAAGCCGCAGTTCCAAGCATTATGCATGGATTCGTTCTGACATTTATCGTGCCGCTTCTAGAATCAATAGTTGTAATGCTTCCCATTTGAGGCCGGTGAGTTCCCATGAAAAGACTTTACGCCTTATCATTTTCCTTATCTTTTCTGCAGGGACTGCTTGTCCCAGTCATCGTTCTCTATATGCTAAGGCTAGGCTACAGTGAGGCAGAGATAGGGATAATCACAGGCAGTTCTTCACTTTTATATATTGTAGGCGCATTACTATCTTCATTCATAGTTAGCAGGCTCGGGGACTCGAAGACAATAATTCTTTCTCTAAATCTCTTGACAGCAGGATACCTCTTATTTTTATTCTCACATTCAATCGTGGTCATCTTTATCGCTGCAAGCCTTGTACTCCTAGGCTTTGGGATATTCTGGCCGTCCATAGAAAATGCAGTATCCAGTGTCGGTGGAAAAGTGTCTTCCTTTTCATTTTCCTGGAGCTCTGGCTCCCTTCTTGCAATGGCATCTGTCTACCCATTGTCGCTTGTGGAGCCAGCATTTACCTTTCTATTCTTCTCAGGATTCTCGGTGTTTCTAGTTTCTTTCGCGATTTTTAGCCACAAAAGGAGAATAGAGCCAGCCACTCCTGCCGGCATTCTGGGATCTCTCAGGAAGGCCGCTATTGCATGGCTTCTCTGTATAATATACTCCCTAAACTCTTCGGGACTAATAACGTTTTACCCTGTCCTAGTCGAAGCCAGGAAGCTTCCACAAATTCTCCTCTCTGCGACCCTTTTCGGCATGATTTTTTCTAGAACGCTTCTTTTCTATCTATTCGACAGGGTTCCCAATAAATTGAGAAGACTAGACCTAGCCGCCCTCTTGATGTTAACTCCTGCCCTCGTGGTGTATACGAATGATTCGCTTATTCACGTATCTACCGCACTTCTATCAGGAATAGGGCAAGGAATAGTCTACGGCATTGCTTTAGAAAGAGTTTTCAAAAGACAGAGCCTAGAAGTTCATCTATATACATCCCTGTTCGAGTCATTTATTGGAGTGGGCTACTTCTTCGGACCAATGCTCGGTGTGGGCTTCAGTAGCTTATTGCGTGTCCAGCCCATCGCAACTACTGCCTTCATGAGCTCGGTTATGGCTCTATTAGCTGGCTTGCCACTTAGGAGAAAAGAGTCCTAAAATTTTTTATATAGGCTCAAAGCATATCTTGTTAGAGGATATACTCCAAAGCGTCACCCGGTTTTTGACCAGTTTTCTGGAGGTGAAATGGATGTATCCCGTCGAGGTTCAAGGACTAAAGAAGACCTACATCACTAGGAAGCGTGTAGGGCTCTTTAAAACAGTTGAGAGCCGTATAGAGGCACTCAAAGGCGTGTCCTTTAATGTAAACGAAGGCGAAATCCTCGGAATACTCGGACCAAACGGTGCCGGAAAATCTACCCTTGTCAAGATACTAGCTACGCTCCTCCTACCAGACGAAGGATCCGCAAAGATTCTTGGATATGACGTGGTAAAAGAGAGAGGAAAGGTAAGGAAACATATAGGCATATCTCTAAGTGTTGAAAAAGGCTTCTTCTATAAGTTGACAGCCCGGGAAAACCTAAAATATTTTGGAATGCTTTACGGACTCAGCGGTAAAAAGCTTGAAGAAAGAGTAAATGAAGCCCTAAAGGCCGTAGGGCTCCAGAACCAGGCGGAAAAGTTCTACGAGGAAATGTCTCTAGGAATGAAGGCAAGACTGAGCATAGCTAGAGCCCTGCTCCTTGACCCTCCCGTATTAATTCTGGACGAGCCTACACTTGGCCTAGATCCTGTGACATCCAGGCGTATAAGACACCTCTTGGTAAACCTCGCACACCAGAAACGAAAATCTATACTCTTAACGACTCATAACCTCTTCGAGGCAGAGCTTATATGCGACAGAGTAGCGATAATATCAGAAGGAAGAATTCTCGCCATCGACACCATCGATGAACTGAAGAAAAGGGTTGCAGACACAGTCTTCATAGAGGTACGACTACCAAGCATGTCGGGACTACAGGCACTAAACATCCTCAAAGATTTTCCAAGCAACGAGGTAAAAATCTACCACAGGAAGGGTATAGCAGAGAAAATAGTAATCTCGGTCCCAGTCTCCCAGGCTGAAGAAACAATGGAAAAATTACTCCACGAATTCAGGGCTTCAAGGCTAAAAGTCCGGAGCATAAGCATTCTTGAACCATCGCTAGAAGACGTATTTGTAAAGCTCACAGGCCAAAGAGGTGTTTAAGCTATGAAGCATTCATTCCTAAACATGTTAAGGGCGGGTCTGTTCTTCGAAGTCTCGATGCTAAAGAACAACAAGGGTTTATTATTCACATTACTTGCCAGGCCATACCTCGTCCTCCTTATGCTTTACTTCCTCTACCAGCAACTACAAGCAGAAATATCGCCAAAAGACCTCGTGCTACTCAGCCTCACTGTTACGGGATCGATAGATGTCCTCTGGGACATAGCAGGAAGAGGAATAATCCTAAGAATGCACGGCATTCTCCCATACTACACGGTAGTGCCAGAAGGTTTGCTTTTATCACTTACCATAACCTTCCTACCAAAATATCTCTTAGAAAACCTCCTGAAAACACTTGTATTCCTACCTTTACTTGTTATATACCTCGACTTACTAAGCGCCCTCGAATACGTAGCCGGGGTCTTTTTCCTACTCATACTTGGACTCTTGCCCCTAATAGGGCTAAGCATGCTTCTTGCAGGCTTAACACTCATGGCCAAAGAAGAATCACCCTGGCTAGACTGGATAACCCCCATAATCCTACTGGCTTCGGGAGCGATTTATCCTTTAAGCGTCCTTCCACCATGGCTCCAAGCAATCTCTAGGCTCTTGCCAACCACATACATCGTTGAAGCCGCCGACATGTTGACACAACATCTCGAAACAGGAGGATTCTTTACAAGCGTCATAGTCGCCATGATGATACTAACCATTGGATACAACATTGTCTCAGCGAGCCTAGCAAAGCGGGCCGAAGAAAAACTATTGGTAAGGGGGATATAGATGGGGAGGACCCGTGCAGTCATATGGCTCCATGCGATTAGAGCCAGAAGATACCTACTCTCCATGATTTCGAGCTCTCTTACAGACACTCTGTGGATAGTTACCCTACTCCTAGGCTTCGTCCTTTCAGGAAAAACACAGCTCCTCGCAGAAAACCTCCTGGGACTAATAGCCTGGACAATAATCTCGAACTCAGCATGGATGATAAGCGGCTGGGTAGACTACCTAGGAGTCCTAGGCCTCATAGAGGAACACGAAGCCAGAGGAACATCCGTCTTCCTAGTACTAACAGGCAGAATCATTCCTCTTCTCCTCTCCTCAGGAATAACTTCCACTATAACACTAATAATTTTCCGAATAGCTGGAGCCGAGATAGCCATACACTACCCCATTCACGTCTTGCTAACCCTTATACTACTAGTTGTGCAGTCCGCTGTATACGGGCTTCTGCTGGGGGCCCTAGCGCTAAAAACAGGTATCCCCGGATACATGTTCGACATTGCCAGCCTAGCGTTCCTAGGACTCGCACTCATGCCTATAAATGAAGAACGCCTGTCCCAAATAATTTTTGTACCACTCCTAGGCCCCCAGCTAGCCACGAAGCTTGCAGGCCAGCAACCACTGGATTCACATTTACTATTTTTGCTCTTTTTAACAACACTACTGCAGATACCAATACTATTGGTAGTAATAAAGAAAGTCTCGAGAGACATACAAAAAACCGGAATAAAGATAATTGGTGAACTATGACTACTTAATGGTCAAAAGGGAAGTCCCCAATCAGCATCTACGTTTTTTTTACCTTCAAATTCAAACCTTTAAACCCATTTTAATACATTGTAATATCATGCCTCTAGTTTTTACTCTATTTTCCATCTAAAATACTGATTATTTTTGTTTTTCTTTTATGAGGACAACTATGTAAAGAAAAATATATATGTTTTTCGATAGTTTTTATAACGACAAAAAATGCAAAAATCAAAAATTGGAATGTATGCCGCCGCCTCCCTTCTACTAGCAATCCTTTTCAGCTTTCTGGCATACCTAGTAATAAGCGATTTCGGCTACGTAACAGTAAACGACGTCAGATTCTATGGGCCAAACGGCGAAATGATTAGCGCTCACCTTTACGTTCCAGCCGACGCTACACCTCAAAAACCAGCTCCAGGAATACTAGCAATACATGGATACAATAACCAGAAAGACTATATGACAAATACTGCTCTCGAACTAGCAAGAAGAGGATACGTCGTACTATCAATCGACATGACTGGACACGGCTTCTCAGAGGGAAATGTGGGAGCTTTTTCCTACGGAGCCGTAGCTGGGCTCAACTATCTTAGGAGCCTTGCATATGTCGACAAAAACAACATTGGACTCGTAGGCATGTCTATGGGTGGCTGGGCAATACAGAGCGCGGCACTCGCAGTGCCAGATGGCTATAAAGCAATGTTCTACATGGATTCCTATGTCTTGCCCCCAACATTAGCTCCAAGGCTAAAGAATGTAGCGATACAGATGGCATTTGCAGATGAATTTACACCATTTTGGCTTCAGGTTCCAACTGGGAAAGACATACCAAAGTCCCCTGTACTAAAGCAAATATTCAATGTGACTGAAGATATTATACCAGGAAAAGTCTACGGAGATATATCCAAAGGAACAGCAAGAATACTATACGAACCATACATAGACCACGCAGCCTCAACCGATGACCCGACAAGCATTGGCAACGTGATAGAATGGTTCAGTATGACGCTCCAAGGAGGCAAAAAAATCCCGAGAAATGACCTGATATTCCCACTTAAACAGCTCTTTACAAGCCTGGCATTCCTCTCAGCAATGTTCTTCATATTCTCATTTGGAGGATACCTGCTCGAAACAGAAACATTCAAGGAGCTAAAGGGAACACCGCCCGAATACAAGGGCTTTACAGGCTACAGCTACTGGATAGCAGCGTTCATAACAACTGCACTTCCACCCCTACTATTTTTGCCGACATTCATCGAGTGGGGAATGAACCCCATGCTTCTAACAATATTCACGCCTCAAGCACCGACAAACAGGTATATGGCTTGGCAAGACACAGTCGCGCTTGTAACTGTAGTGTTGCTCGCGACATTCTACTATGCAAGCCTCAGGAAGAAAGGCTTCACACTACAACACACAGGACTGGATCTCTCACTCAAAACGGTGGCTAAGAGCTTCCTGTTCGCGGCCTTGACACTCCTACCACTCTACATAACACTCACCTACTGCTACGCCTTGTTCAGGACCCCATTCACGCTTGCAGGTCTACCTGAACCAGTCGTCCTGAGACCAATGAGTACAATTAGATTCACCTTTGCATTTACGTACTTCCTACCATTCCTCTTCTACTACCTAGTAACAGGAGTACTCTTCGCAGGATTCATGAGGTACAAAGAAGGAAAAGCAAGCCTAACAATGGAACTGCTCATAAACTCGTTAATTGTATCCTTAGGCTCAATAATATTCCTCCTTTACTACTACGTACCACTCTACATCGGAATGCCACAGACGCTTTCCTGGACATACGTTTATGGCGGAGTCCCACTTGCAATGATCTACTACATAGTTGTTCCAGTTGTTTCAATACTTACAATATGCATCTTAACGTACTTCTACAGGAAAACAGGCAAAGTGTGGCCCGGAGTATTCATAGCAACAATGCTAATAGTGTGGTACCACGTAGCATTTGCAGCCTTCCACATACCTATGCCACCTTAAAAAACAAATTATTTTTTCACAAACATTTTTTCCAAGAAGCTTTTTGGTTGCTTGATCTTTTTTCAGTTCCTTCGTCATTGTCTTCTGCTTTATTTCTAAGTACAACGAGAGATTAATGGACAAAACAAAATACACGAGATGATTAGAAAAGTATAGTTTTCGTCAACATTAAGTATTATTTAATAAGGTCTAACTAACTGTAGTTTGGAAACCCCGGCTATATCACTTAGAGAAAAATCCTCCACATATGTTTTCCCAATCGTGTGTGACTCTAGCGGCATTATACGACTCAAAATTTACATGCACTCGTATACTCTTCTCCACCCAAATGGAGAAGGGGTCGAACCTTAGACAAGTCATAAAGAGAGTTTTTCCACGCATCTCGCCTGACTCTCGCGGCTAATACTTCTCCCACAAACAAAGAGTGGTCACCACAAGGATACTCAGCCGCTACTCTGCACTCGATGCACGCCAGTGAATTCCTTATGCATGGAACCTTTACCCTGAGAGGTGTTAAACTTTCTATCCCATATGCTTTGAACTTGTCTATTTCGCTACCACTTGTCGAGCCAGTCTCTTCGACTAGCCCCAGCATTGTGGCTTCTACCGGGTTCAAGGTAAATTCTCCACTCTCCTTTATCAGTTTGTACGTGTATCTCTTTGGCGAAATCGCAACGGCAACCAGCGGCGGATTCACAGAGACAGGTGTGACCCATGCCGCGGGCATAACATTGGCTCTGCCATCTTTCCCAATTGAGACAACGAGGACCACGAGTTTGGGGTGCAGCAACCTGGTATGTTGCCTGGTTACTACTTCAACATATTCAGGTAGGCTCATACAATTGTTACTTTGCTGGATATGTATAAAAAAGATATGTTGCCAGCTATTCTAGTGAGAACTCTTCCGAGTGGGTCTTGATCTTCTTCTGTACTTTTTCTGGTAAGCTTTCGTCTTCGAGCCTCCTCTCCAGTGGCTTTACCACTACAACGCCGACGCCGTCCTCTATCTTTATCTCCCATGCCCTCAAGTCGTGGGCTGTCTGCCTCATTTTCTCGATAATGATGTACCTCGTGAGGACACCGTTGATCATTCTACGCTTAAAGTGGATGATTCCGTCGGCAATATGCTCAAGGCCCCAGCCAAAAGCGCTACCAGTCGTAATAGCATACTGGCTTGTAGCCATAATTGTGAACCCCCACTTGTTTAGTATCCTCTTGACAGTGTAGCTGTCCTCCCTAGCCTTGACAGGAGCCCTAAGCCAGAAAGCACTCATAGAGTCAATAACAAGCCTGCGGGCGTTTCTCCCCAGCTTTTTCTTTGCCTCTATAATCCTGCTAAGCATTTCCTCTACAGCGAGCTCGCGAAGGGTCCACTCGTCCTCCTTTTCTCGCATAAGGGCATCAATAATAACAAGCCTGCCAGACTCCAAAGCGCTCTGGAAATCCATCTTAAACTGCGCTGCCTGCCTCAGGATGCTCTCCCTGCTCTCCTCCGTAGTCACATATATCGCGCTTTCCCCAGCCCTCAAACCAGCCCATACAAAATGCAGACATGTAATAGTCTTACCTGTACCAGGCATCCCCACGAGGGCGACAAAGAAACCCTCTGGGATCCCGCCCCTCAAAAGGGCGTCCAGGCCAGGAATTCCCGTGGAAAGTCTTCTAACCTCCACATCTAACCATGTAATAAATCCCAAGTGAAATATTTCAGCCTTTCTCCCAGAAATTGCCACCATGTGTGTTGCGCTGTTTGGAGAACATTGATATGCGTTCCATGCTTCTCTGAGGTAAAAGCTCAAGGATCATGCTTGCCTGAAATACTTTTGTTAACTCTATACTTCAAGGCATCGCTTAAATCTTCGCCCCAGCCACCCAAAATCTGACTCTAGCCCTAGTCCTACGATTGAGTCCACTCTTTCGCTTGGTAAGCGAGAGGATATGCTTATTTCTTCCATGTTCCTGTCCCGAATTGCTTTCCTATTAGAGCTTAACCTCACATCCCACTTTTGGCTACATATCTACGTAACTTGTCTATAAGCGACTTGGGAACCACAAACCTGAGAATCTCCACCCATCCTTTATCCATTATATTTTTGCCTCAGAGTTAAGAGTTAATAAAGCTCTACGGTGCAGCGTTGTTAATAGAAATCAATCATATGTAAGACATCGTTTAAACTTTTAATTCCATCATATTTTCCGTCTCGTGAAACAAGTACTGCGCGAAGACCAGCCAATGATGGATTCTTGTAGTCGCTCTCTGGGTCATCCCCAACATGTAGTATTTCGTGTGGCCCTATCCCCAGCTCGCGCAGAATAGCCTTAAAGAACTCTGGGGGTTTGCCTGGGAGAGAGAAGTCCGAGGATGAGGAAAAAACCCTTACAAACCTCTTTTCTAGGAATGGGAAGCGCGAAAATACGAGACCGATAAAATCCCTCGCCGCGCTAGTGCTAAGCACCAGTTTAACATGGTTTGGCACGTTCTCGAAAAATTCTAGGGCATCCTCGTAAATTTCGACGAGCTTCCCCGCCTCGCTCAAAGCATATTCAAGCTCGTCCATCAAACCGAACCTCTGGAACCAGTACCTAGGAAGATACCACCTTAAATCTCCCTGCCCGACCTCGTCGTAAGACTGAAACACGACACGCTTTGCCGTCTCAATGTCCAAGCTATGTCTCTCGGCGTACAGCCTAGGAACAAGCTCTAGCCAAAAATAGTCCACATACTTCCTGCTGACGATGGTTCCGTCCATGTCTAGAGAGATATACTTAATGCCCACCATTAGACACCTTGTCAACGATGTTTTCAAAATAAAAATGTCTATTTATACGTAACAATAGAAAAAAGGATGCATTAGTTATGAGAAACTATTGGCTAAACTTTTTGCTTTTTCGAGTCTACTCCTAGCACCTGCAACCAAGAACCTGTAATCGCTTCCCAAGGCTATAAATTTGAAACCATTTTTCAATGCGAATTCTAAGGATTCATCGTCAGGACAATACATACCTCCAGGAACTCCGAGGCTCATTGAAACTTCGGCAACTTTTTCTATGGCTTTTCTTACAATCTCTTCTTTCCAAGACCTGTACCCATATGAAAACGATAGGTCATTTGGTCCAATAAAGAATGCATTTACTCCCTCAACCGAGAGTATATCCTCAATATTTTTGACGGCTTCTTGTGTCTCGATCTGGACGATTACTAGCACTTTGTCGGCATTGTCAAAATACTCATTTGTCTTTAAACCATAACTAGCGGCCCTACGGGGACCTACACCCCTAATGCCTTTTGGAGGATATCTCGTTGATGCAACAGCTTGTTTAGCATCTTCAGCTTTGTTGATTAATGGGAAGAGAATACCGGCAAATCCTAGGTCAAGGACGCGTTTTACATAAACAGGGTCGTTAAAGGGTACTCTTACTATGGGAGTAGTGTCCCCCCTTACGGCCATTAACATATATTCCAGCATTTGAAAGTCTAAAGGTGCATGTTCAACGTCAAACAAGAGCCAATCAAAACCGAGTAGAGAAAGCATTTCTGGAACTTCGGGATTTGCAATCGTTAACCAAGCACCCAGACTGATCTTGTTCTCAACCAAAAGTTTAGGCAGTCTTCCAAACATTTGTGTCAAGAAATACGTTCATTTCTTTTAAATAATTTTTATGCCAAACACATTCGGCGAAAAACATGAGGAAAGACCAAACAATGTATGGGGATAATAATTAAAATGCCCTGCCTATAAACAAATGTATGTACAAAGTTGCAATAGTGAATTCAAGGTCTTATGGAGTTGTTGCACCCGATGTTCTAGAAAACCTAAGAAGAGTTGCACAGGTTGATTTCTTGGACGTAGATAAAACCCTACGAGGTAAGCCGCTAGCTGAAAAACTCTCGGGCTATCATTTTATAATTGCAAGTGTAACACCGTTTTATGATCGAGAGTTTTTCGAACACCAGAAAGATGTTTTACTAATAGCGAGACACGGCATAGGATACGACAATGTAGATGTTACAGCGGCAACAGAGTACGGTGTCATTGTTACACGTGTCCCCGGATACAAGGAAAGAGATGCAGTAGCAGAATTAGCCGTCGCTTTATGCCTTAATGTTGCGAGAAAAGTCTGTTTATCCGCCGGCTATGTTCGGGAAGGGAAATGGTCGGAAAGAGGAAAAATTGTTGGAATAAACATTAAGGGCAAAACAGTCGGCATCGTAGGCCTAGGAAACATTGGCAGTAGAGTTGCAGAAATATTTTCTAGAGGATTCGAGGCTAGAGTCATAGCCTATGATCCCTATGTAAGCAAGGAGCAGGCCTTTAAAAGTGGAGCTGAGCTGGTAGATTTTGATACGCTTTTAAAAAATTCAGATATCATCTTGCTACATGCTGCTTTAACTAGGGAGAACTATCATCTCATCGGCGAGAAGGAAATAGAGAAAATGAAAAAAGGAGTAATAATAGTAAATGCAGCTAGAGGAGAACTAATCGATACAAATGCTTTGATTAAAGGACTCGAGACTGGAAAAATTGGAGGAGTTGGGCTTGATGTAATAGAAGGCGAACCCATTGGAGCTGATCATCCTCTTCTTAAGTTCCCGAATGTCATTATAACACCTCACATAGGTGCAAATACTTTAGAGGCTTTAAGAGGGATGGATGAATCAAATGCTAATGCAATCTTACAGGTCATACGGGGGGAACCACCCTTCGAGTACATAGTAAACAAAGAAGTTTTAGAAAAAGGAACAAGAGCAAAAATAAAGCTTAGTTCTCATTAAACAAAGGAATCAAACTATTTAAAACTTTTTTAAATTTTTCATATTGCTTCTCATAAACCAATCTGTTTTCAGAAGGAAGGGCTATCCTGTCGAAACGAAGATATTGGTCGAATTTAGTTAATTCGAAAGATGGATCCAGCGTTTCCAGAGCAACTAGCGCTGAGCCAAACAAAGCGGCATCTCCTCTAGTAAACGCCTTTATAGGCGTATTTAAAACGTCCGCCAATATTTGTAGCCATAGCTGGGACTGAGCACCGCCACCTGTAATTCTCACTTCTTTAAATCTTAAGTTGTTCTCCCTCAGAGCCTCATTGACAAGGTTCAGATTATAAGCGACTCCTTCCATGAATGCTCTCAAAATGTCTCTTTTTGTATGCCACTCTCTTAGTCCAAAAATTACAGCACTTGAGTTGTTACCAAAAATAGGGAATCTCTCTCCACTAAGGTATGGTAAGAAAATAATGCCGTTTGCCCCTGGAGGTGAAAGCATTGCCTCTCTGTCCAGAATCTCATATACACTTATGCCTAGATCTTGGGCCAATACTTTCTCTAAGCCTCCCAAAGAATCCCTGAACCACCTTAAGACAACGCCACCGCTGTTTACTGCTCCACCCGGGAGCCAAGTTTTCTTTAAAGAATAGTATGTTTGGAATCGCATATAGGGAGACTTATCAATGACCGGATACGGGCTTGCAACTCTAAGCATCGTGCTAGTAGATAAATGAGAAGTAGCTATCTCTTGATTCAAACCGCCTAATCCAATAGAGACCGCTGCTCCATCAAAAACTCCTGCTACAATGGGAGCCCCAGATTTTATCCCAAGTTCGTTAGCGATGCTTACAGGTAAGTCTCCTATAATTGTGTTAGGCTCCACCAACCTTGGCAATATGCCAGGGTCTATACCAATCGATTCGATAAGGTCGAAATCCCAATCGAGAGAATACATATTGAGGAGTTGCGAACCAGAAGCTGAACTTCTATCCATAACTTTTTCTCCAATAAGACGCAGAAACAAAAAACCCTTAGCATCCAGAATAGTTTTTGTCTTTTCGAGAAGCGTCTTCTTCTCTTGTAGTAACCAAAACAACTTCGCTAATTGATATATATATAAAGGAGGACATCCAGTCCTCCTGTAAACCTCAAACGGATCTAAAGTCTTATAAAGCCTAGGAAGATACTTTGCTGGTCTTCTGTCAAGCCATGTAAATATATTTGTTAATGGTCTGTTTTGTGAATCTAACCCGATAAGACCAAACAGGTATCCAGAAACAACTATTCCATCTATCTCCTCCATATTTGCTTTTCGAATTGTCTCCTTGACAGTCTCTTTAAATATTCCCCATAAATAATCGGCGCTGTGCTCTGCTGCTTCAGGCTCTGGTCTTAAAAGGGGAACTTCAATTGTATTGAATCCCTTCACTCCATCTCCTTCAAAATCAATTAAACCTGATTTTACTGTGCTAGTTCCTATATCAACTGCTAGTATTCTCATATCTAGTGTTCTTCCATTCTAAGCCTACAAGAGAACTTAAAATTTTTGCCTCAGATCTTCGAATATGCTCCGCCAGAGTAGCCTTTGACACACCAAGCTCCTTTGCTAAATCAGTTAAGGAAAACTTTCTGGGCCAGTCGAAGTAGCCCCGAATCACTGCACGAGAAATTACTTCTCGTTGCAAAGGAGTTAATTTTGAAAAAATGTCTGCTTGAAGAATTAGTTTATACGAATCATTTATAGCTTCACAGATGTATGAAGTTTGAAATCTTAAAATATCACCCCTCTTTGCCAACTTTTCGGTTATTACTTTTGGATCCTCTTCAGATATAAGGTAAAACTTTCTAACTCCGTTCCTAATTAAGTAGGGAAAAATGACAAAATTCCCAGAACCTAGAGTATACGCGTAAAAATCACAGCTGTCTTTTTCTATTACAAAAGTCAGAGAGGATTTCGACTTCATTAATATCTTCACTTTTCCTGTGTCTTCTTTATTGAGTACCTTGCTAAATTCATCTACATGTTTCTTCTTCTGTGGCATTAGCGAGTAGACCAAAGTCTTTGATTTACTATCGTCGTATGTTATGCCTAGAACCAAAATCTCTACTCCTGGTATTTTCGAGAGTTCTGCTAAAGTACTCTGGTAAGGTCGCATATATATGAGATAAGGTCTGTGCATTGTAAACCTGCATTCATAGAATTAATCTTTCTATTTAAAACTTTTCTGGAAAGGCAAATATGTTTGGCTCCATAGTTAAATAAGGGTAACTTTATCGTTGGATTCGATGAATGAGAAAAAACTGTATGGTATCTTACCACCACTTATAACTCCATTCGATGAGAAGGGAGAAGTCAAGACAGACACTCTTAGTCGACTTATTGAATTTACTTATCCATATGTCCATGGCTACTATGTTTGTGGCACTTATGGTCTAGGACCTATAATGAGAATAGATCAAAGAAAAATAGTTGCTGAAAAAATAATGGAATTTGTCAAAGGGTCAAAGACTGTAGTTATACATGTCGGTTCAACAGACACAGAGACTGCAGTCCAATTGGCTAGGCACGCGGAAGATATCGGTGCAGATGCTGTTGCTAGTGTTCCTCCTTTCTACTATGCGCACCCGGACTCTCATGTTGTGGAGTATTTTAAAGACATAGTAGCCTCTGTCACGATACCAGTTTACGCATACAACAATCCACAAAGAGTTGGCTATCAAATTAACCCTCAACTTGCACTTAAGCTAAAAAATGTAGGGGTAGTTGGTATTAAAGACAGTAGCTTTGATATTCAACAGTTTATAGAATATAAGGTAACAGTGGGAAAAGATTTCGACGTAGTCGTTGGTACAGAGGCTCTTATGGTTCCTGGCTATGTTTTAGGAGCACGTGCATTTATTCCTGGAATGTCGAATTATGCCCCTGAAGTAGTTTATAAACTATTTAAGTTGCTCGAGGAAAATGATCTTGAGAAGGCTGTAGAACTTCAGTTCATGATAAACAAGTTCCGAAAAGAACTCCATAGACTGGGTTCCACAATTCCTCTCGTGTACACACTTATGAAACTGCGGGGAGTAGATGCCGGTTTGCCCAGAAAACCCTTCATCCCTCTTCCTGAAGAGTTAAAACATGACGTCAAAGCCCTCTTGGAGGAATTACTAAATGAGCGAAATTATGGATAGCCAAACAAGTTTGGCTATAAATATTAATGGTAAAGTATAATAATACACCTTGATGAGCCAAAAAAACAATACAAAAATAATTGCCATTGCTGTTTTAGTCGTCCTAATAATAGCAGGCATTGGCTTCTTTCTAATGCAGCAACCTAAGCAGCCACAGCCTACAACTCCACAGCAACCAACAACCCCCTCCCAACAAACCGCTACAACTAGGCCTAAACTAGTTATCTGGGGAAGAAGCACATTTACACCACCTCAGATGTATTGGATTGAAAAGAAAGTTCGTGAGTGGGCGGCAAAGAATAACGTGGATGTTGAAATAACATGGTTATCGGTAACAGATATTGGAAAGAAGCTTATTGCAGCTGTTGAAGCAGGAAACCCGCCTGACATAGTGATAAATGGTCACCCGGTTGCTATTTTCGCGGAGAAAGGATTATTGATACAAATAGATGACATTATCGAGAAACTAAATAAAAGCGACATATATGAAATAAAACTCAAAGAATGCGAATGGAGCGGTCACTACTATTGCCTTCCCACAATGTTTGAAGCCACCTGGCTACATGTCCGCTGGGACATAGTCAAAAAAGCAAATGCAGAAAACCTATTCCCATTAAAAACACTAGATGACTTCTATACTGCTGCAAAAGTCTTAAACCAAGTAGAGCCTGGAGTGTATGGAGTAGGTCTACCCTTAGGATTGAACGGCTACGATACATGGTGGACCTTCCTACACTTCTGGGGAGGATACGGGGGAGGAATGCTAACAGATAGAAGTGTAGCTGGAGTTATAATGGATAAAGAGCCATATCGAACGGGTCTCAAAAAAGCTTTTGAAATAGAAAGGAAGATATGGCTTGAGAAATTAACTCCGCCAGATAGTGATCAATGGGTCGATGCATCCAACAACAATGCCTACCTTCAAGGAAAAATTGCAATGACAATGAATCCGGCAAGCATATGGTATGCAGTAATGACACAGAATCCTGCTCTAGCAGCAAACACCAAATTATTCTTGTTGCCAGTCTCAGTAGACTGTGGCGACGAAAGCGTTTTCATATTCAAAACAACAAAATATCCAGACCTTGCAAAAGACCTGGTTTACTACTTATATGCCGACAAAGAAGACTATCGTAAAGGATTCTGTGAAGCCTCAGGCCTCTATGCGCTCCCCATATTTAAGTCCCAAATGCAGGTAATCTCCAAAGACTGGAAAGCAGGCAAGTATCCTGCCCTCGGTGAAGACCCAGCAAAAGCGGTCGAAAAAATCAAATTCATGGAAACAGCGGCCTTCCCGTTAGGTGAGAGAACAACACCTAGCGAGACATTTAGAGAAGGGTTCACGTGGAACGAAATGATTCAGAGAGTAGTCATCAAAGGAGAGGATCCAGACAAAGTCATAGACGAGTATGCAGCAAAGCTGAGGGAAGAAGTTAAAAGAGTATATGGAGGATAAAAAATTATTTTTCTTTTTTGGTGATTTTTCTATGTCGAAAACTACTCGATCACTTTATAACTGGATCTATGTTCTGCCTACCCTAGTCTTGATTATCTTCATCTTCATAATCCCGATAGCATATAACATATGGCTGAGCTTTCAAGAAAAAACTATAGGTGGAGAAGCCGTTTTTGCTGGTCTCAAGAATTATCAACGATTGCTAGCATCTTCTATGTTTTATAAGTCTGTTGGTAATTCTTTGTTGTATACTTTTATTTCTGTGACTTCTAAGGCATTAATTGGCTTAGGAGTAGCTCTACTCCTTAACAAGAAATTCTGGGGAAGAGGCTTCTTAAGAGGTTTCTCAATTCTTCCATGGGCTTTCCCGTCTTTCGTTGTAGCAGTTTTGTTCTGGTTCAACTATGACTACAGAGGTACATTCAACACGATATTCAAAATGTTAGGTTTACAGCCTGTACACTGGATGAGCTATGAGAATGCTATGTGGTCAGTTATCCTTATAAATATATGGCATGGATGGCCCTTCTTCTTTATGGGTTATCTAGCTGGTCTACAAGCTATCCCCACAGACCTGTATGAGGCGGCTGAGATTGACGGGGCCAATGTTTACCAGAAATTTATTCATATAACTGTTCCGCAATTAAAACAAGTTCTCTTGACCGTGATGTTGCTCTCAACGATGTGGACGCTGGGAGAATTTACACAAATTTACATGACTACTGGTGGTGGTCCAGTTGACGCAACTTTGACGATACCAATGGCTACATATAAAATAGCTTTTCTTACGGAAATTAATTTCCCGCTTGCCGCTGCATATACTATATTAGTACTACCAATTTACTTGTTCCTAATATATTTCACTTTAAAGCAAATGGGTGAATAAAGATGGCCGGTCATTCAGGAAAAATCTTGAACAAAATCATTATTGCCGTGGGCGTCATCCTCTTGTTACTCTGGATAATTATCCCCACATTCTGGGCATTCAAGACAAGCATATCTGTACCAGAAGAAGCATGGAAACCAATCCCAACAAAAATCACGTTAGACAACTACCTCAGTCTATTCAATCCCTCCCTGGAGGCTATTCTTCGTGGCATGGGTCTCCGTGCGGCCTTACCAGACCCAATGATCGTATACGTGACAAATAGTTTAATTGTTTCTCTAACTGCATCTATTATAGGTGTTATTTTTGGGTCGCTTGCCGGCTACAATTTGGCTAGATTCAGCTATCGAGGCAAAAGGATAGTAATGTGGCTTGTACTTTTTGCGTATGTTTTTCCCGTATTTATCTTAATGGTACCCATCTTAGTCATGATGCGTTATCTTGGCCTGTACAATACTTTGCTAGGATTATCAATCGTTCACTTAGCGTATACCCTTCCATACTCAACTCTAATTATGAGAAGCTATTTCTCAGGTATACCAAGCGTTCTGGAAGAAGCAGCACTAATTGATGGATGCACAAGGCTAGAAGCATTGTGGCGTGTCGTTATTCCTGTAGCTATACCAGGCTTTGTAACGGCATTTATTTTCTCATTCACATTATCTTGGAATGATTTGCTCTTTGCCTTGATTTTACTAAATTCTAGTCACAAATATACCTTGCCAATAGCTACTACATTCTTCCTATGGGGTGGCGAAATAGTTGATCCAGGCGGTCTAGCTGCTACAGCAATTTTTGCTGGAATTGTACCCTCAGTACTTTACATGCTGGTTCAAAAATATGTAGTAGTAGGGCTAGTTAAAGGAGCAGTAAAAGCATAGTGAAATTTATGACAACCGTTGTTATTGATATTGGAACGACAAATATAAAGACAGGTATTTTTGACGATGACGGTCAACTGCTTGATCTACATTACGAAAGAGTAAACCTGGAGGTTGATGCCACGGGCAGGGCGGAGCAAGACCCTTACGATATATACTCGAAGGTGGTAGCATCCTTAAGACACGCTTCCAGAGTGACAGGTGGCGAAGCAGAAGCAATCTTCTTTACGTCGCAAATGCATAGTGCTATGCTTCTAGATAAAAATGGAGAACCGTTATCAAGGCTAATTACCTACTTAGATACACGTCTATCCCTGCATCTAGACGAGCTTAGTCTGAAGAATCATGATCTTTATCACGAGACGGGATGTCCACCACTTATCATTTATCCACTTCCAAAGATTATTTACTTAAAGAAAATACTTAAACCAGACACAAAACATAAAATCGCTGTTTCAGTCAAAGAATTTCCTCTTTTAAAACTTACAGGTCACTTGGTTGTTGACGCTTCAACAGCATCAGGTGCTCAAATGGTGGATATACATTCTTTGAAGTGGAGTGAACATGCGGTGAGCTTGGCTCAACTTTCAGAGGAAAATCTTCCGGAGCTTGTTATTGGTGAAAAAGAGTACCTTGAGCTGACGAGTGATGCCGCGTCACTTATAGGTTTTAAAAAAGGCACTCCCGTCTATCCTGGCGTTTCCGACGCTGGAGCACATAGCTTTGGAGTATTAGCGATCGAAGAAAATACACTTGCTTTAAATGTAGGTACAAGTGCTGCGATTCGATTAACAAAGCCTGAACCGCAAGTGGATAGATACGACATGAGATTTTTCAGTTATTATGCAGGAAACTCAAGATGGATAATTGGAGGAGCTATAAACAATGCGGGTATCGCAGTTGAATGGTTCCTAAAATCATTTGCTACAGCCGAAGAAATAGTTTCAGATACGGCTCGTATAGACAAATTCTCTTTGTTGGACGTAGAAGCACAGCTTTCGCCTCCAGGCGCCAATGGGCTAATATTTTTACCCTACTTGACCGGCGAAAGGTTTCCAATTCGTGATCCATACTTTAGAGGAGTTCTCTACGGAGCATCCCTATCAACCACTAGAAACGATGTTTTAAGAGCCATAATGGAAGGAGTAGCATTTACTCTCAAAATGATTTACAATGCCTTACAAGAAAACGGGTTGAATGCTTCAATTATCCATGGAGGAGGTGGCGGATTACGCATGAAAACATGGAGACAAATCTTCTCGGACATATTCGGCATACCGCTTCTAGTCGTTAGAGAAGACTACGAACCAACACTTATAGGAGGATGGTTACACTTCGCTTTAGCTAACGGTCTTATTAGCTATAAAGAAGCTCTTTACAGGTTTAAAGAAGTATTGCAGGACGGAGCTAACCCTGACCCCTTCACTAGTGAATTTTATTCAGAATACGTGAATTTATTTATAAAGCTTTATAACACTCTTAGGGACTATAGCAGAGAATTTCATAACTTTACAAAGAAACATGTAAAAGTTTTTTAAAAATACTTGGAAAAGATTGTTTTTATCTAAAAGATCTTAAATGCATTTTTCTCAAATATTTGATACCTGTTGAAGAAAATAAGCACAGGAAACAAGAATACCAGTTCTAGGAAAAGCTAGAAGGGTCTTATTGTCGTTGCAATTATGATTCCAATTAGTGCTAGGAATGCTATGTATGGGAATACAGCTATGTATGAGCCAAATATATCCTTTGCTTGCCCGGCAAGAAGATTTCCGAGGATTGCTCCCACGCCATAAGCCGTGAAGACTAATCCATAATTTCGAGCATAATCCTTCATACCGAAAAATCTTGCGGTAGACGCTGGTGCAATAGCTAGCCACCCTCCCAGGTTCATCCATAAAATCATAAATACAATGGCATAAAGCGTCAAAGAAGAAGGAAACATGGACATAAGTATCGACGACGTGAATATTAGTCCAAACGACAATATCGCAGTATTCCTGGGACCAATCTTGTCAGTCATCCAGCCAAATATAGGTCTACCCAGCCCATTAGAAACTGCAAACGGTATAACTAACAATGTAAGCATGGCAGAAGCCTCGCTGACTGGTATTCCAGCTCTCTGTGCAACCTCAAGGCCAACAAGCTTAGCTACGCCGATCGCCATAAGCCCCGCTAGGGTTCCAATAGTATAGCAAAGCCAAAGCCCAACAAAGGTTCTCGTCCTTATCATCTCGTGACGCATAAAGTCCCGGGGAGCGCCTTGATTTGCTTTAAGCGACGTTGCCGAATAAGATCCAGTATTTGAGGTTCTTCCTGGAGGCGGAAACTTCAGAGGAATAGCACACATGCAGATCCAGGCTATAAACAAAATTCCTAGGACTCTCAAAGCATTGAGAAATCCAATCGATGAAGAGAGAAAATCAATGAGTGGTCCAACAATGGCTGCGGACAATCCGAAACCTAACACCGTTAAGCCTACTGCTAGTCCACGCTTTTCTGGAAACCACTTTCCAGAAGTCACAATGGGGGCATTATATGCAATCCCCAGGCCAATTCCTACAATCACTCCATAAAAGAAAACAAGGGTTAAAACATCTCTAGCATAGGACGATGCGAACCAGCCGAGACCTACAAGTATTCCACCAATTATAACGATGAGTCTTGGACCATGTTTTTCAATATATTTCCCCATGAGGGGCATAGTTAACGAGAAAACAAATAAAGCTGTTATGAAAGGCAGTTGTGACTCTGTAGCACTGAGGCTTATGCCGTACAGTTCTTCAAAGGTGGTTTTGAAGTGCACTATAAGAATGCTGTATGCAAACACAGCCCCGAGAGCCAAGTTTATCAGCATCCCGCAGATCACTATTAGCCAGCGACTTTTCCCAGCTTTCCTGTCAAACTCAACTGTGTCTGTGACCATATAGGTAAGATTATGTATGTCGAAAATTTAAACAAAACTCGGCATTTGTAAACATCTAAAAGTTCTTAAAGCATAGTTTGGCCTCATATTTTCGATGCATGTGGACATAGGTAAGCTGAGGAAACTAGGAGAAGCAAAATCTTCAAGAATAATTGTTGCACTCGATGATTTGCCTGGAGGAGTGTCTCCCCAGAGTATTGATATCTTTCTAGAAGAAATAGCGAAGTACGTTGTGGGCATAAAGATTGGGTTGCCCCTTGTGCTCGCTATGGATATTTCGGACGTGGCTGAACTTATAGGTAGGTTTAAGGGAGACTTCTACTTCTTGGCTGACTTCAAGCTTGCAGATATACCTAGCATAGTTAAGAAAGAACTAAGTCTAATCGAGAGAAACGGCTTTGACGGTGCGATTTTGCACCTTTTCCCATTGGGGCTCGAAGAAGTTTTAAATGACAAAGACAATATTAGCCTAGACGTCTTTGGTTTGGTAGCTATGAGTCACCCAGAGGCCAGGTTGCTAGATCAACATTTTGGGGATCTTTTGGAGTATTCTACAAGGCTGAGTCTTAGTGGCGTAGTTTTGCCTGCGACTAAGCCAGAGCTTATACAGAAGGCGCGCAAGTATCTGCCCCCCAGATACACGATTATTTCGCCTGGAATCGGAGCGCAGGGCGCAGAGCCTGGAACAGCCTTAAAACATGGGGCCGACTTTGAAATCGTGGGGAGGATGCTGACAATGAGTAGGGATCCTCGCGATGTCGCTGAAAAAATAGTGGAGGAGCAGAGGAGGTGGCTAAGGTGATAGAGGAAATACTCTGGCAGATAGGGGCTGTCAAGACAGGGGAATTCAGGCTTACCTCTGGAAAGATTAGCAACATATACGTTGACCTGAGAAAGCTACCATCGTATCCCGAGGCTTTCCGGAGGGTTGTCCAACTCATGACGGAAAAAGCTAGACAATATTCGTTTGACTACGTGTGTGGAATAGCTGTGGGAGGTCTTCCCCTAGCCACAGCTATAGCCTACGAAATGTCTAAGCCTCTCATCTACGCCAGGCGAGAAAAGAAGACACATGGAACAATGAAACAGCTCGAGGGAGACTATGTCAAAGGCTCAAAGATACTCTTGATAGACGACGTTGCGACCACGGGCGGGACACTAATAGACATCATTGGTCTACTTCGGGGCGAGGGACTAGAAGTTATAAAAGCCCTAGTAGTTGTCGATAGAGGAGAAGGTGCAAGGGAAGCTCTCCAAAACATAGGCGTCTCTCTCGACAGTCTAACCACCCTTGAAAGCATACTTAGAGCGAAAAAGTAGCTAAGAGAAAAACTTATAAACCAAAGAAAAGTTTTCTGGAGCGGGCATTTGGTTCCAAGCCCAAATACACATGTAGGTTTCAACCCATTCTATAGGAGAGACGTGTTGTCCATCCTCGATTTTAAAAAGGAAGAGCTCGAGTATTTGTTCCAAGAAGCAGAGAATATTCTCAGAGACCCTACAAAATATAGGGACGTTTTAAGGGGCAAAATACTGGCGACAGCATTCTTCGAGCCAAGCACTAGGACCCGCCTCAGCTTCCAGTCTGCGATCCTGAGGCTTGGAGGAAGCTACCTGGATCTAGGAGAACTAGAAAAAAGCTCGATAGCCAAGGGAGAAAACATTGCAGACACGATAAGGATGCTCGACTCATATGCAGATATAATTGTTATTAGACACAAGCTGGAGGGAGCCGCCAAATTCGCCGCAGAAATAGCAGAAAACCCAGTAATAAACGCGGGCGACGGCAGAAAGCATCATCCAACCCAGGCAATGCTCGACATGTTCACTGTGAGAAGGCTGAAGAACAGGATAGATGGCTTGACATATGGAGTACTTGGAGACCTAAAGTATGGGAGGGCCGCGGCAAGCTTTATCCTTGCCCTCTCAATATTCAGCCCCAAGAAAATATATCTGATTTCTCCAGGGCTTTTACGGGCCCGTGAAGACGTTACAAGCATCCTTAGGGAGAGGGGTATAAGCTTTGAAGAAGTTGAAAACCCAAGCGAAGTTATTGGAGAGCTAGACGTCCTGTATGTGACGAGGATTCAGCGTGAACGTTTTCCAGACCCCTCTGAATACGAAAAGGTGAAGGGGAGCTATATCGTGGACTTAAAGCTTCTCAGAAATGCCAAGGAAGACCTAATAGTCCTCCACCCATTGCCCAGGGTAGACGAAATAGCCCTGGAAGTTGACGGCACCAGGTATGCCAAATACTTCGAGCAGGCCCGATTAGGGGTACCCCTTCGAATGGCTCTGTTGAAGCTTGTTCTCGAGGGGTGAGATAAATGAGTGAAGAGTTACTCGTGAGGAAAATTAGGGACGGAACAGTTATAGACCACATACCTGCGGGTAGGGCACTGGACGTACTAAAGATTCTTGGACTCAGCGGCAAAGAGGGGTCAACTATAGCCATAGTAATGAACGTCCCGAGCAAAAAGCTGGGAAGAAAAGACATTGTTAAGGTTGAGGGCAAGTTTCTCGAGCCAAAAGAAGTAGACGAGATCGCGCTTATAGCGCCCACAGCGACTATAAACATAGTGAAGGACTTCAGGGTTTTAGAAAAGAGGAGAGTCCAAGTTCCAGGGGAAATAAAAGGTTTGCTTAGGTGTCCAAACCCCAACTGCGTCACAAATACCAAGAGAGAGCCCATAGAGACAAGGTTCAAACTCGTATCCATTGCTCCGCTCAAGCTAAAATGCTACTACTGCGAAGACATAGTAACAGAGGAACAAGTCATACAGCAATTAGTAAGAGAATAGTAAGGTCGAAGAACAACATGCATGAAGAACCAGACTTCTTTATTTTGGGAAAAGCCTACATCACGGGAAGAGTTGTAAACGCCGCCATCGGCATTTCAGGCGAAAAAATAGTTTCGCTCACATCTCCTGGCAATATTCCGCCATCAGCGCGTAGACGTGAATACGGGGATGGCTTCCTCGTGGTGCCAGGAATGGTGGATATCCATGTCCACATGCGGGAGCCAGGCCTCGAGTACAAAGAGGACTGGAGAACAGGCTCAATGGCCGCTGTGAAGGGAGGCGTAACATTTGTAGCCGACATGCCAAACAACAAGCCTCCAGCAAACAACTGTAACATTTTACGCGAGAAGCTTGAAAGGGCAAAAAGGAAATCAATTGTAGACTATGCCTTCTATGCGGGTTTTAACATTAGACCCGAAGAACTCTCGAAATGCAAGGACCTCTACATAGGTGGAAAAATCTATCCAGAAGACCTGTACAGCCCAATTGTAGAGGAATTTGCCAGGCTCATCGCTTCTCAAAATAAAATACTTGTTGTCCATGCAGAAGACCCAATACTTTTAAAACCCGACGCCAAAATCCTGCATAGTATAGCAAGGCCGCCAGAGGCAGAGAAGAGCGCCGTAAAGAAAACACTAGAATTAGCGTTGCAGACAGGTGCTAGGACACATATTACACATATCTCTCTCGCCGACTCAATAATCGAAATCCTAAAAGCAAAACTCGCCGGTCATCCAGTGACTCTCGACACAGCTCCACACTACTTCCTGCTTAACGATTCTCTTTATACAACCTCGAGAAAAAACATCGCCAAAGTAAATCCTCCACTCAGAAGCGAAAAAGATAGGCAGACACTCTACATCGCTGTAAATAAAATGCTCGTAGACGCCATTGTAACCGACCATGCGCCACACCTTCTCGAAGAAAAGCTCGGGGAAGATCCTCCTTCAGGCTTCCCTGGCCTCGAGGTGGCTTTACACCTGTTACTCCGAGAAATTCTTGAAGGGAGAATGCCTATCCAAGTCTTAGACCTCTATAGTTTTCGGCCTGCGTCGCTTCTAGGGATAAACAAGGGATGCATCAGCATTGGGTGTGACGCAGACCTCGTAGTGCTTAGAAAAGAGAGCTGGGAAATAAGGCCGGATGAGTTTGTCTCAAAGGCTAAATATTCTCCCTTTGAGGGGGCCGTCTTAAGGACAAAGACGCATGCAGTTTTCCTGAGGGGAAGAACAGTCTATGAAGAGGGTGAGTTCTACGAGGATGTCAGGGGCAAATTTTACCCACTAGAAGCTCCAACAAGCTACGAAACACTGCAGGACAGGTGATTAGCTTGCCATATCGGGTAGCCACAGTAGAAGAAGTTAGAAATCTTACGAGAGACATAAAGATGTATACCCTAAGCATCAACGAGACTTTCAATAGCGACCCAGGACAATACGTAATGGTCTGGGTTCCGGGAGTTGGAGAGATACCTATAAGCTTGTCACTTGTAGATGGGGAAACTTTTTGTCTGGTTATCGCTAGGAAGGGAAAAGTAACAAGCTATATCCACGAGAATATAAAAGAAGGGGATAAACTGTATCTTAGGGGTCCATACGGCAATGGCTTCAAGCTACAAGGTGGAAAAGCACTGATTGTAGGCGGAGGCTATGGCGTTGCACCTCTCTTATTCCTGGCACGAGAACTAGCAAGACGATACGTGAGGTCCGACGTTGTATTGGGTTTCCGTTCAAAGGAGCATGCAATATTGATTTCAGAATTTGAGGAATATGCTGACAGACTAGTAGTATCCACAGACGATGGAAGCCTCGGAGTCAGGGGCACAGCGGTAGACGTGGCGAGACAGCTAGTAGATAGAAACATCTACGCCACGCTATACACCTGTGGAAAAGAACAAATGATGTACAAACTAGTAGAGCTCGCCTTAAACAGAGGCATAAAAACTCAAGCCTCGCTTGAAAGACTAATAAAATGTGGCATAGGCATATGTGGCTCCTGCGTCTTAGAGCCATTGGGACTTAGGGTATGCAGAGACGGGCCAGTCTTCGATGGAGAAACGCTGCTAAAAACTGTGGATTTCGGGAGGTTTTGGCATGACTCAACAGGTAAGCCAATCCCAATAGAAGAGGTGAAATGATGAGTAGCGAGCCAAGCCTCTCTGTAGACCTGGGCGTCTTAAAATTGAGGAATCCCATAATTATTGCTTCAGGCGTACTCGGGGTAAGCATCGGGCTAATGAAGAGGGCAGAAGAAGCAGGCGCGGCAGCAATAACCTCTAAAACAACGACGCTTGAACCACGGAAAGGACACGAGAACCCCGTAGTCTACGAGCTTGAATACGGCTTGCTGAACTCCATGGGTCTCCCAAACCCAGGCGCAGAGGAGATGGGCAAGATACTCGAAGAGGCAAAGAGAATAATCAACGTCCCGATAATCGCGAGCTTTGGCGCCTCGACTCCAGAAGAGGCGCTCAAGATAGCTGAACACCTTAAACACGCAGACGCCCTCGAGCTCAATGCAAGTTGTCCACACGTAAAGGGTCTAGGAGCAGACCTAATGTCGGATCCTAAAGCAATTCACGACATTATCTCAGAGGTCAAGGCGTCGGGCTACAAGATATTCCTTAAGCTGAGTGCGCACGGCGATTACCTGTATATAGCTAGAAAGGCCTACGACGCGGGCGTAGACGGATTTACAGCGATAAATACTCTAAAAGCTATGGCTATAGACATAAACGCCAAGAAGCCTGTACTTGGAGGAAAAGTTGGGGGGCTTTCTGGCAAAGCAATCCATCCCATAGCAGTGAGGATAGTGTACGAGCTTCGCCGAGAATTCCCAGACGTGCCGATCATAGGCACAGGTGGCGTCGAGACGTGGCAGGACGCAGTTGAGCTCTTACTTGCAGGCGCAAAGGCAATTGGCATAGGCACAGTGCTCAAAAAAGGCTTCCATGCAATAGGCCAGCTTCTTGATGGAATAAAGGAATACCTAGCTATGAATGGCTACAGAGATATCAACGAAATAACGGGTCTAGCCCACAAGTGACGAGAACTAGGAAAGTCTCTACAATAAGCCTTGCCATTCTTTGAGGAATCTATCTATAAACTCCAACATGTAGCGGTGCCTTTCTTCAGCGATCTTTTTCGCAGGCTCCGTGTTCAGTGTGTCCTTTATCTTGAGAAGCTTCTCGTAGAAATGATTTATAACGGTCTCAGAGTAACCGTCATATTCGGGCTTCGGCGGCTTCTCCGGGTCCCAGAAAGGTGTGTTCATCCAGCCTCCCCTAGCGAAGGCCCTCGCTATGCCGATAGCTCCAATTGCGTCAAGCCTATCTGCGTCCTGCAGTATCTGTGCCTCTATGGTTCGCGGCTTTTCACCTTTCCTAAACCTGTGTACACTTATACAGTAGGCAACTTCATCTATTTTTTCTTTGGGAAAATTCAATTTTTCAAGAATCTCTCTCGCTATTTTCGCTCCCTCATACGCGTGATCCTCTATATGTCCTTCGTCCTCCAAGTGTCGAGCAACGTCGTGTAGTATCGTTGCTATCTTTAGAACTTCTAGGTCGACACTGCCCGGAAGCTCACGGGCAATCCGCATGGCAAGGTTGTAGACCCTTTCCACGTGGGAGAAATCGTGGTGCGAAGACCTATAATGCTTCATGGCTTCGTCCAGTATTTTCTTAAGCATTACATCCCGCGACGCATCTCTCCTAAGCTCACTATAGGCACTATTCACGTGACGTTTCCCCAACCAAATAGCTTATATCTTTGTCTCCAACAACAAGGCTATGCCGACCAAGTTCGTATTCGTGACTGGTGGAGTCGTTAGTGGCCTGGGCAAAGGAGCTGTAGCGGCCAGTATCGGCAAGATAATGCAGTTCCGCGGATACAAGGTTGACATGATAAAGATAGACCCATACCTGAACGTCGACCCTGGCACACTTAACCCAATCGAACACGGCGAAGTATTTGTATGCGAAGACGTCTGGGAGTTCGAGCCCGCACCCGGCTACAAGTTCAGGATAGCCGAGATCGACCAGGACTTCGGGACCTATGAGCGTTTCCTCGACATAAATATGCACCCCTCAAACAACATCACGAGTGGACAGGTTTACCTAAGCGTTATTCTAAAGGAGAGGATAGGGGAATATCTTGGGAAAACCATACAGGTGATCCCACACATAACAGGCGAAATCAAGCGCAGGATAAGGCAGGTAGCAGAAAGGAGCAAGCCCGATGTTCTGATAGTAGAAATAGGAGGCACCGTAGGGGACATAGAGGCAATGCCCTTCTTGGAAGCCATAAGGCAGTTTAGGCTCGAGAACCCCCCTGGACATACAGCCCTGGTTCACGTCACGCTGGTTCCATACCTATCCAGTATTGGGCAACTAAAGACAAAGCCTACACAGCACAGCATAAAGGAGCTACAGAGCATGGGCCTCCAGCCAGACATAGTCATCGCGAGAGCAGACAGAGAACTCCCAGAGGACGTAAAAGAAAAAATAGCCCTCTACTCAAACATCCCGTGGGAAGCTGTTTTCTCGGATCCAGACCTCGAAACAGTATACAAGTTACCCATCATACTTGAAAAGCAGGGACTGGGAACATACCTCACAAAGATACTAGGCTTGGAGAACAACATTCAACTACAAGAATATGACAAGTGGCAAAGCATAGTAGAAAAATTTGTCTCAGCTAAAGGGGAAGTCGTCATAGCGATGCCTGGAAAATACACAATGATACAGGACAGCTATATCAGCATAAACGAGGCCCTAAGCCACGCAGGGGCACATCTAGGAGTAAAGGTGAAGAGGATATTTATTGAGGCTGAAGACCTAGAAGAAAAACCCGAAAAAGTCGAGTCTCTCATCGAGAACGCTGACGGTATACTGCTAACCCCAGGCTTTGGAAAAAGAGGAGTAGAGGGAATGATCCAAGCAGCGCGTTACGCAATCGAAAACTCAAAGCCATTCCTTGGAATATGCTTTGGAGCCCAGCTACTATTCATTGCGTTTATGAGATACAAGGCAGGCTTGCGAGAGGCCAACTCTACCGAGATAGACCCCAATACTCCTCACCCAGTCGTAGACCTTCTGCCAGAACAGAAGTCCCTACAGTGGTTCGGGGGGACGATGAGGCTTGGAGCGCATCCTGTAAAGGTAATCCCTGGCACAAGGCTCTACGAGGCATATAAACAGGAGGTCATCTACGAAAGGTTCAGGCACCGCTACCATATCAATACAAAGTACCGTGAAATAGCTGAAAACCACGGCCTAGTAATATCCTCGACAGACCTTTCGGGAAACATTATCAACTCGATAGAGGTCAAAGGCGACTCTTGGATAGTTGGAGTCCAGTTCCACCCAGAATTCAAGAGCAGGCCAAACAGGCCTTCGCCGATTTACCTAGAATTTATCAAGGCAGTAACTCTCGAAAAGAAGAACTAAGCCAGAGCCAGGCTGTATTGTCCCTACACTGCTGACATACCTAGATGGTTTATAAATGTTTTTGTTAATAAAATAATGTTTGGGAAAATTTTTATATAGAGATAAAGGCCAAAATATTACGAGAGGTGCAAAGTCTTGGCTAAAGTTGTAGTCAAGGATCTCGTGAAAACTTTTGGAAAAGTCGTAGCTGTCAACAAGGTATCGTTTGAGGCGAGAGACGGAGAGTTCCTTGTCCTGCTGGGTCCAAGCGGCTGTGGAAAAACTACCACGCTCAGAATGGTTGCAGGCCTTGAAACACCTGACGAGGGCGAAATATACATTGGCGACAAGCTGGTAAATGATCTTCCCCCGAAAGACAGAGACGTTGCGATGGTTTTCCAGAACTACGCTCTCTACCCACACATGAAGGTCTATGATAACATTGCTTTCCCCCTTAGGATTAGGAAACTGCCAAAAGAAGAAATAGATAAAAGGGTACGAGAAGTTGCAAAACTTCTCCGCATAGAAGAACTGCTTGACAGGTATCCCAGGCAACTCAGCGGTGGCCAACAGCAGAGAGTCGCCCTGGGGAGGGCGCTCGTGAGACAGCCACAGGTCTTCTTGATGGACGAGCCGTTAAGCAACCTCGACGCAAAGCTTAGAGTATACATGCGTGCAGAACTCAAGAGACTTCAGAGGGAACTAGGCATAACAACTATCTATGTGACACACGACCAGGCAGAAGCAATGACAATGGCAGATAGAGTGGCAGTCATGAATGAGGGAAAAATTATGCAGCTAGCTGAGCCAGCCGAACTCTACTTTAAGCCAGCCAACACTTTTGTCGCAGGCTTCATAGGCGCGCCAGCCATGAACTTTATCAATGCATCGCTCTCAATAAAGGGTGACGAGGCATACCTAGATACTGGAGTATTCAAGGTTAAGCTTCCAAAGGATCTGTCAGAAATAATGATAAAATCAGGCGCCCCCTCAGAAGTCATATTCGGAATACGCCCCGAACACATAATCGTGGATAAAAAGCCGTTCCAAGACAGCTATCAAGTAGAAGTCTTCGTAACAGAGCCCCTGGGCTCAGAGACAATAATTGACTTCAAGCATGGAGACTCAATATTGAAAGCTAAATATCCCGGCCACTTCGAAGCTACTCCCGGAGAAAAAATCTACATAGGCTTCCAGTACCAGCACATACACATCTTCGACAAAGCAACTGGAAACGCAATAATATAAAAAAGGAAACTTGTTATTTTTGCAAAGCTATTTTGCCTCGTCCTCGAAATCAAAGCTTCCTTTTCCGTAGCCTTTAACGGTAACCTCGACTACGACTTTATGCTTGCCTGGCGAAAAGTTGCCGGGCACAATTATTTCGACGTCTGTCCCAACGGGAATCTCAAAAGTGTTTGTCTCGGACACGTCTGAAGACTTAATCGTCTTGTCGCCGACCTTTATTGTTATCTGGCTCGGGTCAATATCCACCCCGTCTATTTTTAGCCTCAAAGGCTCGTTTACCGTGGCAGTTGCAAGGTTATTCCTAAGCTTAAACGAGAGTGCACCTCCCTCGATTTTCATGCTTCCCTTGACATAGAGCCTTCTCAAAAGGGCTTTCGGAAGATAGGCCATTGTAACCAAAAATATTTGTAAACTAAAAAATTTATACTTTTCCATGAATCAATAATTATGCCTGGGAAAAACTTTCTACTAACGGGTCACAGGGGGGCACCAGTCCTCGAGCCAGAAAACACTCTGCCCTCGTTCCTGAAAGCCGTCGAGTGTAGCGCCACAGGGATTGAGTTCGACGTTAGAATAACTAAGGACGGTATACCAGTTATTTCCCACGACGACGAGCTAGAAAGAACACTAGGCACAAACCAAAAAATCAGCGAGACCACATATCCAGAGCTTCTACGCCTCAGCATACAGGGCAAAGCAAAGATACCGACACTACGCGAAGTTCTCGCACTGGCAAAGGGAAGGCTCAGCATAGACATAGAGCTGAAGGTGACAGGGGCAGAAAGAGAAGTCGTGGACGCCCTACGGGAACTCGAGATGATCGACGATGCAATCGTTACATCCTTCATCCCAGAGGCAATTAGACGCGTGAAAAACCTCGAGCCAAGACTGAGTATTGGAGTGTTACTGGAGGAATGGGACGACGAGTACCTAGAAATAGCGAGAAACCTGGGGGCAGAAGCCATACTCCCCTACTACGAGATTCTCGACAAAGACTTGGTATCAAAGATAAAGTCAAATGGCTACAAGATTATCACGTGGACGGTAGACGACCCCAGCATAGCCCAGAAACTCTTAGACATGGGCATCGAGGGCGTAATAACAAACAATCCGTGCGCTCTAAGACACATACTTCACAAGAAGAGTCCATGAAAATGTCAAAATTTTTCCCAGCCAAATATCTCAGTATCTCTTCTTAGCCTTAATCTACACCTTTGCCCTGAGCGTCTAGTCCACGCCTAGCACCATAGAAATCCTAGAGCTAAAAACAAGCATTGGCACTATACAGAGCGGCGTTTTTCTCCAGAGGAAAAACCGGACATTTTATCCAGGGGAAGAAATTTCAGTGAGGATAACTCTAAAAGCAAAAACACCTAGCCAGACAAACAACGTAATAACCCTGAGTGTCTACTTGGCAAATCCACTCGGCATAGTAATCTTTGACGACTCAAAGAACTTAACTCTTACCCAGACAGGAATCGTTGAGGCCTTCGAAGCAATTTTTACATATAGTCTTCCAGAGACAGCCCTAAGAGGCTACTACCAGGTTTACGTCCAAGCATCAGCCGCGGGCACCAGCAGAAAGACTCAAGACTCATTCTTTTATAACGGCTATGTCGACCGAGAAAACATAGTCGAACTCAACTGGACCCTCAAGCTGACAGGGCAAGGAGAAGTAAAAGAGCTCAAGATCGCTCTTCCCTGGATCTTAGACCTAGAGCAACCAGTAGGCCCCATAATCTCGCCGAAACCGAGCAAAATAGAAGTAGACCCCTACGGAAACAGGTACGCTGTTTATCAAAACATAAAAGTAACAAATACCCCCTTTACTTTGAAATTTAGGCTGGTAGCGCTACAGGAGATAAAAATCATCAATGAGAGCATACCTCTTAGCGCCCTAAAAAGTCTCCCCGACGAGGTAAAGCCTTTTCTCAAACCGTCCCCTTACATAGAGAGTGATTCCCCCGAGATAGCCGCAATAGCCTCAAGTATGCTTCAAGGAACAACAACTATTAACTTTTCCAATGTCGGAAAAAACCTTAATAAGTCTTTTATGTCCATTAAGTTGGGATGACGACCAACCGGAAGGCTTGCGGAGGCATGAAGAGTGCGGCCGTAGCTGACTTCTCGCATTAATATTTCCCTGTAAAAGAGAAAAATTATATACTTTTACTGGTCATCGAAAAGTGTGAAGGTTCTAGTAACAGGTGGAGCAGGATTCATTGGTAGCTTCTTAGCCGAAAAGCTCCTACAAAAAGGCTTCGAAGTAAAGATTCTCGATAATTTTTCCACTGGTACTTTAAAGAACCTATCTCACATTCAAGACCAAGTCGAAATAGTCAGAGGAGACATAAGGAGTCCACAAGACCTAGAAAAGGCAATAAATGGAGTAGACGCAGTCTTCCATTTTGCGGCTAACCCAGAGGTCAGGATTGGCGACCCAGGAGAACACTTCGAACACAACATCCTTGCAACTTATCTCTTGCTAGAGACCATGAGAAAGAAAAATGTAAAAGATATTGTTTTTGCCTCGTCGAGCACTGTCTATGGCGATGCACAAAAGCTACCAACGCCAGAGGACAGCGCTTTAAAGCCTATCTCTGTCTATGGCGCATCCAAGCTTGCATGCGAGTCACTAATTTCGTCCTATGCACACACTTACGGGTTCAAGGGCGTGGCTCTCCGCTATGCAAACGTTGTGGGTCCCCGGGCCACAAGAGGGGTCATTAAAGACTTTATCCTTAAGCTCAAGGCTAACCCGAGGGAGCTCGAGATACTTGGGGACGGGACACAGACAAAGAGCTATATCTGGATAGACGACGCAGTCGATGCTACTATTTTCGCTTGGGAGAGAACCATCGAAGGCTTCGAACCTTACAACGTTGGTAGTATAGATGCAATTTCCGTCAAAGAAGTCGCAGACATAGTGGTAGAGGTTATGGGCCTCAGGGACGTGAGCTATAGGTTTACAGGCGGAGTAATGGGTGGGAGAGGCTGGGTGGGAGACGTTAAGTACATGCACCTAGACATAGCGAAGCTACTGAGAATGGGCTGGAGTCCAAAGTATTCCAGCAGGGAAGCCGTGAGAAAAGCGGCAATGAGCCTTGTAAGAGAAATAGGCACTAAATAAGCCCTACCTGCTTGGTTGCTGTGGAGCATCTTCATTTGCAAATTCCTTGAAAGCCCTATGAAGGAAAACAAGTTTCTCTTTGTCAAGCAAGCCCTCATGCTTAAACATCCTCGTGATTTTTCCATTTTCCCTAATCATGAAGAAGACCGTTGGAGAGATGTGGACATCGAATACTTCAAAAAGCTTTTTCGCGTATTCAGACGTACATAGCTTTGCGAACCAGTCGCAGAGAACAACGATTGGGGTGGGTCTAGGTGGGTCTAGGGATTCTACGAAGCTGAACCATTCTTGGTCGAATTTCCTGCATGCGGGGCAACTTGAATTGTCGAAGTATATCACGTAGTATCCGTTCTCCTTGAATGGCAGTTTCTCTTCTAGCCTCCAAGTTTTTTTCTCGAAATCATACACGTATACGCCGTTGGGGCAAGATGGTCCAGGCTTGCATTCTTTTTCCGCAGACACATCTACAGAAAAACTTCTATGCTTTTAAAAATTCTGATGGAAAGATTCACATCAAATATTCGTAAACATTTGCAACAGTGGCTGATAGAACGTATTGGCAACGGTGCTCTTTAATAAAAAGTCTAGGGCTATGAATACAAGAGACCAGAAGAGGAGCCTCTTAACATCCTTCTCAACGGTAAACCTGTGTTGAAAGATAATTATGTGGCTGAGCCTCGACAAGGCAACTCCCAAAAGAACATAGCCCACAACACGTAGCAAGGCATAAATCTGCCATGAGAGCAAGACGACGCAGAGAAGATGTTCAGGCTTTGCATGTAGTATCAAGACCCCCACGTAATAATTCATGTAGTTTAGCAGGACGGCTCCAAGGAAAAGTCCAAGCAAACCTACACTTGCAAGGGATAAAGCCGTAAAGACAGCAATTTCTCTAATCTTTGGTATCATAAAAAGGGAAGGGTCACCCTCGGGTCCCCTCCCAGTTCTTATCCATTCAAACATCTCGGAAACGTAGGCCTCGCCATTTATAATGCGGCCAGAGACTAGGCTTCTCTGAGAGATAGTGGCAAAAATTATAGCCAATGACACGGCTATAGCCCACAGGAACACGAGTAACGCGGCATATCTTAGTTTGCCTCCTCTAATCGCTTTAAAATAGAAAGGATACACCGCTAAAAGCTGGACAACCGGCAACAAAAATGGACTTATGCCTGCCAACACCAGGCCAAGAAACGTTGCAAAAAGACCAGCCGAAAAAACTGTAGCTGTCTCTTCAATGGCTGAATGGGACACCATACATACTCCTTGGTAGTTCCAACTTTTATTTTTATTTCTCGACAAGGGGCGAAAAAAATTAATAAAGTTAAAAAGAATTTCTTATGAGAGACTAATGCAGGTTGTAATCGTAAAAGAGCTATCTAAAAAGTTTGGAGAGTTCTACGCACTTAAAAATGTCTCCTTCGAAGTAGAAGAGGGAGAAATATTTGGACTAATAGGCCCCAACGGTGCAGGCAAGACAACCACTTTCCGAATCCTGTCAGGTCTAATTCCTCCCACATCGGGGCACGTAGAAATCATGGGCGAGAAGCCTGGATCCCCAAGGCTAAAGAGAGTAGTCACATATCTCCCAGAAGACGCAGGAACATATAGAAACCTGACTGGCTACGAATTCCTAAAGCTGATCTCAGAGATATATTTCGGCAAGACACGCGAGGCAGAGGAGGCTTTGGAGCTCGGCTTAAAGATAGCTTCTCTCGGCGACAAGATCCACGAGAAAATGAAAAACTATAGCAAGGGTATGAAGCGCAGGATACAGGTAGCAAGAACCCTTATGGTTAAGCCTAGACTAGCCATACTTGACGAGCCGACGGCTGGACTCGACGTGATACATTCAAAAGAGATCAGGGAAACCATACTTAGTTTCTCACGCGAATTCGGCACAACAGTCTTAGTCTCGAGCCACAACATGCTCGAAGTCGAGAATCTATGCGGGAAAATCGCAATGATAAACAAGGGAAGCATTGTTCTAACAGGCAGTGTAAAAGAGCTCCTCGAAGAGAGAGGAGCTAAAAACCTGGAAGAACTATTCTTTATGGTCACGAAGCAAGGTGAAGCCGCATGATCCGCGCGCTAGTTCTCAAGGAGGTAAAGGATCTCCTAAGGGATCCAAGAATTCTCCTACCCTTTATCCTTTCGGCCGTTGCTATGCCCGTCATTGCCCTAGTGATCTTGTTACCAATGCAGTCAGCGGTTCAGCAAGCAATCTCTGGCACAAAGACTGTAGCGGTTCTCGACCTAGACAAGACGACATACAGCCAAGGACTCATAAGATACCTAGAAAACAATGGAATACAAGTAATTGGAGTTACCGGAGACCCTCAACAAAAACTACAAGAAATAGCCAACAGCCTCGCAAAACAGAAAATTAGTGTTCTACTAGTAATCAACAGAGGCTTTGGCGCACAAATAGCCGAGAAAAAACCGGCAAAAATACAGCTCATCAGCATTATCGAAGAACTGTCGATGTTTTCAGGCATCGAGATAACCCCCATCCAGCAACTTGTAAATGACTACATTCTCAGTCTCCTTATCAATGGAACAAACCTCACCTTAGAACTTGTAAAAAACCCTGTGAACGTCACATCAGTGACTTATCTTTCCTCAAAGAACTTACTATTCCCCTATGGTCCAGCCTTCATGGTTAGTTTTTCCCTCTCAGCGCTCTTTGTGCCGCTCATCGTAATGGGCATAGCAATGACAGTAATGCAGATGTCTGCAACATCCATGGCCGTTGAAAACGAGGAAAGAACACTCGAGACACTTTTAACCCTACCAGTTTCAAGCACACAGATACTTGTATCAAAGCTTCTAGGAATGTTTATAGTCTCGCTCGTGGGCACAGTTTTCGAAGTCATCGGCCTTGTTCTCTATTTCGGCATACTGTCCTACGCCTTCAGCCTTCCAACGCCCAATGCACAGACCCTCGTAAGTATGCCGACAAGTCTCTCAGAGGTGGTGCCAGCAAGTGGTATACCTCTTCTAGCACTGAGCCTAATCCTATCACTATTCTTCTACGCCTCAATTGGAGTAATAGTCGGGGCCCTAAGCAGAGACGTGAGGATAGCAAATACACTCATGAGCCCCATAGGCATAATATTCATTGTACCGGCTTACCTCATCGTCTTTGCACCCTCTAGCTTCTATGGGCCAGCCGTTAGAGCCCTCCTCTACATACTTCCCATAACCCAGCCAACCATAATGGCCAGAGACATGATAGCTTCACAACTACCACCCGAAACACCAGTCTACCTCTTAGCGTCTTTGCTCTTCTCACTTATACTAATCTATGTAACAGGAAAATTCTTCTCGCTGGAAACTCTATCGACATTACAGTACAGAGTCGAGGAACTAGCTTCAAGGATAAAAAGAAAGAAAGAGAGGCACTCCATCGATACGGATTAGATAATTGTATCCTCTATTCTCGTCGGTTTTTCACTTGGTAGCACATATTTTTTGTTTGAGGCAAATCTCCAGAAGCGCCACATGTATGTCTCTTCTTTTCCAGGAGGGCACACGAGTTCAGAGAGGGGGACGCTAGCCTTCACGCCTCCGATTGTTGCTAGTAATGCAGCCTTTCTGGGTCCAGTGTATTGTCCAACTATAATTGCACGATTATTGTCGATTATAACGAAATGGGTTCCGGGAATTCTCGCGGCTAGACGCGAAGCTACATGCGATCTCCACCCCTCCAAGTAAAAAACTTCTATTGGTCTCTCAGGATCAGGAAAGTAGGGGTACCCGTAGTTGCCAGTCCACAGCGGCAAAATGTGTCTTTGGATATGTAGCGTCAAGGCCTGTGGAGAAATAGGCTTAAGCGAGGGGTCTTCTTTTCGCGCGTCTTCATAGGCAGTCTTGAACCTTTTAAATGGAGAATTCATTTTATGTGTCAGAATCGCCCAGTCAACCTTGTCGGGGACACGTAAAAAGGGCTCCTCCTCTGGAAGCTCCATCAAATCCATAATGCCAGGGTAGTCCTGTGGTTTGAAACCGTATCCTGCCTTGACAAGTAGCTTGTCTGGGACCCAAAAAGAAAACTCTAAACCCTTAACAACATAGAGAGGTTTTAGCGTGTTCAGGAATCCTTCGAGAAAATTATTGCTTGCAAGCCCGACGACAAGATATAGTTTGCTCAAACCCTCAAGTGGAAAAATTTTAAGGACAAAGGGTGGAGGCTCGGCCGGGACTTTCTCAGTGAAAACACCTATTACTTTTAAGCCTATCTTGTGGAAACTTATACTCCACCTGAGCCTCCACTTGGCAGTGTCTCCATAGAGGAGTTTCTTCGCTTTATCTCTTCTTATACCAGTCAAGCGGCTAAGCGACTCCAGGCTTCTTGCGAATCGGAAGGCTGTAAACAGTTCAACTGTGGCTTCGTCAACCAATCTATGCACCCATGGAGCGCAGTGCCTCCTCGATACCGCTCCGAATAAAAGATACGGCGAGTACAGCTAGAAATAGTGAGAAGATTCTCGAGACCACTAGCACAGTGTTCTTTCCAGCTTTCCCAAGTAGTATACTACTATTCGCAAGTATTATGTAGCCGGCAATGGTGTTGAGTAGGATGCTTAAAAGTGTAGGAACTAGTCCAAAGGTATTATTCAGGTACATGACCATGTAGATGCTACCGGGTCCAGCGAGCAGGGGTGTAGCCATGGGGACAATAGCCAGGTCCTCGCTTCTCAGCATTTCTGCCTCTATCTTTCCAAAAATGCCCTCGATCCCTATAATGAATAGTATGATTCCTCCAGCAATCTTAAAATCCGCTACAGATACATTGTAATAGGCAAAAAACGGATAGCCAAATAACGTGAAAAATACGAGTAAAGCAGACGCCACGAGAACGGACTTTAAGAAGACCTTATTGCGTTCAGAAGCTTTCATCCCGGAGGTCAACGAGTAAAATATTGGAATGTTTCCAATAGAGTCAAGAACAATAAAAAGCATAATGAATGCATCCCAGACATCTTTTAGGGCTAAAACCATAGGTAATCAATGACTGCGAACTTTAAAAATCTTTAGAGACCCATGTCTCTAGACGCTGTCTATTCCAAGCTTCTTTGAGACCTCAGCCAAGCTGAAAGACTCCTGGGATCTTACCCAGGCCTCCTCCACGTAGAACTTCAGAGCCAGCCTCAATGCGTCCCGGTCAACTTCTATAACTTCTTCTTCTGATCTAAAGAAGTTGACAAGGCTAAGGGCAGAGGCTAGCTGTAGAGCTCTGCGCTCAAGCCTCATGGAGAAAGGAAGGACTTGGACTTCTCCTAGTTGTTCAAATATGGCTTCGCGTGCCCGCTCTAGCTGGTCTAGCTCCTTTTCTGTCAGGAGAACCTTTTTCTTCCCTAGTCCCCCGCGAGTTTTGATCCCCGTAGAGACGGCGTAAACCAGCGTCACGTGGTCCCGTATGAATGGTGCAACTTCCGCCATTTTTCTAGCAGAAATCCCAAGCATGAGCCTCCTCTGGCTCTCGGCAAGCTCGCGGTACTTGTCCTTCGTAAGCCTGTGTAAACGGCAGAGCATCCTGTCCTCTATCGCGTTGAAGTTAGGATCATTGACAGTTACCTCGTAGCCACGTTCATAGACACGTGTATTATAGTTCACGCTAAAAAACGAGCTAAACCTGTATGGACCAACCCGGTAAGTCTTTGTCTCATACACAATGGTTCCCCCCTCCATCGCAAGCTTCAGCGGTTCGACCATACCCCTATATTTGAACCAGTCATTAAACTCCGTGATGATGAAGTTGAAGCGTCTCCCCTCATACGCCTCTCCAATAGAGATAAACATAGAAGGAGTCATACCGCCGCAGTACCGATTTATCCCAGGGATGCCGTGTGGTGGGACGCCCAGCTTATCGTTGCCCAGAATAAAGTCCTTCGTGGCAAATGTCTTGCCAGTCCCAGGCTCCCCGAAAAGAGCCAAATTGAAGCCAGTAGTCAGAGCCCTGTGTCCCTCCTTTGTTACAACCTCTACGTCTGCGAGAGAGTACTGCTGGGTCAAGGTTAAGAGCTCGTCAAAGAATACCACAGGTCCAAATAAATCTACCAAGTAGTTTCTCAGAGAAGAGACAGAAAACTTCTCAGCAAAATCAAGCACAGCGTCAAGCCTATCGGAAAACATCTTTTCTATGTATGCCCTAAGCTCCTCCTCCATCCTCAAGACCATGAGGAATTCCTCCTCAGCCTGCTTAGTGCTAAACCTCCTCAGCCCCGCCGACTCATAGCTCGAGAGAACGCTCTGAACAATAGGCCTTATCTCTTCAGGCATTTTCCAAAGCTTTTCCCCGTCCTCCTCAGTTTCCCAGACAAGTCTCCACTTATCCCTTAGCTCAGCCAAAAGGTGGGTAGGGTATATCTTCTCGTTAGAAAGCTCTGATGCACGCGCCGAGATATAGCTAAAGGAAGCCTCCCCAGCCTCAACAAGGCTCTTCAAGACAGCATACGCTTTAAATCCATGAACCCTTATCGCCTCCTTAACGGCCTCTTCCACACTACTACTGGAATCTTTCAGTAAAAGCTCTCCTCCTTCAACGGTATAATACCTCCCACGGAAATCATAGAGGGACCTGTAAGGAGAATAAGAGAAAAGCTTCTTCAAGTCTTCGTCAGAAATGACCCGAGCCAGCTCCTCGATTGTTTTCGGTTGCTCGAAAACGCTTAGTCCAAGTGTCTCCTTTAAAACCTTGACCTTAAAGGGATTCGGCGGAGGGCCCTCCAGCTGGGGCAAAAACCTCTTTAGCAGGATAACTCTCTCTGAGATTTTGTCTCCATTGATACCTCCCGCGTTCGCCATTCCTGGACTCAAAGATAAAAAATCGTAAAACTACTATTTTTTCTTTGCGTAGAACAATGTTTTGTCTGGCATTTACCCAAAAACTTTATTTCGCTGGGCTAATAATATTACTCTAGAAGAAATGGTAAATAAACTCTCTAGAGGGAAACTCCTGGCTGTCTTGTTTTGCCTATCTTTGATTGTCTTCTACCTGATTTTCCTTCACTATATCTCTCCCTCGCGAGAAGCAGTACAGAGTCCTGAATCAACAAACACGGTAACAAGCCCAAGCAAAGTGGGAAACACAGATGAAGCCGACAAGTATATTTCTCTACTCGAGATGATACTAAATGATTGTAGAATAGACTTCCAGAAAAGGCTCCCCGAACTATCTGTTATTCTCAAGTATAGATTCGCTATAGCGATAATAGTAGAGTCTCCATTTGGAGATGTTCTGGTCCCAGCCAATAGCTCAAAGTTGCTTGTACACGTGGAAAAAACAAATGGGTCCACTTTTCTCGTTGAGTTTACGCTGAAATTTGACGAAGCCGTGTTGCTGGAAAACCACTCTATGGTTCTTCTTCCGCAAAGCATATCCACACGTAAAGCAATCCTACAATATGTTCCAGGAAAAGGCTACTATCTTCCAAATGGAAAATATCTAGGCAACTTCTTTCCAATGTTTGAGGTGGAAAATCTCCAAGCAAGCTTTATATATGCTAAAAAAGGCGAATGGCCCACACTGGACAACGATTTAAAGACACTACGTCTTGAAAAAGTCGATACCGTCATCGCCGACCTCAAAAACAAGATCATTGTAAGCCGGCTTGGAAACACTTCCACTATATTGTCGCCAGCAAACGAGACGCTTGGATCCAGAATAGTGGCTTACTTAGAAAATATAAGCAAAACATCTCTGCCAGTTAGAAGGCTTACATCATGTCCATCAATCTACGCTGTAGAGCACTATCAATCAAGCGAGGCGCCAGTCATGCTCCTAACAATAAATTTGCCAACAGGGATACCAACATTCCTCTATAGTACCGGATGCCCCAGAATTATTCCCTCTACTAAAGTCACGTGGAACAACCAGGAACAAGACTACTACCTTCATAGCCCACTTGCTTGCCTCCTTGGCATACGTTCATTGGACTTTGCAGTTGAGCTGGAAAATATTTATCCATGAGGCAATTTAATTTTTTAAAGAGTACCTGTTTTCTTGCAGGTTTTAACTATCTTTTTTGCATTGAAAAGTTTACTTACTTTGTGAGTGGAATATTCTTTACAAACATGTAGTTTTTGAAATAATTGTAACATTTTTAGTAACTATGTTATAAAGCCAAATTTAAATATGTTTGCTAAGGTTTTTATTATGAATTAAAAGTGGTGAGGCAGTTGTTTAGACTTAACGAGATAGTAGAGAAGAAAGAGCTTGCCCCCAGAATAAAGGAGATAAAGGTCTACAATCCAAGGATAGCCGCTAAGGCGCGTGCAGGGCAGTTTGTAATTGTTAAAGTTGGAGAGGAAGGCGAGAGGATACCATTGACTATTGCTGACTGGGACCGAGAGAAGGGTTTGATAACTATCGTTTTTCAGGAGGTAGGTGTTTCTACTTATAAATTGGGGAGGTTAGGGGTAGGAGACGTCATTACCGATGTGGTTGGCCCCCTCGGTAACCCTTCGGAGATAGAGAAGTTTGGCACAGTGGTATGTGTGGGTGGAGGCGTCGGTATTGCTGCAATATACCCGATGGCAAAAGAGCTTAAAAAGGCAGGAAACAGGGTTATCTCCATAATTGGCGCGAGAAACAAGGATCTACTCATATATGAAGAGGAAATGAGAAGGGTAAGCGACGAGCTTAGGATTACAACTGACGACGGCTCTAAGGGCAGGAAAGGTTTTGTCTCGGACGAGTTAAGAGACCTATTAAATAGCGGCTTAAAGGTGGACAGAGTCATCGCTGTCGGACCAGCAATAATGATGAAGACATGTGCAGATGTAACCAGGCCATTTAACGTTAAGACAATTGTTAGCCTCAACTCCCTCATGCTTTGCGGCATGGGGATGTGCGGGGCATGTAGGGTGGAAGTAGGTGGGAAAACACGGTTTGTATGTGTAGATGGTCCAGACTTTGATGCACACCAGGTAAACTTTGACGTCCTAATCAAGAGGCTTAACGCCTATAAGGCAGAGGAACAACTAGCATTGAAGAGATTTCTAGAGGTGAAAGCATAATGCCAGTAAAGGATAGGGTTGAAATGAGAAAGCTTCCAGTTGAGAAGAGGATACGTAGCTTTGAAGAAGTTGCACTGGGATACACAGAGGAAGAAGCGATACAAGAGGCAAAGCGCTGTCTCCAATGCCCACCGAGGCCATGCGTTCAAGGCTGTCCTGTAGGAATAGAGATCCCCCGCTTTATAAAGAAGATTGCGGAAGGCGACTTTTTGTCTGCCTATAAGATCATCAAGGAGCGTAACGCTATTCCAGCTATTACTGGCAGGGTCTGTCCCCAGGAACATCAATGTGAAGGAGTATGTGTACTCAATAAACTCAAGAAGCCTACAGCAATTGGAGCACTCGAAAGATTCGTAGCTGACTGGGCTCTGAAAGAGGGTGTTGCAAAAGAGCTAGCAGAGAAGGAGATAGCAAATCGCCCATCTAACGGAAACATCAAGGTGGCTGTAGTTGGATCGGGTCCAGCCGGCATAACAGTGGCTGCAGACCTTGCAAAGCTGGGCTACGAGGTCACAATGTTTGAGGCCCTTCATAAGCCTGGAGGCGTCCTAATGTATGGTATACCAGAATTTAGGCTTCCAAAGAGAATAGTCGAGTATGAGATAGACTACTTGAGAAGACTTGGAGTTGACATAGAGACAAATGTTCTTATAGGCAGAACATACACTATAAAGGATCTCCTAGAAGACGGATACAAAGCTGTCTTCCTTGGGACAGGTGCAGGTACCCCGAAGTTCCCGGGCATCCCGGGCGAGACACTTGTTAACATATATTCTGCCAACGAGTTCCTAACGAGAGTAAACCTAATGAAGGCATACCTTTTCCCACAATACGACACGCCAATAAAGATCGGGAAAAGAGTTGCTGTTATCGGTGGCGGAAACGTAGCTATGGATGCCGCTAGGACAGCTGTGAGGCTTGGTGCAGAAGAAGTATACATTCTCTATAGGAGAACAGAGGAAGAGATGCCTGCAAGGAGGGAGGAAGTAATAAACGCCAAAGAGGAAGGCGTCAAGTTCCAGTTGCTAACCCAGCCCATAAGATTCATTGGCAATAAAGACGACATCCTAACAGGCATAGAATGCATTAGAATGCAACTTGGCGAACCAGACGCAACAGGCAGGAGAAAACCTATACCCGTCCCAGGCTCCGAATTCATATTCGAGGCCGACACTGCGATAATCGCTATAGGAGCTCATCCAAACCCATTAATTGCAAGAACCACTCCAGAGATAAAAGTTGACGAAGAGGGCCGCGTCATTACTGACAGCGAGCTAAGGACAAGTATGAAACGAGTCTACGCTGCCGGAGACATTGTACTCGGAGAGGCAACAGTTATCGAGGCAATGGGAACGGGTAGACGTGCATCCCAAACCATACATCGGGACATATCTGAGGGACGGATATAGATTTTTCATCTTTATTTTTCCACTAGCGTGATATTTTTATTTTTAAAGGATTAAAAAGATGAATTCAATGTCCCTTGACGACTTAGCCTCATCAACTATGGAAAGTGCTTTCAAGCTATTTACAGGACAGTTTCTGGGAACACTCATAGCGGGAATAGGTTCAATAATTTTGACAAGGCTTTTGGGGCCTGAAGCATATGGAAAATATGCTCTAAGCACAGTTGTTCCAAGTCTTTTGCTCGTCTTCGCAGGTCTAGGCATAGACTCAGGCATCACGAGATACACGGCAATAAACACGGGTTGCAGGCTTAGAGGCTACATGAAGGCGGGACTATTTTTCAAGATTCTTACAGCGCTTCCCTTAACAGTTTTCTCGTTTCTCTCAGCCGAACTGTTGACACAGCTTATCCTGGGGAGAAGCGACATTGCCCCCCTTGTAAAAGTAACCTCATTCATTATTTTGTTCTCATCGGTTCTTTCCTCACTTACGGCCATTTTTGTTGGCATAGGAATGTCTGGTAGAGCAGGCCTGCTCAACATAGTTTTCCAGTCGTCTAGATCAATATTGAGCCCGTTACTAGTCCTAATTGGGCTAGGGGTTCTCGGCGCTGTAGCGGGATACGTTTCAGGCTACATTTTTGCTTCTCTGATTGGTCTTTTAATACTTTTATCTGTAGCAAGAAGGTATAGCACAGATTGTTCCGAAGACGAAAGAATTGCACCATATCTGCGGGAGCTCCTCGTATTCAGCGTCCCTATTTTCACTAGTACCCTTGTATCGACCCTCCTCTCAACCTATCAAAGCGCGTTGCTGTCTAGGTATGCATCCTACCTAGAAATTGGAAACTTCCAAGCGGCAAGCAACCTTGCATCTCTACTTACACTCGTTACATTGCCCATATCTACTTCTCTCTTTCCTGCATTCTCAAAGTTCAGGGATCCCCGAGAAGCATCAAACGCTGTAGATGTAGCAGTAACAATGACGGCACTTCTCCTCACGCCAGTGACGCTATTTACAGTAGTGGAAGCCAGAGACATAGTAAGGATATTCTACGGCGCTAGCTACATGGCGAGCTCAGAGTATCTCTCAATGTATATTCTCATCTATCTATACTCCTTGATAGGCTCCATTGTATGGGGTAGCTTCTTCCAGGGAATCGGAAAGCCAAAAGTCGTCTTTATGTCTACATTGGTATATTCGGCCATTTATGTGCCATTAGCCTTTTACCTGGCGTCAACCCAAAGCATAAAAGGCGTCATAATCGCAGTACTGCTAGCCTCCCTTTCCTCTAACGCCATGCTTCTTTGGGAAAGCAAAAAAGTTGGCGTCAAAATCGATTTTTCAAAGAAAGGCAAGATTCTTCTTTCAGCTCTTATTCCAATACCAATAATTATGTGCATAAATTTACCTCCCACGCATGCGCTTATCAGGGTTACCTTGCTTGGAGCCATCTATCTCTCACTATACGTTCTACTCTCATCACTACTCGGCGCAGTAACCCATAGGGAAATTGAGCTCGTAAGATCTACCTTGAGGGTACCGCAATTTTTGAGAAGGATAATAGAGCTTTTCCTGGACATCTTAGAAAGAATAATTGTCGCAAAGGAAAGCCTACGTGGGAATCTTTTCCTCCGGCGGGGGAGCCCAGCTACGAGTTAACGCTGCAAGCCTTTTCATTATCTTCGCGTCGCCCTTGACTCGAGACATAAGCTCGCTGAGGATAGACAATAGCTCGTCGTACTGCTTCCTGTCTATTGGGAAGGGGACGCCATCCTTGCCGCCGACAGCATATGCAAACTTGAATGGATCTACAGGTGGATGAGTCACGGGGTCCCTCCAAGACGGTTGCACTTCATATACTAGCTCAGCTACAAGAGCTAGTCCACGTATCGTTGCTGGTCCAACGTTTTTTAACAAGAGGAGGTCAGAGAAGCTATCTATGTTCACCTCTCTTAACTGAAGCCATACATCCTTGTTTAGAGATGGCTTGCCGAGTCTCCGGAATTTCTCCCTGAGTTCTCTTACCTTGTGTGGGTCATAAGGAACATAGCTCGTCAATGGTACATAGCCCTCGAGGAGCCTGTTTGCCTCCGCGAAAAGCGTTGGCAACTTTTCCGGCTCATCTTTGATAAGTTCCACTGACAGCTTTCTAAACTCTTGAGAGTCGTCGGCTATGGTGTTGAGGGCAAAAGGCTCTCTCCTACCCTGGATCCCGCTGTGAGGATTCCGGGTAAAATCTGAGACCTTTGTTGATAGCCAGTGGTACCTTCTGGCCATCTTGTCAACAGTATTCATCCCCTGCTGAACTACTGCCCAGTTTCCCTCTTCATCTACAAAAAACACGTGGTGGTAAAGCTGGTAGCCAGACTGCAGTGCCGTGTTATCTATCTTTGCCACGAGACGCGAAGTCCTAACAAAGCTAGAGGCGTCGAGGCCAAACTCTTCCGAGACCTTTCTAATCTCGTCTGGGGCTTCTCGGCTGTGGACACCCTTTCCACCGCAGGCCCTTACGCCTAGCTCTTCTCTAGACAAGACACGTTTAATTATAGCCGTGGTAACAGTAGTAGAGCCAGAGCTGTCCCAGTCCATCCCGATAATGTTGTTTATGGCCTGAAAATACACTGGGTCAGAAATCCTCTCAAGTAAGCCAAGCGTCCCGTATTCCTCAACTATCAAAGTGACTAAGATCTTTGAAAGCTTCTCCAATCTAGACAATAGCCACGCTGGAACCTTTCCCCCGTGGAGTGGTAGCTCTGCAATACCTGTCCTCATTTATCCTACAATTTGTTCGCCGAGAAGAAAAATAAAGCTTTTCCAAAGAAGAGTGAAAGTTTAGATGGCGAGAATATAGATAGCCGCCAAGACAAGCCCAACGGCAACTATCTTTTTAAGCGTTAATTCTTCGTGAAGAACAAGGACAGATAGGAGGACAACAAAGGCTAGGCTCGACTTGTCTACGAGCGAAACAGGGGTTGTCTCGCCCTTCTGCAGAGCCAAAAAGTAGAGAATCCAGGACGCGCCCCCAGCTATACCGCTAAGGATGATGTAGATTGCTTCTCGAGAAGTAATAGAAGAAATGAAGCCTGTCCCCCTAAAGGCCAGCATCATGCCCACTGCGAAAAACATCATAACTATAGACCTAAGGGCTGTCGCAGTCATCGAGTCAACATTCTGTAGACCAATCTTGGCGAATATTGTTGCTAGCGCGGCGAAAAACGCGTCTAGGATTGCTAGAATCAGCCATTCATTCATCTTCATCGATAAATTCCTTGAAATTACAAAGATAAAGTGGTAGCGTTTAGAATATCACGCTAATACACGGAATATTTGACCTTTACACCCTCAATTTCATTCGTGATGCCTAGAATCTTTATGCGGCCAATTTCTCTCGTGTTTTTCACATGTGTCCCTGAACAGGGCATAGAGTTTATGCCTTCTATCTCTACTATCCTGTATTCCCCGAGCAACGGAAGCCTAGAAAGATTCGGAGCATTATATGTCACCTTCTCAAGCATGTCCCTAGGAACAAACTTTACCACGACATTTATGCCTGCATCGACAACCTCGTTCGCTATACTTTCAAGCTGTGAGGTCTCTGGGGGCTGACTAACCTTGTAGACCAAGTATGCTTCGGGCGGGCCATGATATGCGTCCACGGTCTCTACAAGTTTTCCGTAGATCTTCATCATTGCATAGTCCAGGATATGTCCGGCCGTGTGAAGCTTCATGACTAGGTATCTCTTTTCCCAGTCTAGCACACATTTAACGGTGTCGCCTACGCGTGGCTCTCCCTCTTCGATCTTGCCCCAATGCCTTATCTGCTTGTTTTGCCTTATAGCCTTTTTTACCCTAAATGTCATGCTCTCTGAAGAAATTGTACCCTCGTCTGACGGCTGTCCACCACTGAGGGGGTGAAAAATTGTCCTGTCAAGCTCTATGTACGCCTTGGAGCCCTTGAGAAGCTCAACTCCAGTTATTTTGGCTTCGCATTCTTTGAGATAGGCATCCTTGAGGAAAAGTTCCTCAGTCACTTTTCCACCTTGGCTATATGGCCCTTGCAACAACAACTATCTCGCTACTATTCTCGGTGAATGGTCGCCCAGCATAGTCTTCATACGTCTTGCATAGCTCGAACCCGGACTCGTAGAGGAAGTGTGTAAGCTCTCTCAGCGTGAAGAGTCTAAGCGTCAAGTCGTGTTTAAACACGTTGATCTCGTTCCTAGGCAGGTCTATCACAGACCATTGTATCTCTGCATATGCGACTTCCTCTAAAAAATCGATTCTCCAGTTCTCCTCCTTGATTGCAAGCATCGAGCCTGCTTTCCTGAAGCTAGAAAAGGGCGTCTCATAGTATACCCTTTTTGCTTGAACCCCTACAAGGCTCCACGTGTCAAATATGAAGACAGCCCCCTTCTTCAAAGCCCTGCGGACAGAGTTGAAGAACTTTAATAGCGAGTCATCGTCCCTAAAATAGCTTACAACACCATAAAAGGCTATAGCCGCGTCGAACTCTCTGTCAAATTTAAGATTGGTTGCGTCAGCCAAGACGAATTCAACGTTTGGCAAGCCAACAGCCTTCCTACGTGCAGCCTCGATCATTGCTGGCGAAACATCGACACCTACCGCTGTGTAGCCTCTCTTGGCAAGCTCAAGTGTATGGATACCTGTGCCACAGCCAACGTCTAGTACCTTTTTCACCGGTACTAGTGAGCACTCTCTGAGGACTTTCTCAATGAAGTCTACTTCTGCTTGAATATTTCTGTGAGAGTACAGTAAATCGTAATAAGTAGCATAGCTTTCGTCCTTCAACACGATGCTTAATTATTTTGTCTCAAATATATACTTGCTGTAAGAATCCAAAAACGAAAAAGATGTAAAAGGATTTATCTTCTTTAACAAAGATATGAAAGATGTATATATGTTTTAAAGCAAAGATAAACGATGGTAGTAGCAATGAGCCTAGAAGAAGAGGTAAGGCTTCTAGCCCAGAGAGAAGGGTCAGAAAACGCGCTCAGGAAAATAGCACTCGAGATTTTCCCAGAAATAAGCTCCCCCTTCGAGGAAACCAGTAATGTACTATGCATACAGCCCCATCCAGACGACTGTGAATACGGATGCGGAGCGACACTAGCCTATCTAGCAGACAAAGGGATAAAAGTCACATATCTAACACTTACAGACGGCTCCAAGGGAACAACCAATCCATCAATCACTCCAGGAGAGCTTGCGCTAACAAGGAAGAAAGAACAAGAAGAAGCAGGCCAGGTTATCGGCGTATCTAAGATATATTGGCTCGACTACCCAGACGGAGAGCTACCATACACCAGAGATGCGATGTGCCGCGTCATGGAGGTTATACGGCGAGAAAAGCCTGACATAGTATTTGCCCCAGATCCATGGTTACTCTACGAGCCACACCCCGACCACAGAATAGGAGGACTACTCGCCTCAGAAGCCTCTCTGTTTTCTTCTCTACCACACTTCTGCAGGGGAACTCCTCCACACGCAGTCAAAAGAATGATCTTCTACTATACGTCCAAGCCAAACTACTTCCAGCCGGCTGACGACCTCATTGAGAAGAAGCTCCAGGCCCTTAGAAAACACAGAAGCCAGTTCGAGGAAAGCTGGCAACTCTTGGAGCTCAGTATAAGGCTAATCATGGCGGTCTATGGCACGAAAATAAACGCTAAATATGCGGAGCCCCTCAGAGTAATCCCACTCACAATAATGCATGCAACACTGTTAAGCGAGCTAATTTAAAACCACAAACGACTTTCTTTCGAAAGGAAAAGTACACGGCACATGTCCCATGTATTAGAGACAGCAAAGTTTGTTTAAAGAATGAAAGAGGCCTAACTTCTTCCTCTATATAAATAGCACAAAAAACAAGTAGGCAAAAAATTACCACCACACTACCATTAAATATATTCGAAGACTATTATTCACGTGAGTGCTAGGAGCATAGGGAGAGGCAGGTGTCCAAAATGCGGAAGAGAGGGATCTGTGGTTATTAAAATGGTTGGAGGCAAAGAATACGTCTATGTCAAACATGGTAGAACTTGGCACTACATAGGCCCCCTCGAAAAAATTGACGTAAACGAGATCCTGCGAGAGCCTACCACTACACTACCACTAAAAGAAACTGAAACACTTAACATACATGGTGAAAAAATGAACGAGGAGACAAAATCACTAAACAAAACTGTGGTAGAGGTGATAGCCCTCATTCTAGTAGCTGTAGGCACGGGAATCCTTCTCTTAACTATTTTCGCGTCAATAATACTCCCATATCTTGTAGCCTTCTGGTCAGTAAGCTCGGTAAACATTGCGACTGGCTTTTCAACAATGATAGAGGACACGACAAAAGCATATTTGATTTATAGTCCAATAAGGTCAGCCTCGATAAGCATCCAGTCAGACAACGCCTATTTCAAGATTCTCGCAGTTCCCCTCTACACCGCAATGAGCATTCTAAATGCTACACAGTCCCAGGAGCTAGAAACACATATCTCACCCTCAGACCTACGGGTGAAACCAATAAAAACTAGCGAAATACAAGGCCTCATGCAAAGCTTCTTTGGAAACTATACAAGCTACGATATACAACTAGATACTAATCAAGCACTCCTCGTGTGGCCCTACAAACTTCAAACAAACCCAGCATCACTGAGTTTCTATACATCACGATCCTTAACTGGAAGCGAGCAACCCCAGCCGAACAGTTTCCAGCCTTTATCGATGAGCTTCATATTTATATCTCTAGCTCCGCGGCTTATACTCGCAGTTTCACTAATAATTGGCGGATATTTACTCTACAGATGGTCAAAAAACAAATAAGTAACCTAATCTTTATATTTAGCTACGCTTCCTGTTTACGGAGCCATAGAACTCTCTTTTTAAAAATTTTTATAGTCTGAAAAGCAAAAATAAAAAGTAATAGGTATGGGGGAGTCCCAAGAGAGACTACGTAGAAGAATAGGCCTGCTCGGCGTCTTCAGCTTTGGCTATGCAGACGTGGGCGCAGGCATCTACATGACACTAGGACTCGTAGCGGCACATGCAATGGCAGCCACCCCTCTTGCTTTTGCAGTGGCTAGTGTTTCATATATTCTGACTGCACTAAGCTACGCAGAGCTCAGCTCTTCCATGCCTGAAGCTGGGGGCGGCATGATTTTCGCCGAAAAGGCTTTTGGAAGATTTGTTGCCTTTCTTACTGGCTGGGCACTCCTCCTCGACTATGTTGTTACAGGGTCAATCTTCGCAATGTCGACAACGGGTTATCTTGGACACCTAGTTCCGGTACTCAAACAGGGAGAGTTCTTTGGATTAACCGCCTCTATATTGGTTCTCATACTAGTAATTCTAAACGTAATAGGTATAAAGGAATCCGCAACATTCAGCGCAGTATTAGTCCTAATAGATATAACGGGGCTATCCATCATACTTGCTATAGGTTATCTTACAAGCTTTAGACCTTTCTTTGACCAAATAAAGCTTGGAACAGCACCCACATGGGACAACTTCATGTACGGCACAACAGTTGCAATGGCGTCTTACCTGGGTATAGAGGTTGTTTCGCAAACAGCTGGTGAGACAAAAAGAGCTGGCCTCAATATTCCGAGGGCCGTCAAGCTTGTAACCATAGTAGTCGTAGCTTTCTCTGTTCTTTTCTCATCCCTCGCAGTAAGTGTAGTCGGCTGGGAAACATTGGCGTCATCAGAAAAGGACCCAGCCGCGGTTGTAGTCGAGCATCTTCCCTTTGGAGCTCTCCTTGCCGTATGGATATCAATAATTGGTATGACTGTCTGCTATGTGGCTACAAACACGGGAATAGTTGGTGTATCAAGAATGGCGTATGCCATGGGTCGAGAAAGAATGCTTCCAAGTGTCCTCACAGATCTCCATAAAAAATTCCACACACCGTACAAAGCTATTCTCCTTTTCGCCGTTATCCAGATTGCTCTAGCATATGCAGGTCACTTGGGGCTGGCAGCCGACCTTTACAACTTTGGCGCGCTCTTATCCTATATGGTAGTGAATTTGTCCGTAGTAGCTCTGAGAATAAAGGATCCCTACCGCTATAGGCCATACATGGTTCCCGGCAACCTGCCTTTAAAGATAAAGAATAGAAGGGTGCTCATACCAGTTGGCGCTATCCTTGGCTTCTTCTCCAACCTAGCGCTGTGGCTCATGGTGGTAGCTACACATGCCGAGGGAAGAATAGTCGGCTTCACGTGGCTTTTTGTTGGCCTTCTACTATACGTAACATATGCTAGGAGAAACCCGAAGATACCCGAATAATAACTACAAATATTCGATAAAAATATAATGTTTGAAATCCTACTCCTGTTTTAGAGTAGAGATAACTATGTACATATTTGTAGTTGGCGGAGGCAGAATCGGGTACTCGATAGCAGAATACTTTTCAAACAGGGGAGACAAGGTTATAGTTATCGAGAAAAACAAAAAGACATGTGACTTTTTAGCTAAGAACCTAGACGTCACCGTTTACTGTGGAGATGCCCGCTCTATCGCCCTCCTTGAAGACGCAGAGATGGATAAAGCAGACGTTGTCTTCGCGGTTTCTGGGAGCGACACAGTAAACATTAGAGTTGCAGAAATCGCGAAAAAGAGATTCGGTGTCCCAACCGTTGTAGTTAGGCTTAACCACTCGGAGAATCGAGAAAAGGCTCTTCAAGCCGGAGCAGACCACGTAATCTGTTTAGACGAGTTTGCAGACGTTTTCATTAAGACGATAACAGAGTCAGAATTCAGAATAATCTATGACAGAAACGGTTTCTCTATTGCCGAGATAAAAATACCACCAGACTCATCACTTGTTGGTCAAAGCATAAAGGTTCTCGAAGAGTTAGAGGTTAAACCAATCGCAGTGTTCAGAGAAAATATGTATTTTTCCCCGACCGAGAACATCGTTATCGAGGCCGACGACATCCTCCTAGTTACGGGAACCCAGCAAGCTATAAATAAACTCAAAGAACATATATTCGGAGCTGTATGAGTTCGCTACTACTGGAATGGATACCTCTAAATATCCTCCTCTTCCTAACTACTTTAATATTCTCAATCTTATTTGGCTATATTTTTTCAGTACTCGTCCGGAGATCCCTAGGCAAAGTCAACCCACTACTTTCCGAGATACTCAGCAGGTACGGGTCTTGGACAATCTATCTTGTAGGTTTTCTCTTTGCACTCGAGCTTCTGAACCTGAGACTAGAAGCAATTCTAGTCTTCTTAGCTCTTATTGGAGTACTTGTTGTTATAGGGCTAAGAGATTTTCTACCCAACCTCTTTGCAAGACAATTTATCGAGACGTACAAGCCTTACAAAATAGGCGACTGGATAATGATTAGTGATCAGGTTGGAAGAGTGATAGACATAAACGACCTATACACAAGTGTTCTCACGCTGAATCACGAGCGCGTATATATTCCGAACTCAACCATGCTAAAAGAAAAAATCATCAATATAACGGCCAGCAACGGCATAGAAGTAAACATCGACTTCGCTATCAGGTATAACGAAAACATAAACAGAGTCCTCCAGCAAATTCTTAAGGCTATTCAGGACGATGTACAGGAGGAAGGCATAGAAGAACCCGATATACTAGTACGAGAAATAAGAGGCGACATTATACATGCAAGAATAAAGTTCAGGTTGCTAAACCCACAGCGACTAGAAGACGCTAGGAACCGGGTTTTGAGAGAAGTATTAAAGGTCTTGTCATCCCAAGGGAAGGCTTAAAAGTTTTTCCCGATAATTTGCCAATATTTCCTTCAAGAACATTCACTTAGTAAAGCTAGGCATAAGAAAGACTTATAAGGAATAAATATAGCTACACCAGGAGAGGGATTTTTATCCCGAAAAGTTCTTCTGCAAACTTTGCACTATCCTCCCAGGAGACAAGTTTGAAGAATCCAGGGTCCAAGTCGTTGCATGTACGGATTACTTCGGCGGGTCCCAAATCTCTTATAGCATAAAATCCCTCGATTCCGTCTCTACTTGGGAGTGGTCTCCACATTGTGAAGTATTTTTCTTCTTCTCCTACCAGCCGAAGCAAGGTAAGAGTTGCCCCTTCATAGTTTCCGGCCAGGAAATACCAAACATCCACACCCTCAGGGGCCTCAATTTTATAGAAGGTTTCCTTTCCTGGAAGCTCCCTTAGTGTGACCCATATAAACTTTTGTCCTCTGGCCTCGACATTTATCTCGGGCATGTGGCCCGCAAACAGATACCAGGCACCCCCATGATTAAGTTTCACGTAGCTAGTGAACTTGCCCACATCAAAGCTCTTGGGCCAGATATCCTTAGGGTTAATCGTTTTAGAAAATTTTAGCATAGCTACTGAACCTCCCCAGAGACCAAGCCTGAATAATTCCCTGTTTGCCTCCGTAGGGCTGGGGTGCTCCTTTACGACGGTTGAAACCATGTAGGAGAAAAGCATTTGTGGAACCAAAACGTGGACGGTAGGCTGGAACATTTTTTGTAGCCTTAAAAACATGCCAGCTATTTCAGTTGCCATCAAAATAATTGATCAGTGGTCTAATATAAAAATTCCACCTAAATTTAGAGATAAAGCTTAGACTGTTTTCGTTTTTAAGGTCTCTATAAAACCTTTAACCATTAAACTGTCGATTATCTTCTTAACGTCTCCATAGCTTTTTCCGGTTTTAAAGGCAATCTCGCTTATGCTTCTCTTGCCGTCACACAGCTCTAAAACTTCGAGCTCTTCCTGTGTAAGCCTGCTTTTGTCTGGAGTCTTTTTGGCAACGACTGGGACAAGGTCTATAGGTAGAGGCGGCTTCGGAACAGGCAGGGAAACAGGTTTTGGCATCGTTTTCACAGTCTTTTCTCCCGTAATTATCCACTTCTTTAGCTCCTCTATCCCCACGCCTGTCTTCGTTGATACCCCGAAAAATTCTAGACCTTTTTCAAGCGCAAACTTTTCGAGCTCTGCAACTTGGCTTCCCTGCTCGTCAACCTTATTAGCTACAAGCGCTTTTTTCTCTGCCCGTTCTATGACTGCAAGAAAACGTGGCTCGGCAACACCTTCAAGCGGTCGAGAAGAATCTACAACCAGCAGTCCAACATTAATATTCCACTTAGCTATAGCTGCCATAATTACCTCTATTGCATCCCTTCGACCAGCAACCTCCCTAACGGCGAGGCCTCCAGTCAACATGTAGTCACGGTAGTAAGAGGGCTCTTCAAAACGAACATCTAGCTCGGGGAAAAGGCTCTTTATAAGCGAAGATTTCCCCGCACCTTTCGGGCCCGTAAACACGATTAGCTTGTAGAGAGACATTAAAATCAATAAATAAAAACACGAAGGCAATTTATACTTTATCAGGGTTCAAGAACCATATGAAAATAGCAGTTATAGGCTGTGGCCTAGTAGGAAGCCTTATAGCCCGCCTAGCCACATCTGAAAAAATAGCTGAAGAAGTCGCATGCTTCGACAAGGATCCCGACAGGGCAAAGAAATATCTTTCTTATCCAGACCCCCTTGACATACCCATAGTCGAGGCTGACGCATTAAATCTAGAAGCATTCTCCGGTACCCTCTCAAACTACGATTACCTCGTAAATGCCCTGCCGACCTTCATCAAGAAAGACAAGAAAGAGATCCTACTCAATCCATTGCTAATGTCGGTAGCTCTAAAAGCAAACATAAACTATGTCGACCTTGCATGCTACGGTGGAAAAAGGAAGAGAGCAGAACAACTCTCAATGGCGAAACAGTTCTTAAGCCAGGGCCTTCTCGCCCTCATAAACATGGGTGTGTCCCCGGGTCTGGCAAACATACTTGCACGTGAAGCCTACGAGGACCTAGAAGAAGTCGACGAGCTCAGCATAATGACTCTTGAGGACCAAAAAGGAAGCACTTTTGTCATACCATGGTCAAGGGAAGAGATGCTAAACGTGGCTTCGATAGACCTTGCATACAAAAACAAGCAGTTCTTTTTCCGGGAGCCATTCGCAGAGGCACGTGTATGCAACTTCCCAGAACCAATAGGTAGCATTAGGTGTTATAGTGTCTCAAACGACGAGGCATACACGATACCCAGCCTCCTAAAGATCAATAGCTTTGCTTACCTCGCAGGCGGAAGCGACATAGAGATGCTCCGCGCCCTCTACAGGCTAGGATTCTTCGAAGACACACCCATAAAAATAAGGAAAACTTATGTCTCTCCACGCGAGTTCCTCTACTATGTTCTCCAGACACCAATCTCGCCGGACTACGTTTTGAAAGTTATGCAAGAAGGAGACCTAGAAGACGCGCAGTTCGCCCTACAAGTAAAAGCCATCGGGAACATTTCGGGCGAAAAAGCAGTATCAACCCGATACATACTATTCCCCGGACAGAGAACAATAAACAAGGTGCTTCCCGGAGCCACATACATAACCTATCCCACAGCACTAAGCCTGGTCGCCGTCCTAAGGGCAGTAAAAGGCAAGAGACTCAAAGGGGTTCTCCCAGGTGAACTACTTCCAAGGCCAATCAGGCGGATAGTCCTAGACTACATAAGGGGCAAGAAGATCCACATAGGAGAAGAATTCAAAACAATAATAGAGTAAAGCCTTTAAGGATAAGGTTGCATTAGTGGTATCTGCAAGTATATTAGGGTCGTACTCAAAGATATTGTTAACAACGCTACAGGAAAACCATATTTAACCCACTCTAGGAAACTCACAGATTTCTTATATCTTTTTTCAAGTATTCCGATTGCTATAATATTGGCGGTGCTCCCTATGGGAGTCAGGGTACCAGCTCGATCCGTGCAAATCACCGCCAGCCACCAAAAAGGCGCAGGATTTATCCCAGAAGCCTCCAAGCCGTGAACAACTTGGGCCAAGACAGAGGCTGCTACAACATTGTCCATGAAGGCGGTCATAGGCACAGATGTAACTACAAAGACTACAATTAATGCCTCTAAGCCTAGATAAGCATAAGAGGCGATAGTTTTCGAGACCAAATCTATTAAACCAACTTTGCTCAAAGCACCAACGGCTGAGAACAATAATAGGAAAAACACTAGCGTAGGCCATTCTACCTTGTGCTCAAACGCGTGGAAACCTTTCTGCGGATCAAAAATCAGTATCATTGCTGCTAAGAGGAACGGGATTCCTAAAAGAAGTGTGTTTTTTTCCAGACCCATAACTTCTTCAAGGGTATGATGCAACGCAAGCATGACTAGTGTGGTCAGGAGAATTACTATATCTTTGAAAAGTATTTTTCTTGGAAGATCGATTCGCCCTAATCCTTCTTTGGTGAGAATTTTCTCTCTTAATTTGGTATTTGCCTCTTCGATGTAGGCTTTGTACTTTCTCGAAAGGAAAACATAAGTCACTAGGAGGGAAAGAAGAGAAAGAGGTGCAGACCACCTCAAAAAGTCCATGAAGGTGTAGCCAGACTCAAAAGCAATAAGGACTCCGATAGGGTTCCCCAAAGGAGTCATTGTTCCACCAATCACTATAGCAAATACGGAAGAAAGTATTAGTGGAAACGGGTCTATCCCAAGCCTGTCGGATAATGAAAAAGCTATCGAAGACATTATAAGGATAGCTGTCACTTCGTCGACAAGTGGGGCCAAGAACCCCGACAGAAAGAATAGCACCATAAAAACAATTTTGAAGCTGATCCCTACCCGCCTTATAATTTCATTCGAGACAAATTCAAAGAACTTGTCTTCCTCCAGGTATCCTATAACAGTCATCATGGCTATCAGAAACATTATTACATCTAGGTGAGAATGTTCAACGAAATATTCCGTGTCTAAGAGGCCTAAAAAGAATAGAAGAAAAATGCCGAGGAATGCGAACGGCAACCTTTGGCTCCAGAGCAACAATGTTGCATAGATCATTACAAGGAAAACTGTTAGTGCTAGGGATTGTTGAAGGTTCAGGCCTATCAGGTTGCTTATGAGAGCTGTAACTATTCCAAGAAGTATAACGACTGATGCCTTGCCATACGTTGTGGCGGCAAAACGACTGCCACTTGGCATGATCTCCGGTCTGTAATGATAGAAAGATATATAAGTGTTCCCCTAGAAAGACATCTAAGGGTACGCTATGTCTAGCGAGACACAGACGTGGCTACAAGCTGCAACAACAATGGCGAGGCTCGGAGAAATCTCTGTAAGGATAGGCATACTTATAGGAATAGTCTACGGGATCTTCTGGGCACTAAAATTATTCACAGAATACCTACACGGCTTACCATTCTTCAGTAGACAATTCCTTGAATTATCTCTTTTCTCGATACTCTCTTTTGCGGGAGCCGCGCTATGCTCAGTCCTTAATGAGCACTATTCAAACGAAGGAAACTATAGAATGGCCGGACTTTTCGCGCTAATAACTGCTTCGATACTTCTTATCCCTGCACCTGTCGCCGGCCTCCTCATGTTGCTTGGAGGTATAGCCCTCTACATAAGTGCCGAGATAAAAAATGTTCTTAAGATGCGTGTACAGTCATAATTCTGATAACCCATTCTCTGTTCTTAGTCGAGAAATCCTTAAATAAGTTTAGTATACGTTACTCTATGACAATGTCATGGAGAACACGGGACTTAGAATAGAAAAATTAACAGTATCTGTAGCATCAAGAAAAGTCCTTAAAGATGTTTCCCTCGATGTATCCAAAGGAGAAGTAGTGGCACTCATTGGTCCAAACGGTAGCGGCAAAACGTCCCTGGCATTCACCGTGATGGGGCATCCAAACTACAAAGTTGAGAATGGGAGGATTCTTCTACACGGAGAGGACATAACGAGCCTAAAGCCGCATGAAAGAGCCTATAAGGGTATTTTCCTTGTTTTCCAGTCTCCGCCCGATATAGGCGGTCTCCCTGTTGGAATGTTCCTGCAGGAAATGACTACAAAGAGAGGAATAGAGGCAAGCATCAATGATATAAACAATGCTCTGCTAGAGGTCGGGCTAAGTGACCACTACCTTTCCAGGAACCTATATGAAGGCTTCTCAGGAGGCGAAAAGAAACGCCTAGAGTTTGCTCAGGCCTTGCTTTTCAAGCCACAAATCCTCATACTGGACGAGCTTGATTCGGGCCTAGACATAGAGGGTGTCAGGCTTCTAACTGGCAAGACAAGGGAGCTTGCAGGCAGTGGAGTAGGGGTTCTCTACATTTCTCATAACATTGCGGCACTCAGGCTTCTCAGACCCAACAGGGTTGTAGTCATGATGAACGGCGGCGTTGTAGCCGTGGACGGGCTGGAGATTCTAGATGTTATTGAGGAGAAGGGATACCAGGGGTTGGTATGAGCAAGACAGAGCTCCTCGAGTCTTTAACCCTTACAGACATAAGCCTAGACTCACTAAAGGTTAGGCCGAAGCTCTCTCTGAGGGGCAGGATCTCTAGAAGTCTGGTAGAAGAATTATCAAGAGCCAAAAAGGAGCCCCCATGGATGCTTAAGCTGAGGCTTCGAAGTCTCGAGCTATTCGAGAAACTTCCCACACCGAATTGGCTTGTCGGCGTAGAGGAGCTAGACCTAGAAGAGCTCACCCACTATATACAGCTCGGCTACGAGAGGGCTTCAAGCTGGGACGAGTTGCCGGAAGACATAAGGAAGGTTTACGAGAGGCTCGGGCTTCCAGAGATAGAGAAGAGGGCTCTGGCAGGACTATCGGCACAGCTCGAAAGCGAAAATATCTATCTGGCCTTCAAGAAGTTCCTCGAGGAACAAGGAGTAATCCTAATGGACATGAGTGAAGCCGTTGCAAAGTATCCAGACCTGGTACAAAAGTATTTTATGCGGGTTTTCCCACCCAGCGACCACAAGTTTGCAGCACTACACGGAGCCCTCTGGAGCGGAGGCGTATTCCTTTATGTGCCGCCAAATGTCAGGGTAGAGGCCCCAATAGAGGCATTCTTCTTCATAGCAAGCGAGCTAGAAAGCCAAATGGAGCATACAATAGTCGTTGCAGACGAGGGAAGCTTTGTCCACTTCATCGAGGGTTGTTCTGCCCCCCTGTTCAAGAGATACAGCTTCCATAACGGCATGGTCGAGATATACGCCCACAGGAACAGCCACGTCAAATTCACGACGGTACAAAACTGGAGCAAGAACCTAGTTAACTTCAACAACAAGAGGGCCCTCGTCGAAGAAGGTGCAGTCGTCGAGTGGGCTGAGGGGAGCATCGGGAGCAAGATAAGCTACGTCTATCCATCAGCCATCCTCAAGGGCAGAAACGCAAGAGTCTCAATAGCCAACATCACAGTTGCAAAGGGGCCCGTCTGGAAGGATGGTGGAGCAAAAGTCTACCACCTAGCCCCTAACACACAAAGCGAAGTCATAAGCAAAAGCATAAGCTCAAACGGAGGCGTCTCTGTCTATAGGGGTCTAATAAAGGTAGCCAGGGGGGCAAAAAACTCTACTGCGAGCATCAAGTGCGACAGCCTAATAATGGACAAAGAGTCAAAAGCATTCACATACCCCAAGAACGAGGTCGAAGAAGAAGAGGCCTACGTCGTACACGAGGCAACCACCGGGAGGATAAGCGAAGACATACTCTACTACCTCGAGACCAGGGGCTTCAAGGAACAAGAAGCGAGGAGGCTAATAGTCCTGGGCTACGTCGGCGACATCCTCGGCAAGCTCCCATTCGAGTACCAGATGGTCTTCAGAAAAGTCCTAGAGCTAGAATTCGAGGAAATAGGTGGCTACGCATGAATCAGTCATACCTAACTCTTCCCTACCAGTACATAGCCGACTCGCCAACGACAAAGTCATATGCAAAGTGGCAAATCTTCGAAGAATACTTACAAAACCCTAGGAGAGCCGCTAGGCTCGGTGTAAACGAGAAGCTCTTGTTCGTAAAACCCCACCTAAAAATACCCACAGACATGGCCCCACACAAGCAGGAAGCAGATTGGCCCCTAAACATAGACACGAGGCTGCCAGCCTTCCACTTCCAGAACCTTTCAACGTCAACAACTATTGAAATTAGAGGAGAAGAAAAAGTCCTCCTAATAGAAAAACCACTGTCAGACACCTACTCCGCACACCTGAATATTTATCTCGAAGGAAAAGCCTCTGCAACACTGCTACTACTCTCCCCCGAGGACTCAGAAGGCCTCTCAACACTATCACTAAATATTCAAACGAGAAAAGAGGCAGAAGCAAAAATCTCGATAATAGTCATAGACTCGCCAAAATCTGCAACAGCACTCTTCAAGGCTACAAGACTAGAACCCAATTCGACCCTAAAAGAGACACACATACTTGTCCCAGGAAGAACCCTCCACCTCGAATCAGAAACATTCCTCGACCAAGAAAACGCCACGTACATCTCATCATATGCAGTGGCAACACCACAAAACAGGTCCGCAAGCATACAGACAAACGCCTACATAAAGGCACCACGCACAGCGGCAGAGATAAGGCTCGCAGGAATCTCACACAACGGCGAACTAGCACACAAGGGGACAATCCGTATACACAGAGGCTCGCAGGAAGCCAGAGGCAAGCTATCATCTAGACTCATACCCCTAACTCCCAATTCCAAAGTTTACGCGGCCCCTACACTAGAAATAGAGTCAGACGACGCCGCAGAAGCACAACACTCAGCATCACAGAGCCCACTAGACCCCGCCAAGCTCTTCTACCTCCAGAGCAGGGCCCTTACAGAACTAGAAGCAAAAAGACTCCTCCTCATGGCCGAGCTCGACAAAGTGCTCCCAGAGGATGCAAAAAGAGAACCAACAGTCCAAAAATATTTAGAACTACTTCTAGGAAGCCTAGAGATTAACATTCACAAATAACAGTTTATATTTTTAAATTTTTTTGGCTACCTTAATAAAGGGTTATATTTTAAAAATGTAAACGATAAACATGTCACAACAAAAAACAAGCCCAACGACCAAGACCCTCGTTCTCGCCATCATCGCACTAATAATCGGCGCCATAATCGGCTACGGATTTGCAGCAACAACAATGGTTCCGTATTCCAAGTACGCCGAGCTAGAAGAAAAACTAAAACAGGCGGGCGGAGGAGCCCCATCTGCGCCTGAATACACATTCTACTATGTCTCACACGGTGGACCCGCAGACCCATGGTGGGCCCCAGTCATAAAAGGGTCCCAGGACGCAGCCAAACTCTTAAACGTTAAAGTTGTCTACTCTGGCCCCGAAAAATTCAGCGTACAGGCACTCGTAGACCTCCTAAACAGCGCTATTGCCGCTAGACCAAACGGGATAATATTAACCATCACAGATTACAACGCCCTAGACCAGCCTGCACGCTCAGCAATATCACAAGGCATACCCATAATAGCTGTAAACGTCCCTGATCCAAGACCCGTTAACCAGAGGATACCCTACCTAAGCTACGTTGGACAAAACGAGTACGACGCAGGCTACTACTTGGCAAAATATTTAGTCGACAAGGGCTACAAGCCTAAACGCGTGGTTATAGGCATACACGAGGTTGGACACATAGGTCTAGAGACGAGAGCAAAAGGAATAACTGATGCAATTACACAGGCATATCCAGGAACACCAGTTGAAAAGCTAGACATCACAACAGACCCGACCAAAGCTGCAGAGGCCTTCAAGAGCTATCTAACAGCACACCCAGACACCGACGTAATTTTCACGCTGGGGCCGCTTGGCGCACACCCAGCCCTACAAGTTTTAAGGGAAATGAAGCTGACAGGAAAAGTACACCTCCTAACAGTAGACATTGACGACACAATTCTGAAGGCAATCGATGCCGGCGAGCTTGACGCTGCAGTCAGCCAACAGCCATACGCTCAGGGCTTCCTACCCGTAGTTTTCATGTATCTCTACGTCAAGTACGGCATCATCCCGCCTCCACAGGTTCCGACTGGTCCTACAGTCATTGACAAGGCTAGACTAGAAACTGTCAGGAAACAGATTGCTACCACTGGTGGAGCGTAAAACTCATCAAAAAATAATATTTTTTTCTAGGTGTAAACCATGAGTATTGGTAAAAATGTTAAACCCCACGGATTCATTGCTAGACATCCAGAAATAGGTGTCCTTGCCAGCTTTTTCTCAATAGCACTGATCTTTATAGTGAGGGTTCCAGACAAGTTCCTCACAGTTCCCACCCTTTACAGCATACTCACGCTTGCAGGAGAACTTGGAGTGGCAAGCATAGGTGTAGCTTTTCTGATGATAACAGGTGAATTTAACCTATCTATTAGCTCGGTCTATGCATTGGTACCAATGGGTGTAGTCCTCATGGTAAACCTGTGGGGCGTAGACATGCTGGCCGCATCTATTATCATGCTTCTCGTCGCTTACGGTATAGGTGTCACCGTTGGGTATATCACTATTAAAACTGGGATCCCAAGCTTTATCAGTTCACTCGGCATGATGATGTTTCTCAGGGGCATACTCTTGGCCGTAACAGGAGGCTTCCCAGTGAGGCTTGAAAGAGACCACTGGCTAACATATGTCCTGAACGGGCCCATTGGAGATTTGGGTCTAAGGACAAGCGCCGTCTGGCTACTAGTTCTAACAGCCATATTCGCCTTTATCTTGGACTGGACACCCTACGGGAACTGGACATATGCAGTTGGCGCAAGTAGCAACACAGCACGCGAATTAGGCGTGTCGGTTTCCAAGGTTAAGCTGACGAATTTTGGCGTATCATCTCTGCTAGCCGGCCTCGCCGGACTAATGGCTCTCAGCCGTTTCAGGGTCGTTGACCCTACTCTGGGCCAGGGACTAGAGTTAGAGACCATTACTTCTGCTGTTCTCGGAGGCTGTCTCCTCACGGGAGGATATGGAAGCATCTCCGGAACTTTTCTGGGAGCCTTCCTAATAGCGATGACCCGTGTCGGACTCGTGCTGGCACAGGCGCCCGCCTACTGGTACAGCGCGTTTATTGGAATCATACTGATAATTGCGACCGTAATAAACCTCTTCATAGTCAAGAAATACGTGACAAGCGGGTGAAAAAATGGCGGGCAACATGCTCCTCGAAATGAAGGGCATAGTGAAAAGGTTTGGGCACGTTGAGGCGTTGCGTGGAGTCGACTTCCACGTGGAAAAGGCTGAAATTGTTGGACTCGTGGGCGACAACGGCGCCGGCAAATCCACATTGGTAAAGATAATTGCAGGGGTATACCAGCCCGACGCTGGACAAATGTTCTTCGAGGGAGAACCAGTCGTCTTCAGGCACCCCAGCGAGGCCAGGGCTAGGGGAATAGAAATAGTCTACCAGCACCTAGCACTCATAGATCTCCTGGGCATAGATAGGAACATATTCCTGGGACGAGAGCCACTAAAAAAGATTGGGCCCTTCAAGGTTCTAGACAAAGAGAAAATGGAGAAGGAAGCAGGCAGAATACTCCAAGAGATAGGGCTCAAACGTATAAGGTCACCGCAAGAAAAGGTCGCAAAGTTAAGCGGAGGCGAGAGGCAAAGCGTAGCCATAGCTAGAGCGATGCACTTCAAAGCAAAACTACTTATACTAGACGAGCCTACAGCCGCCCTCTCGGTCCGCGAAACAAGGAAAGTCCTGGACCACGTACTAGACGTGAAGAAGCAGGGAGTAAGCGTCATACTGATCTCTCACAATATCTACCACGTCTACGAAGTTTCAGACAGGATAGTTGTGCTAGACCACGGGAGAAAAATACTCGACACGCCAAAAGAGGAAGTTACACCAGAAGAAGTAATAGAAGTAATAAGGACAGGGGGCGCAGTCATAGCTACCTAAAACCAAGCTTCCTAGCTACAATTTTTCCTATTTTCTACTTGTAAAGTACGCTGTACAAGAGATAGGCTACCAAGCTCTTATAGTCTGGAAACATAATTTTGAGATGCTTTGGAGCCGTTTCTCCCTCAAAATGAAGCTCAGCTAAACGGCCCATTACTGTCTCTTCTTTCTCTTCTTTTATCATCTCTAGATCGAAGATTTCAAGGACGAGTTTTCCTGTATCCTTGTCATAAGAAATAGTGTAGCCTACGGGAGCCTGTAGGGGCATGAAAATATTATGAGTCAGTATTATTTATTTTTTTTCTGACGTATTTATTTTTAGATGTATTGAGCGATTTCTCTAATAGTCTCATTTATTGTTTCGAGCCACTCTTTCCGCGGAGCTATTTTCTTGGCGTCGTAAAGCTCCCAGAAAGGCTTCCCTGGATCGGGGCTCACGATCCTGGCTTCATATCTCTTGTAGAGCTCCACAGCGAAGCCCCACGCCCTGTTAAAGCCTACATTTTCTTCGACCATTCTGTCAGCTAGGCCAGCCATAAACATGGCATCAACTCCGCCACCATTAGGCTGTGTACCGTTTTCCGGGACAGGTCCCAGAAGGTTTAACCCGGAAACAACCGCTACAAGCGTGTTCGCGGCTACTTCATAGAGATACTCCCTTGTCCCCCCTCCATTGGCCGGCCACACATCCCCAACGAGCGGGAGCCTCATATACCTGTTAGCCAGCCCCACGACCGACTCGACCCACATACACTCAATCGTAGAAGTAGCCTTCTTGACAATGTGGACGGGGTGGACAAGGAAATAGCTCGCATCATAGGCGACCATTGCAAGCAGAATCTCTGCCACGGAGACAATTGCCGAGCCAGCCGGCCCCCTCGCAAACCCGCCGACAACTGGATCCACGAGCGCCGCGCCCAGCACCCCTCTTAGACTGCCTACATATGCCTTCACTAGCTGGTGATAGTCAGTCTTCAACTCGTTCAAGACCGGCAGGAGCTGTGCGTCGCCCCGGCGGAGCAAGCCCAAAGACATGGCTCCCAGGCTACCCACAGAACCTACGCTGCTCTCAGCCCCGAGTACATGCATACCCGGCCTCCCAGCCATCCTAAGCGCGCTCCTAAGCGACTCCATCTCCCTCAAGCCAGCCAACACCTCGCTTGGCGCACCACTACGAACCATCTCACCCATCACGGTCTGCACACTTCCATGGTCGATACCGTCAACCCTCAGGACAAGAGCATATGAAGCGGCAGACTCGACAAAAAACTCTAGTGGGGTAGGGGTCCCAGCGAGGCCCCCAAACACGAATACCCTGTCACCAGGCTCCCTATAGCCAAGTTTCCTCGCGTCGCGGCCCCTTCCGACTACAATCCTATTCCTTGCACTCTTCAGGGCCTCCCGCAACTCCTCCTCGCTGAACTTTGCGACACGAGACTCGTCCACTATGTAGAGCCCGGCCTCAACTGCAAGCGTGAAGCCTGCCTCGAAGACGGCCTTGCCGAGAGACTCGTCGGGCAGAGGGCTAGAAGGGTCAAAATGTACGCCATACTCTTTCTCTAGCTCTGCAACCCTCCTAGAGACATGCTCTAGGTCAAACCGCTTCTGCTCAACGTATTCCCCAGCCCTTGCCCTAAACTCTGCTATGAGCTGTCTAGCCACAAAAAACAAAATATCACGATGTACTTAAATTATGTATGTTTCTCCAAGAGCCTTATACACTTCTCCACGGCGTCGACAGCGTCCCGGCCATAGGCGTCCGCGCCGATCTCCCTGGCAAACTCCTCCGTTACAGGCGCACCACCAACAATGACCTTCACCTTGTCCCTTAGGCCCGCAGACTTCAAGGCATCTATCACATTCCTCATCTCAAGCATAGTAGTAGTCAAGAGCGCGCTCATACCCAAAATGTCCGGCCTATACTTCTTCACGGCCTCCACAAACCTCTCGGGAGACACGTCCACACCCAAGTCAACAACCTCGAAGCCGTTCACCCTGAGCATCAAAGCCACAAGGTTCTTCCCAATGTCATGGATATCCCCACGAACAGTCCCAATAACAACGAGCCCCCTCCTACCACCAGCATGCGTCGAAAGCCTCGGCAAAACATACCTCTCCATCAAAGAGTTAAAGAGCTCCCCTGCCTCCACGAGCTCAGGCAAAAAGTACTCCCCACGCTCAAACCTAGCCCCAACCTCGACCATCCCCCTACGCAGACCCTCCTCCACAAGCCTATAGACATCACAGCCCAGCCCCAGCGCCTCGGCAACCCCAGCCTCCGCACCCGCATAGTCAAGCTCCGCGACAGCCCTGCTAACTTTTTCAAAAACCCTTGAACAGGCGCCCTCACTCATATATCAACACGACCCTCTCAGGAACAAACCTCTGCTCCTCACCCTCTTTCAAGAACCGGTAAACAACACGAGCACCACCCTCAAACTCGTCCACACGCAAAATCCCGACCCTTACACCCCTCTTAGCCAGCATCAACGCGAAGTCCTCGAAGTAGTCATAGAAGCCACAAGTCACACAAAAGCTACCAACAAACTCCGCGACAAACCCGTCGCCAAGCCACTCCACAACTTTGACCTGTGCCTCACTGCCATGCATCCTGTTAAACTCTTCACGTACAGATTCAACAATATTCCTAACCATGAGAAAAAGAAGACAAAAAAGAAAAATATACTTTATGTGAAGCTATTTGCCTTAAGTCCTGTATGTGAAAGTATAGGTAGCTTCAGTACCCTTTTGTGTTACAGCCTTAACAGTGTAGGTTTGTCCAGAGGTGAGACCTCCAGTTAGTGAAACAGTTCCGCTCTTTACCTCTCCTGGGTTGAGAGTAAGGCCTACACCTGTGCTTTGTCCAATTGCAGTTCCCGTTTTATCGTATAGATATAATGCGTCAATTACTACATTTACGTCTCCGATGTTTCTGACGTAAACAGTTAAAGTGTTCGTTCCGGAGTCGTATTGTACTGCCTCTATTTTTATTCTTTCTTGTAGTTGTGCTGTGCTTGCTTGCTGTGTTAGTGTTCCTTGGTATCCTATTATCCATATGTATGCTAGGACTGCCGCTGCTACTGCTATAACTATTAGTAGGAGTGTGGCTATTACGGGGCTGACCCCGGTTCTCTTCATGTTTTTCACCGGTAATATAAATATAATTCCTTACCCTTAAATATTTATCGTTTAAAAAAGTTTAAAAATGAAAATCAAGGGATGTGTCTCAGAAATTATTGAAGAATTTTTGCCTTTATATTCCCCCGGAGTAGTAGTCTGGCTTTGTCAGCTTTAGGAAGATTTTCTTGAGCTCTTCTACTTCCCTTTTGACCCTCTCGTCTTGTAGCTCTTTTCTGCGTTGCTCGTTTGACTCTAGGACGAACTCGAAGAGCTTTGAGGGGAACGTAGAGTTGAGTATGACGGTGTTGGGTATGAGGCAGTGTCCCCCAATATAGTCTGGGAAGTATACTGGCCTGTCTTTTAGGACCTCGTGGACCTCTGCTATGAACTCTGCTATTACTGGGAGGCTTGCCTCAAACTTGGCTGAGGCTCTGTGTAGCTCCTGCCATGAGGCGATCATTATCGCCCTGTATACTGTTTCCCATAGCTTGGCCAGCTCTAGGGACTCGGGCTTGTCTGCACGCTTTACTTTTAGGCCCATTTCTTCTAGGTGTCTTCCAGCCTCCTCGGCGAAGGACTCTGGCAGGCTTGCGACCCACTTGGGCCAGAAGTAGAGGTGTTGCTTTAGGTTTGGGTGCTTGCCCCTGACGGGAGTATAGACTGTGGGTATGCCTAGCTTCTCGTATACACGTCTAGTTGTGCCCGGGGCGACAGTTGAGTGTATGAAGACTGCCCTTGGCTTTAGCTTCTCGACGTATGACGAAACGATGTCTATGAATCTCTGGGAGTAGGGGACGGCTACGTGTAGAAAGTCTATTGGGACGGGCACCTCGCCGAGCTGGTTAACTGTCTTCGAGGGGTCTATATCGTATCCATAAACTTCAAACCTACCGGACTCCCTAGCGACCTGGTAGACGGCCGAGCCTACTTCTCCTAGGCCTGCTACGAGTATCTTTTTCTTGGCTTGCATAATTCTGGCTTTGTCTTGGTCGCTAAAAAATATTTGCCTAGCTTTTCTCCAGCCACCAGGTAAACGTCAATATTGCTTCGAGGAGTGTCGGCAATAGGACGAATAGGAACAAGAGTAGGTAGAATATCGGGGACAAGTCTAGATAGATGCTTGTTCCTTGGACGTCTATAGATATGTTTGTTCCCGTGCTGGCAATTAGGAGGAAGCCTAGGATCCTAGGGATCATTGAGACTAGGGGTTTGAATGCCGTGGGCTTGAGGATCGAGGCTATAGCTCCTGTAACTGCAGATACATATGTAAAGAATAGGACAAGGGAGAGGCTTGGCATGGATATGTATCTGGGGGCAATCGTCTGGAGAATTATTGGGAAGGCTAGCCATAAAAGCATGGAGACGGCCGTTTTCACTGCGCCCCAGAGGGCTAGTAGGACTTCTCGTGGCAAGCTGTAGTCTTTAACCGGGAAAGCCGTAGCCAGGCACCCCTGTCTCTGTTACTGCCTTAAGCGTGTAGAGTCCCGCGATTTTTGACTCGAAGCTTATCCTTACGCTAGAGGCGTTAAAGGGTACGAAAAATTGTATGTCTAGGCGTTCGCCTCTCGTTAGAGCTTTGGTCGAGGCTTCCTGGCTCTGGCACGTTTTTCCACCGCAGAACGTCTCTATTCTTAGGTTTACGTCTGTAAGGGGGACCGTTCCCTTATACGTCAAGGTGAGGCCTACCTTGACGCCCTGGGTTTCCGTCTCTAGGGGTTTCCAGGCAATGTCCACTATGTTTCTGTTGGAAAGATCTCCCGCGAACTCGATGAAAGGTGTTAGTGCAAGGACGACAAGCAAAAGAGAGGCCAGAGACAATAGGAGCCCGCTACTGTTCATCCTGTTTTCCCTTGGCTAGTTCGACCCCGTACTTGAGGAGCTGGGCGGCCGCAACGATTCCAACGGAGAGAAAGACCGCCTTTGCTAAGAGGTACAGGGCCTCGGAAGTCAGGACGCCAATGGTGGCCGAGAGGTCTCCCGAGACAGTTGGTCTCTGGTATACAAGTGCGAATTGGACTGCAAGGACAAAGACAGTTATTATTAGGAGGACGCCGGAGAAAATAAGTATGAGGGCTATGTTTTTGCTCTTGTATGGTTCTCCATTCATATGTAAATGTTTTTTGAAACTTCAATATTAATATTTTGCTTTCTTTTAATTTAGCGCGCGCAAAGGATGTTAACTATTTTTAAGGTATTTTTCCATGAATGTCTGTGCGTCTTGGAGCATGTATACATTATTAAACATGACGTAAACTGCGCTTTTCTCTGCATATCTTTGGACTATGTTCCAGAGCTTTTCTAGGTCTTCATCAGTATATTTGTACCTGTAGTTTACCTCGCCCTTGCCTATGCCGTGTAACCTGAAATAGGTTGTTTCCCGCTCGATGACGGGTAGCGCCTTAAATGGGTCTACTACGTGGACGACGTGTTCGAATTTTTCTAGTAATCTTCTTAGCTTTTGGGGGTTCTGGCTCCAGTCTCCCCTCACTTCCCAGCCTACGACGAAGTCCTTTGTCTCGATAGCTGAGAAGAAGTCTTCGGCATTCCTGATGTTTTCTTCTGAGGCGTTAAAGCTAGGCGGCATCTGCAGGACGACGACTTTTGCTTTGAGTGTTTTCGCCGCCTCAGCGGTTAGTTCCCAGGCTTCGAACACTTCCTTTGTGGGCTTTAGGTAGCCGTATTTGTCTTTATGGTCTTCCCGGGGCTTGAATTTTGATTTTTTCCACGTAGGGCTGTCTGGTGGATGGGTTATTGCCTGCCAAGCCTTCAACGTGAAGATGAACCCTTCTGGAGCCTCCTGTCTTAGCTTTGCCAGCTTCTCTATGTCGGGGGGGTTGTAGAATGTTTCCTGAAGCTCGACAACGTTGAACAAGGTGTAGTACTTTTTCCTGCCAGTCGGGAATCCGCAGCATCCCACAAAAGTTCTTGTCACGAGTAGACTTTGTTTGGTGGGGCTAAAAATTGTTATGCTTGTGGCGGTGAGAGGAGTCCACGTCCATAAAGTTTAAATCATGAGGGAAAATATTTTATTCGGTACATATGAAGGAGAAAATACTGCTAATTTTGAGCTTAGCCTCCCTTGCACTAGTCTTCGCAGTGCTGATCTATGCGTTCGCTCCCGGCCTTTTCCCAGCCTACTATGCACCCGTGGGTGCATGGTGGCTTCTAGACCTCTTTGGCTACATGCTCTCCATGGCTGTCCTAGTCACGGCTCCAGTATTCTTTGGTAAATACTTGTCCCCCACGCCGAGCGGGCTAAGTGTACTTAGGTCGTCCATGATCGCGACGATGGCGGGAGTTATCGGGGGCTTTGGGCTAGTCGTTATGGGCCTCTCGGAGCTTATTGGCTGGGAGGTAACGTCTCAGCTGGTCATGCTTGCAGTTGTCTTTGCGCTTCTTCCTTCCCTTTTCTCGTGGCTCTTCTCTCCGCTCCTAATAAACTTGATCTATGGGTGTAAGCCCGACCCAGAACTCCAGGGGATAGTTAACAATGTTGCTGCTAGGGCCGGAATGAAGCCTCCAAAGGCAGTTATAGCTACACGCATGAAGGAGCCTAACGCCTTCGCATATTCCTCGCCACTATTCGGTAGCTATGTTGCAGTATCGGAGGGCATGCTCAGCATCGCTAGGGGGCAGGCGCTCGAAGCAGTCATCGGACACGAGCTTGGACACCACAAGCACAAGGACAACACCATTATGCTCATCTTTGGCTTGATACCCTCAGTCATATACTTCCTTGGAAGATTCCTAATGTATACGGGAATATATTCTTCTAGCTATCGCTACGACGGTGACCGAGACAGGAGGGGAAACGGCATCCTATTCCTCCTAGCGGGCATAGCACTAATAGTAATCAGCGTGATTATACAGCTTGCTGTACTGGCGCTATCAAGGCTACGTGAACACTACGCAGACGCCCACGGGGCAAAGGTCACCTCGCCAGACGCAATGATATCTGCACTTGCCTCGCTCGACGCCTTCTACAATAGGTACAGGGTAGCCAAAGCAAGGATAGACGACAGCAAGCTAAAAATGTTCTTCATCTATGCACTGGCCGAGCCTTTCATAAGCCTAGAGGAGCTCCTAGCAACCCACCCACCCATAGAGAAAAGGATAGCATTCCTAGAATCCCTGAAACAAGGACCAATTGAAGCTTAAATATTTTCTTTTAAACAATATTTTTCACCCCTTTTGGTAACTTAGCTCTGAATCCTTTTCGTATAACATCCTTTATCTAGCCAAAAAACATATATTATGGTAAATAATATTACCATAAGAAAGCCTCATGGAAATCGTAGAGATCGACGGATCAGGCCGTGTCTATATCCCAGCCAATGTAAGACGAAGGGTACCCTGGAGACGCTTTAAGATCGAGGTAGAAGCAGATCGGATAGTCTTGATTCCGGTTAAGCCGGCCGTGGACAAGTACTACGGGTTAGTTGCCCCTGCAAAGTCCATGAGTCCAGAGGAGATTGATGATGCAGCTAAGACCGAGACGGAGAAGCTCTTCCGAAAAGATATACGTTGACATTAATGTTCTCTACTATTACTTGACAGCACACCCAGATTTTGGCGAACGTGCAAAGACTTATATTGCGAGGTGGAGCGGTAACCTGGTAACTTCATCGCTTAGTGCATGGATACTCTACGTTCTTACGAGGCTCGAGAATATAGCATCAATTCTGGACGAGGTAGGTGTAGAGCTGGTGCCACTCACGGTAAGTGTCCTTAGCATAGCCGAGAAGCTTGAGAAACCAAGGGATTACGAGGACAGGATACACTTAGCAACAATGCTTGAGCTAGGCATAGACACGATAATCTCGAACGACAGGGACTTTGACGGTATTGCGGGGATCAAAAGGGTGTTTTAATAACGTTGTGCGTTCTCGTAGAATTGCTAGATGCTAGTGAGGGACGTAGAGATAAAAGAGATGTTTCTTTGGCATTTTACGGGGAATGTTTTTGGTGTATAGAAACTTTGGAGATATAGTGGTCTCCATTTAGATAAAAATTAAAATAAAAGTTCTTAATAATAAAAATTAGTGATTTACATTGCGGGAGGTAAAACTTTACCTATCCAAAGACTTTCTGCCGTGGGCCATGCATTCTTCTTTCGTTCTCGCATTGCTCAAGATGAAGCCCCAGAAGAGGCCACGGCTTAGCATTTGCTATGTCAACGTGGCTTCTCCAAGACAATATCAAACATATGCGTCGATTCTACGCGAAGAGGGGCTTGAAAGCATTGAGGAAGCCGTATCAAGAGGTATTAGAAGCCTTCCAAGTGTCTCTATAGACGACTTAACGGTCATAGAGGGAAGATACCTCTTTGTTAGAGGTGCCGAGAAGGTTTTGAGGCTTTACCCCTTTTTAGACGTGTTCTCGTTTATATTAACTGTTGGAATACTTGTTAGTGCGATTTTTTCTGCATTGTTGTTTAGCCTTTATTTCCTGGGTCAAGCAATTCAGGTCTTCTATGGCTACATCATATTTATTCTAACATCAATAATGCTTGCACTGCTCTTCACAAATATCTACACGCTTATCCAGAAAGTGCTGTTGAAGCTGATAACTTCTGGTAGCTCCTTCGCATCAAAAGAACTTTCAATTAATATAGATGTTGCAACCACTCCTCTTTGTAAAGAGGCTTTAGCCGTGGAGCCTCTAGCATTTGGATTTATCCCGGAAAACGTTGAATCCATAGACAAGGTGAGGGTTGAAATCCTTATCAAGAGACATGACTGGCTTAGATGTGTTGTAGATTCGCTGAAAAATTCTATTGAGAAGCTCGAGAAGGAGAGGAGCAAGTACGAGAAGCTTCTCCGGGAACTGGGCTATACTATCGAAACAGCCAGCTCTTTAAAGTCATCTACAGAGAAAAGAGCCACGGCAAGAGGTGCCTGGCTTTGTCCAAGTTGTGGTGCATTAAACCACTCCAACACATACAAGTGCAGAGTGTGTGGGTCTCCAAGGCTACTTCAGGTGGCCCGTGAGGAATTGTCTCCTATACAGCGACGCATATTAAGCCTAATAGCTAGCCATGGCGGCGAAGTGGCGCACCTAGTTTTGGTTTCCGAGCTCAAAGAGGAAAAACAGCAAATAGTTGAGGCACTGAAATCTCTCTATTCAAGAAAGCTTCTCAGCCCAGTACTTTTGACATTCGAGGGAAAGCCGTCTATCGGATACAAGCTCAGCGAAGACGCCAGGAAGCTGTTGGAGTCCATATCTTCCCAAAAATAATGAAATGCCTTTTTAGCTCTTTAGAAATTTCTGAAGACATCTTATTAACAAAAACCTAATATTTTGATAGAGCATTATGTTGTATGAAATCATTATGGGAAACGTAGCCGTGAAGATAAAAGATTTCGTGAAAACTTTTGGTCAAACCGTTGCAGTCGATGGCTTAAACCTAGAAATATACGAGGGCGAAATTTTCGGCCTCCTAGGGCCAAACGGGTCCGGGAAAACTACCACACTTTTAACGACGGCAACTATATACAAGCCTACTTCTGGCGATATCTATGTCCACGGATATTCTGTCTCTAGGCAGGGAGACATAGTTAGGAGGTATGTCGGCATAGCCTTCCAGGAGCCGAAAGCACTCTGGATAGACAACCCCTACGAGCTCCTTATCTGGCACGCGAGGGTTGTTGGATATTCTTCGTCTGAGGCAAAACAAGTGGTTAGAGACGTTATGGAGCAGCTGGACCTCTGGGAGCACAGGAAAAAACAGTTCTACCAGCTTAGCGGGGGGACCAGGAAGAAGCTAGAAATAGCCAAGGTGCTTATCCAAAGACCAAAGGTAGCAATCTTCGACGAGCCAACAGCACAGGTAGACGTCTTGACGAAGCACAAGTTATGGGACGTTATTAGGGGTCTGAAGGCTGAAGGCACAACAATAATTGTAGCAACTAACGATATGTTCGAGGCGGAGAGGATCTGTGAAAGGATAGGGATAATCTACAAGGGGAAGCTCAGGGCTCTTGGAACTATTTCCGAGCTCAAAGACATGGTTCCCCAAGGCGACGTGATAGAGATAGCCTTCGATGGCCCAGAAGAGCAGGTCAAAAAGATAATTTCCACCTTCCCCGAAATCGGCCACTTTACCATAGCCGACCACAAGGCAAGAATGTTCCTAAACAAAGGCGAGGAAAAAGCCGTAAGCATCGTTCAAGCACTTGCAAGTTCAGGAATAAAGGTGAGAAAGATAATGATACAGGAGCCTACGCTGGACGATGTGTTCTTCTACTTCACTGGGGCCAGGCTGAGGGAGGAGCATGGGGCTGCGTGAAGACCTGAACTCGTTCTATATGCTTGTCCTGTGGGATCTCTCACAAATGAAGCGGAGAACAGTCTTCGTAGTCATGCGTATCTCGTGGTTCGTACTCCAAGTGACAATATTTGGTCTGGCAATGAACGCGATGGTAAGGTTCAGGGGCATGGTCGCCCAGGGAATAGACTATTATCACTTCTACCTGTTTGGCGTGTATGCCTCTATGCTCTTCAGCATTAGTGTCTCGAAGGCATACGACGTTGCAGAGGAGTTCGAAGAGGGTATGATAGAGTATCTTCTCAGCCTACCAATCAAGAGAAAGGTTCTAGCTCTTGGTCGGTCAGTTGGGGGAGGGCTAGCTGCTTTCCTATTCACTGTACCAATGCTCCTCGTGATATTCGTGTTGCTCGGGAGCTTTGAACCACTAGCCATGCTGATATCTATTCTTGCCGCGCTCGTGTTCTCTGTGGGCGTGACTGGCTTCGTTATATCTGTAGTCTTATCGCTAAAATCAAGCGACACCACCGATATATTCTTCGGCGTTTTGGATGCACTAATCATAAGGCTTAGCACTGTTTTTTACCCTGCAGTTATCATTGCAAAGATAGCGCCATACTACTATGCTTCACTAGTCAACCCCGTATCTCACTTCGTCGACCTGCTTAGAACACTCTTTTTCTTCGAAGAATTCAAGACAATAGCAGTAGCCGACCCCTACCTCATGATGGCGTACCTATTTGGATTCGCCGCTGGGGTAGCAAGCCTGGCAATATACATTGTTGAGAGGAGAGTAGAGGGGGGTGGCTGGAAATGAAGAGTCTAGAAGTTAGGGAGGCACTCCTCATCACATTAAGGGACCTCAACAGATTCTGGAAATACAAGTTCTGGCTAGGCGCACAAATAGCGATGAACCTAGCAGACATAGTCATTTTTGCCGTGATATTCAACAACCTCGTAAACAGACAGTACATCCCGGACTACGTAAAGTTCCTGGCCACGGGCATCCTAGCCCTATCTACCTTCGCGTCTGCCTTCTCGATCGGCAGAGAGGTAGGCATAGAGATAAGAAGAGAATTCACCCACTACTTGCTGAGCCTCCCACTGTCGAGGACAGCCCTAGTATTTGGACGCATAATGAGTGGAACCCTTCGCGGGCTTATTTATCAAGCATCATTCATTATCCTGGCAATGCTAGTAGTAGGCATGCCAACACTCGAAGGCTTCTTACTTGTCCTTGCAACATCAACCCTGCTTTCTGCCTCTATGTCTAGCCTAGCGATAGCAATATCAACTTCGACACGCGACTTTAATCTCCAGGCCACTTTCAGGTCGCTGACGTACTATATCCTATTTTTCTTCTCTAACGTGTTCTACCCAGAAGAAGTTCTAAAGCAACGCTTCCCATCCTTCCTGTTAGCCTTCATAAAGGTTTCACCCGTATCGCTGGCATCAGACATATACAGGTGGGCTTTCCACTACTACACATCCATAGACATACAGTTCGAGGCTCTACTACTCACAGCATGGACAACAATAACATTGCTATTGGCCTCCCTTCTCTACATGCGGAATCTAACGAAAATGTAATTTCCCTACATTAACCCTAACCACTTCTTTTCGGGGATATATTCTCCCTTTATGGGGACAGGGTAACCACAGTATTTACACTTCCATTCATTGTCCCTTTTCTCAAGCTTCCAGTCTACAACCCTATAGTTGTTCCTCACTATGACGGGTCTGCCACATTTTGGACAATACGTTGTCTCGTAGCGTGGGTTATGTAGGTTTCCAATATATACGTATCTTAGTCCGCTCTTTTTTGCCTCTTCGGCTATTTCAAGGAGCTTTGAAATGGGCGTCGGGGGCTTTCTCCAAGCATAAGCAGGGAAATACCTATTAATGTGTAGAGGTGTGTCCACGCCAAGCAGGGTGACATGCTTTTCGATTATCCACCTATAACAATCCTCATAGTCGTTTGTGTTAGTGACTACCAGATAGACTATTTCTACGTATCCACCTCTCTCCTTTATTGTCTTGGCATTCCTAAATGGAACATAGAAATCAATATTTCCAAGAGGTTTCTGCATTCCCTTGCAGCCTTTTATGCTTATGCTCCAGCCATCTATGCCGGCTCTAAGCAACGCGTCGAGGGCCTTCTCAGTAAAATAACCATTAGTCACAAGCATGAAGTACAATCCTCTTTTAGAAGCATGCTCTGCCACGTCTACAAGAAAGTCGAAGTTCACAGCCGGCTCATTGAAGCTTGCAGAGAGCCCCTCATCCCCTTCCCGGACAGCCAGCTCGACAAGTTTCTCTGGCGAGAAAACGGGCTGTGATATGTCTGGCATCCGAAAGCTAAGGTGGTAGTTCTGGCACCAGGGACAGTGAAAATTACAATCATAGCTCGAGAAAGTCAGGGCCGTAGAGTTAGGCCAATAGTGGAACAACGGCTTCAGCTCTATTGGTCTACTTTCAAGGGCACTAAGCCTCCCATATCCCAAGTGGAAAAGCTCGCCCCCAACATTTACATAGTTACCGCACGCCCCTTTTGCACCAGGCCGTATGAGGCACCTTCGCTCACACACGAGGCATTGAACCCTGCCGTCCTCTAGAAGGGACCACAGCCTAGCCTTTTTCATCTATACGAGAATAATGAACGAAGCTTTTTATCATTTTGTGGGGTATAGGTCAGCGTAGCATAATCCGATACATAAATAAAGAAGCAATAGTAACAATAAAGGATAACTGTGGTCTCAGTAAAAACAGGCAGGGGTTTCGCCTACCCTGAATATGAACCATTCTATCCGCCCGAGCCTCCCTACGAGCTACTCAGAGTAAAGGCTGAAATAGACGTTGACTTAGCATCTAGGTCAATTGAGGGCAAAGCTCTGAACGTCTTAAAGTGTACAGGTGCCTGTGAAAAGATCGTCTTCCACGCAGTAGACATGAAGATAGAGGAAGTCAGAATCAACGGTAAACAGGCTTCCTACACGTATACCGGTAAAGAACTAGAAATATACCCCGAAAAGGCTACAAGTGGAGACATACTGGAGGTACAAATAAGTTACAAAACAGTCGAGCCCAGGGCTGGGGTCTGGTTTATCCCCACAGATAAGGGTAAGCCCTACCTAGCATATACCCAAGGACAGCCAGAAGACACGAGGTTCTGGCTTCCCACATATGATTTCCCCAACAGAAAGACAGTCGTAGAGTTGGTTATCAGGGCTCCCAAGGGGCTAAAGGCGCTAAGCAATGGAAAGCTAATCGAGCATGCAATTGGGGGAGAAAAGGAGAAGTGGGTCTATAGGCTTGACTCGAAGATACCTACCTATCTCATAGCATTCGCTGTGGGGGACTTCTATGTAAAAGAGGACGAGTACAACGGCGTCCTTCTCCAATACGCTGTGCCCAAGGGAAGGGAAGCAGACATCGAGAGAAGCTTCTCGCAGACAAAAGACATGATAAGGCTCTTTGAAGAATACACGGGCGTAAAATACCCCTACCCCAAGTATAGCCAAGTATGTGTTGACGACTTTGTGGCAGGGGGAATGGAAAACGCGTCCATAACGATTCTGACAAGTGCAACGCTACACGACGAGAAAGCACACATAGACTTTAGGAGCGAGCCACTAGTATCACACGAGCTGGCACACCAGTGGTTCGGGGACCTTGTAACATGTAAAGACTGGAGCCACCTGTGGCTGAACGAGGGCTTCGCTACTTTGATGGAAGCCATATGGCGGAGACACGAGCTCGGAAAAGACGAGTTTGTCTACGACCTCATAGGCATGATGGACTCTTATCTTGCTGAGTACGGGAGATACGCCAGGCCCATAGTTACACGTGTATACAAGTATCCCGACGAGATGTTTGACTCGCACAGCTACCCCAAGGCCGCCCTAGTCCTTTGGTCCCTAGCTAGCATAATTGGTGAGGAAAACTTCCGTAAAGGTATAAAGAGGTACCTAGAGGCAAAGCGTGAACAAAACGCTGAAACAGAAGAGTTCCGGAGATTCATGGAGGAAGCTTCAGGCCTCAAGCTGGACTGGTTCTTCGAGCAATACGTTTACAACGCAGGGCACCCCTCCTTAAAGGTATCCTACAAATGGGACGACAAACAGAAAATGCTGGAACTAAAGATTACACAGACACAGGGAGAGGACTCCTTGCCAAAATACAGGCTTCCACTCGAACTTGTCATCCTAGGGCAAGACTACAAAGAAGAGAGAAAATTTTTGATAGACGAAAAACAGTACACGTTAAACCTTCAATTGCCTTCAAAACCCAAAGCGGTATGCATAGACCCAGAATTCAAAATCCTCAAAGCCCTCTCACTAGACCTCCCACCAGAAGAGCTCCTCGCCATAATAGGCTCCTGCCCATACCTTTACCCGAGAGTTATAGCGGCTAGGGAGCTATCCAAGAAAGCCTCACCTGTCCACATCGATGAATTGGCAAAAATACTTCTCGCAGAAGAAGAGTTCTGGGGGCTCAGAAGCGAGGTAGCCCAGACCATTGGCTCAATAGGCGGGCAAAAAGCAAGAGACGCGCTTCTGAACGCTTTAAGCCACGTAAAGCATCCACGGGTCAGGAGAGCCATAGTCAGGGCACTAGCCAACTTCAAGGAGAAACCCGTCGCTGATACCCTATCAAAGATCCTCCTCGACGAAAACGAGAGCTACTATGTAAGGGCAGAAGCAGCCGCAAGTCTAGGCAAAATAGGGTTAAAGGAATATGTGGACATCCTAGCCAGAGCACTAGAAACGAAGTCCCACAACCACGTAATTGCGGCCACTTCTCTCGATAGCATAGCCCTGCTCTTAGGAGACGAAGCCCTCGCAACAGTCGAGAAATACCTATCGCCAGACACACCCATGCCACTCAGACGGGCAGCAATCGCCTCGCTCGGCTACATGACGCCCACTCAGAGGGTCATCTCTTTGCTCGAAGAGGCCTCGAGGAGCAGGCACCCACACGTAAAGCTAGCAGTTGTCTCAGCTTGTACTAGGATACTGTCTCCAAAAGTGATGCCCATACTCGAGAAACTCCAGCAAGACGTTTCTGGAAGGGTAGCAAGGAACGCAAGGGACGCGCTCGAACAAGTCCGCAAGCACGTTGAGAAGGGGGAGGAGTACAGGAAGCTCAGAGAAGAAATAGACAAGCTCAAGGAGGAAGAGAGAAGGCTAAGCGAGAGGATAGAAAGGCTCGAAAAGAAATAGAACTCTATCTGGACAAATAATTTATATATAACCACTAAAGGATATTTCTTGGCTGATCACATGAATAAAGACCAACTTATAGGTTGGGTTCTAGCAATCGCCTCCATAATAGTCATAGTCCTGTATGGATGGCTCGTCTTCTTCACACAATGGTCACTCTTTCTCCTACAGCTAACAGGATTCATAGCTATTGCCGGTGTCTTCGGCATACTTGCATGGATCGGCTATACATTAGCCACGACGCCTCCTCCGAAGCCGATAGAGGAAATTGAAAAAGAGATAGAGGAAGAACTAAAGAAGCTTGAACAAGAAGCACAGCAACAGCAACAACAGCCCCAGCAAGGCGCAACCACAAGCTAAGCAAAAATACTTTATACTCCATATTTAGGCTAAGAATTTTCTTGTGCCACGGCTTTCGATAATGTTTTTAATGTAGACATATTTTTAGATAGCGTATGGAGTATACATATCTCGGCAAAACAAAAGAAAAGATTTCTAGGATTGGTCTCGGCGGCTGGCAATTCAGCGAAGCCTGGGGCTTGACAGACTACGAGAAAGCAAAGACGGTTATCGGCGAAGCATCTAGACAGGGCATTAATTTTTTTGACACGGCGATGGTTTACGGGAACGGCAGGAGCGAGAGCTTCCTGGGCAGAGCAATGAAAGAGCTTGGCATAAAGAGAGACGAGGTAATAATAACGACCAAGATACCTGCAGAGTTTCTGAACCCAATAGACATCCATAAGGCTATCGAGCATTCCCTAAAGCTCCTAGGAACAAGCTATGTTGACGGTCTACTAGTCCACTGGCCTCCAGCCTGGCACAACTATCCAACCAGAGTTTATGCAAGGGAGCTCGAAAAGCTTGTAAACGCTGGTCTCGTGAGATACCTGGGTCTAAGCAATTACCCCGTAGAGCTTGTAGAGAGCTTCAGGTCATCTCTAGCGAGAAGCGACATAGAAATTTTCCAGTACAGGTACAATCTAGCTGAGAGATGGGCAGACGTCGAGATAGTCCCCTACGCGGAAAAACACTCGATAACCATGCAGGCATGGAGCCCAATAGCTAAGGGCGCACTTACAGGGAAATACACCCCCGAAAATCTGCCAAAGTTTACGGATGTAAGGTCAAGGGAAGCCGTCTTCCACCCAGACAACTTCAAAGACGTATGGGGTCTAGTCCAACTAATAAACAGGATTGCCGCTAAGTACTCAAAGTCCCCAGTCCAGGTAGCTCTCAACTGGCTGGTCTCAAGTAGCCCCGTCGTCGTCCCAATACCTGGGGCAAAGTCCCCAGAACAAGTCCAAGAGCTAGCTGGAAGCGTTGGCTGGAGACTAAGCCACGAAGACTGGCAACAAATAGATGAAGCAAGCAGGAAAATACAGATCTCATACTCGTTTTACTACTTGGAATCAAACCCCATTTAAAAACCCAATAAAAAAGGGATTCTTTTTTCTTCTTTCCAACCTACTTAGAATCTTAGCTGACTGGAATAGGCACAGGTGTGCGTTGTATCATGTGCTTAGATATAGACTTCCCTTTCACTTCCAAAGATTTTATGGATAAACTTGAAATAGCAGTAAAAAGTACTTATCTCGATAAACATGCCAGAAGAGTTTGAGCCCTATCACACATATGTGGCTAAGAATTATTCTCCTGACCTAAAACAGGAAGTCGTTGTCACTTTTAGAGTTACTCCAGCGGAGGGCTTCACGATAGAGGATGCCGCGGGCGGCATAGCTGCAGAGAGTAGTGTAGGCACGTGGACAACGCTATACGAATGGTACGACAGAAACAGGCTTGAAAAGCTGAAGGGCAAGGCATACTTCTTTGAAAGCCTCGGAGACGGCTCCTACATTGTAAGGGTAGCTTACCCGGTAGAGCTCTTCGAGGAAGGTAACATGCCCGCTTTTCTCGCATCTGTCGCTGGAAACATCTTTGGAATGAGAAGGGTGAAATCCCTAAGGGTCGAGGACATATACATGCCTGAACAATTCCTAAAGCACTTTAAGGGTCCGAATCAGGGTATCCAAGGTGTAAGGGAAAGACTAAAAATTTATGATAGGCCCATAGTCGGCACAGTTCCAAAACCAAAGGAAGGCTACACAGCAGAAGAAGTGGGGAAACTGGCCTACGAGATACTTGTAGGAGGCATGGACTTCATAAAGGACGACGAGAACCTTGCGAGCCCGAGCTTCTGCAGGTTCGAGGCGAGGGCAAACGCCATAATGAAGGCAATCGACATGGCGGAAAAGGAAACAGGCGAAAAGAAGACGTGGCTCGCAAACATAACTGCAGACGTGCGGGAAATGGAGAAAAGGCTAAAGCTAATCGCAGACCTAGGTAACCCCCACATAATGGTAGACGTCGTCATAGCTGGGTGGTCTGCCTTAACCTATATAAGGGACCTTGCAGAAGAACACAAACTGGCCATACACGGGCACCGAGCATTCCACGCGGCATTCACGAGAAACCCGTACCACGGCATATCCATGTTCACCCTTGCAAAGCTCTATCGCGTAATAGGAATAGACCAGCTACACGTAGGCACACCGGAAGTTGGAAAGCTAGAGGCTAAAGCAATAGACGTCATTAGGAACGCAAGAGTACTGCGAGACCCCGTATACAGGCCAGACGTCGAAGACAGCATCCATCTAGCCCAGCCCCTGACAATGTTCAAGCCAGCATTCCCAGTGGCCAGCGGTGGACTACACCCCGGAACGCTTCCAGCAGTGATAAAGGCTATGGGCATGGACATAGTCATACAGGTCGGGGGCGGAACATTGGGCCACCCCGACGGGCCACGTGCAGGTGCAGCAGCTGTAAGACAGGCAATAGAAGCATACATGACTGGTGTAACCCTACAGGAATACGCTAAGACCCACAGGGAGCTTGCAAGGGCCCTAGAAAAGTGGGGCACAGTTGTCCCTGTCTAACCCCTCGTGCTAGTTTCCTCCTCGTTGTCTAACTTGGTGCCATGGGGGGGACTTAAGCTATTCTTTTATGTTGTGTCTCCAGTATAACATTTGAAACGCTTAGCTCCCCTTGGCTAAATTTCAATTTAACAAAGGCGTAAAAATATCCTATACAAGTATTGGCACAAAGAATACGCCTATAACTCTTAGAAGTCTTTTTATTTTACGTATCCAAAAAATTGTTATGGGCGGAGCTCAAAAGGAGAAGGCTCCACAAGAAGATAATCTAGAGTTCTACCTCGAGAGGCTTCGAAAGGCAGAGAATGAAAACAGTCTCTTGTTGATACTGCTGGTTATCCTAGTTTTACCTGTGGTTTTTCTAGGCTTTATTGGTGCTCTTTTATACGTGTTCATAATAATTGGTCTTGTTATCCTGATAGGAAAGGAGAGGTCGCCTTGGATTTACCAAGAGACAATAACTGTGAAGAATGCTGGCAGAGAGTGGAGGAAAATAGCCGAGGATGTTCCAAGGCTTTTTCAAAGATATACCCTGCAAAATATTGCATGGAACATTTCCGGTAACAAGCTTACCATCAATCTGAATTTAGAAACAAGTGTAATTGAGCATTCTCAATATGGCTCCTATGCAAGAAGCGTGAACTTGGGTCCCTTTACGGTTGAAGCACTCTTTGAGGACAAAAATGGCGACTTGGTTGTACAGATCAGATACCATGGCAAGCCACCAGTGATGAGGGGTAGCATAGCGGCCGAGGTATACGAAAAGATTATTATGGCGTTTAGGCTCGCTGTAGAAGACGCTTCTGCCCAGCTAAAGTCCCAGTCAAAGAACATATCAGATTTCGCCCAGCTGGCTGAGCTTCTCGCCTCGAAAGGAATCGTTGTAGCAGAGGTACGGTGCCCCTATTGCGGCGCAAGCATCGAGCTACCAAAGGAGGGAGACACAGTAAAGTGTCCCTATTGCGGAGCAACACTAAAAGTAATCGATGTCTATAAGGTCTTGCTGGAAATATTTAGAGAAGAGGCTAGCCAAGAATCCAACTAACCCAAGTAAAAACAGGACGCTAAGTCTCGGAGAGATTATACAGAATAACATTTAACTTTTAGGGACTAACCACCCGTCGCCTTTTGGAGTGGTATTGCGGCAGTTTCTTTTTCTGTCTTTTCCTTGAGGAACTCTTCGATGACCGTATCTATGTTGGCGGTTTTACGCTCGACATATGAGATAAACGAATTCAAGAAAAACCTCAGAGGTGCGTAGCGTAGCCCCTCGAAATAGAACTTTGACATGATATCCCTTGCCCAGTACAAGTCATGTTGCAGGCAGGCCTTCATAACTTCGATGTGCTCACGGGTAATCGATTCGCGCCTAAACTTATCGATGTTCTTCAAGGCGCCCATTGGCACGAAAAACATTGGAACAATAAGGCTCCTATAGCTCTTCAATTCGTCGATGAGCTCGGCTGTCTTTAAGACGTCGTCGGGAGTTTCTTCCGGCAGTCCAAGAATAACCGTAGCTGCGGGGATCACATGGTTGTCATGCATGATTGCAAAGGCATCTTTTACTATTTCGGGCCACTCCTCGGCCTTGTAAGGTGAAGCCTTTGCAGGCATAATCTTTTTAGCAAGGTTGACGCTTCCAGTCTCTATTCCCACTTCTACGCCTAACATTTTCTGTCTTTCTGAAATCATTTCCATGAGCGTCGAGATTAGCTTATAGTTTTCCTCAGAATACTTTATGGCCGAAAGACTCGCATGCGCCCAAGCAATCGTCCCAGGAATCTTTTTTAAAACCTCTTGATGCAGCTTGATTAAGGGCTCTGGGCGTGGTTTCACCCCGTCAGCCCCATACAGCAAAACGTCCTCGCTGTGAAGCACCACATTTTTAATGCCAGCCTTCAGGTTAACTTCTATTTCCTGGAGAATCTTTTCTATGGGAATAAATCTAAGCGGCCTGAGTGTCACGCTACAGAACCTGCATCCCCTTGGACAGCCACGCATTATCTCGACAAGCCCATTAACACTTGCACCTTTAATTGTGGGTATCTCCTCGATTCTTGGGGCTTCTCGTGGAGATACATATACATATCTTGGTAGCTCTTCGCCCCTAAGAGCCTTTTCAACAAGCTCGACTACAACCCTTTCACCCTCACCATCCACAACTGTGTCTACTCCCCACTTCTCCCACAAACCAAGCTCCCACAGCCACTGCCAAGCCGCTGGACCCCCGGCAATAATTTTTACGCCCCTTTTCTTGGCTTCTCTAACAACGGGAGATTCCATAAGTCTTATGAAGCTCCTCCTGTTAACAGGCTCCTGGCCTGTTATAAGCCACCACTCGCTACTCGGCGGGCCGTAGGCAAAGTAGTCGTGATGACTTAACAGCAATACTTTCATTGTGTCTAGATGCTTGCCTAGGTGGTCGGGGTCAACTATGGCCGCGTTGTAGCCCGCGTCCTGTAGCTTGGCCTCTATTTTTCGAAGGCCATACGGCGCAATTAAGGGCCTACCCAGCTTGTCAACCTTCGGCTTGGGGCAACAAGCCCATAGCCACAACTGCTCTGGTACTCCTATAGCTGGACCGGTAGCCATGAAACCGATAAATTCTTTGCCGTGATGGTCGCTCATCATTGTTCTGTCCGTTGTTAAAACCACCTCGAACATTCCTTATTCACCCCTCGAGACTAGATGTTTTACCCAACTCTAACAACTCGTAGCCTGTCTCCAGCGATTCCGGGCAACTCAAATATATTTCGAGACCTATCGATATATTGTTGCTTATAAACTCGGCCAGTTTTCCCAACATTTCGATTCCCCCCTCATCACACAGGTAGATAACTAGGTCTGCAGGGTGATTGCTTGCAATAAACCGCATCAATGATTTGTATACCGTCTTAGGGTCTGCATTGTGGAGACCCTTCAAAACCAGAGTTGCACGATTCATTTTGCTCGCCAGATTTCGATTTTTCTGGAAATCAACTACTGTGATGAAAGAAAAATATAAATATTTAATGCTAGATCCTCAAAGGAAAAACTGCTGAAATCAATCAACAATCTTTGTCTCTCTTAATATCTTCAAGACAAGCTCCTCGTTCAGCCGAACAGCGTCAAGAATCGTAAATCTTTTCCTGAGCTCTCCAGCCCTCAAAACACATTCAACTAGCTTTTCTCGGGGCACCCCAAGCTCGCTGGCACTTGTCGGGGCGCCGACCTTTAGTAGAGCCTCCCGTATCTCCCTCCATTCTAGCCCATGCAGATACGCCATAATAATGGTTCCAACCCCGACCTGCTCGCCGTGTAGACTCTTTCTTTCTGGGACAAACTTGTCAAGGGCATGGCTGAAGAGATGCTCACTCCCACTGCACGGCCTACTACTCCCAGCGATGGACATAGCCATTCCTGCAAGCAGGCCCGCCTGAACAAGGAGCTCTATGCCCCTCGTGCTCCACCTTGCTAGCTCGTCTATCTCGCTTAGCACAATGCGTGCCGCAGACTCCGCCATCACAAGTGAGATCTCTGGTATCTCCTCGCCTGCAAGCCTCATGGCTAGCCTTGCATCAGCGACGCTTGTCACTTTTCCAATGATGTCTCCCACGCCGCTCGCCAAGAGGCGCCTAGGAGCCTGGGCAACTATGTCTGTGTCAACGACTACAGCCGTGGGGGGACGTGTAAATATGGATAGGGGATTCCCCTGCGGGTCCTTCAGGGCGACAATTGGGCTTGCAAACCCGTCATGGCTAATAGCAGTCGGAAAACTGATAAAGAACCTCTTGCTGAGAAACGCTGCATACTTAGCCACGTCTATTGGTCTCCCGCCACCAACGCCAAGAACGAGGCAGGCATTACTACTCTCAATTGTCCTCTTAGCGGCTTCAACACTGTTACCGTCGGCAGACTCAGCGAAAACAGTGGAAAAAGCTATTCCTCTCCCGCCAAAAATGTTCTCAAGCTCTCTTCCGAGCATTGACCACAGATTCCTATCAGTAACCACGACGATGTTCGTGCATCCCAGAGACTCTATGATCTCGGGAAGCGAGTCCTTTGCCCCCGGCTTAACGACGATTTTTCCGGGAAGCTCTGCACGGATATCCATAGGAAAAATACCTGTGCAAAGATATAAATCTGTAGCGGGCTCAGTAGCAGGTAGTCCTCATCACTTATCAGCTCGTCTCTTCCTCAGCACAAGGATATAGACCTTTGCATCAATATATTTTTGTTCTCTTCTTTCTGGCTTCTAAACATAGACTTAAGATTGGGTATCCGGTGCAAGTCTCGGCTTTATCGCAAAATTTATCCAGAAACCAATGAATTATCTATTCATGATGCGTGTAGCACTCCATCAACTAGTCGTTTCTGGAAACAAGGAGGAAAACTTGAGAAAAGTACTGGAAAAGATAGACTCGTTTGACGCGGACCTCCATGTTTTCCCAGAATACCTAATGGGTACAAGGGACGGTAACGTGACTAGGGAGCTTGTCTACAGCTTCGGTGAACCACTTGGAGGGGAATTCGCCTCAAAGATTATCTCAAAAAGCGAAGAATACGGGGTAGGAGTCGTCTTCAGCATGTACCTAAAGGACACCAACGGAGTTAGCAACGCAGCAGTCCTAGCGGTAAACGGAAAAGTCAGTGCAGTCTACAGGAAAATCCACCTCTTCGATGCATACGGCTACAGGGAATCAGACGTCTTCGCGAGGGGAAACGAGGTTGCCACTGCACATTTTAAAGGCTTCACGATAGGTCTAGCAGTCTGCTTCGACTTAAGGTTCCCAGAGCTCTTCAGGGCAATGATGCTAAGAGGAGCAAACCTCTTCATAGTCCCATCAGCGTGGTACAAAGGCCCCCACAAGGTGGACCAGTGGAAGTCGCTCACATCCGCTAGGGCGCATGAAAACGTAAGCTTCCTCGTAGCCGTAGACCAGACCGGGGACCACTTTGCCGGTCACAGCCTAGTCGCAACACCGATGGGACACATCTTGGTCGACCTCGGCGAAGCAGAGAGAAGCCTCCTAGTAGACATAGACCCAACAGAAGTAAGCCAGGCTAGGGAAAAAATACCCATTGATAAACTTCTTAGACTCGACCTGTATAGAGAGTGGATCAAAGAAGGAAAATAGAAAGTTCGGGGAAAGTGAAATTTGAGACGATTTTGAAATGATTATTCTTGAATTGTAATCTGGGCGCATGCATCGTTTTCTATTCGTGGCATTTAACTCAACTCATCGGTTGCGTCCTTTTCGGCAACCAATTCAGCCTGTTTTCTCAGCTCTTTAAATGTCTTGTTAATGCTAAGGGTATCCTCAAGCGCTTCAAATGGATCCGAGGGGAGTGGAATTATTTGAAGATGGTCTCCCATATTCATTATAAGGACTTTTTCTCCAATGCCTAAAGATTCTCTTAGCTTTTTTGGCAAGGTTATTCTACCCCTCCTATCAACTTTGACGATGCTCATTTTCCATGTAAGCAATTTCAGTGAAGCATGGAATTTAAAAAACTAGGTGGAGCTTCTAGCGTAGCTCTGCAGAGGTAGTTTATGAAAGCATGCTTATGGCTTTAGGGACATCTGCTATACTTTTAACGATAGCTATCCTGAGAGGCCTGTTTACGTATGGGTCTTGCTGGTTGCTGTCTATGAGTATTCCTCCAAGTCCGCTGGCAACTGCACCCGCAAGGTCCTCGGCTGGGCTGTCGCCGACATGGTATGCCTCAGAGGGCCTGCTCCCAGTAAGTGTTAAAACTTCCCTAAATATGCGTTGGCCGGGCTTTAGGCAACGGACCTCGTCCGCGTAAACTTGTACCTTGAAGAACTTTGACAGTCCCGCCTTGTCCACTAGTATCCTGGTAACGTAGCCAGGCCAGTAGATAACATTGCTTGTCACTGCAAGTGTAAAGCCGTCACTCTCCAGCTTCTCAAGGGTCTCCACGCTGCCTGGGATCAGTAGTTCTTCTCCTCTAACCTTGTTCACTGCAATAGCAAAGGCAGAAAATATGTCGTACCTGGAAACTTGTAGCGAGCCTACTGAAAGAGCTATCCCTATCGAGCTGTCAACGATGCTCTCGTCGTCTATAAGCCCAAGCTTCCTTGCCCTCTTTACCTCCTCGTAGCCACGCTTTATAAAGCCATAAGCCTCCTCAAAGCTTAAGCCTCTAAGCTGGCCTAGAGCCTCGGCCGCCGCCCTGTAATAAGGGTCTATGTAGAGCAGTGTCCCCCACACGTCAAAAGATACAAGTGTCACAGTGTTTTACCTCTAGTACAAACTAATAAAGATATTCTCTCCCGTGAAGAAGGAACTGTTTCAGGCAGACGCAGAACTATTAAACCCTATAGCCAGCAATAAACCATAGGGGTAGATGTTTCATGCAGGGAAAAGACCTTCCGAGTTCTTTTGACAGTCTCTCAGAGGAATTACTTCTCTTAGAAAAACTTTCAAAACGATACGGGATCCCCTTAATTAATCGGGAAGACGGAGCTGTCTTATCTGCGTTGGCATACTACGTTAGAACCCTGGGAGGCAAAATATTTGTAGACGCGGGGCCGGAATAGGCTATTCTACCCTATGGATAATTCACGGCGTGTTCAACTTCGAGGACAATGACAAGGTCTACATTTATGCAGTCGAAAAGAACCCGGCGAGATACAAGGTCTTGGAAGACAACATAGAAAAGATAAGGAAGAATATCCTCTCAGAAAAATCATTCATCGAAGTCAGGACAGTAAACGGAGATGCTGTAGAATTCCTAGATAAGATCGAGCCCTCCCTCGACCTGGTCTTTGTAGACATCGAGAAAAACCAATACAAACAGGTTCTCAGTTTCCTACCTAGAAAGCTAAGCAAAATAGGCATAGGAATATTCCACAACGCGCTAATACCAGGACTCGACAGCGACACGAGAAAATTTCTAGAACAACAGGAACAACTTAGCTACCACGTTGTCCCGACACATCTAGGGCTCCTAATAGTGAAGCGGTTCGACTGAAATCATAAATATTCAATGGCTAAGCTAACACCAATGAAAAATAAGCCGGAGATAGTCATCGTTAGAAAAAGAGGGGTTATTGTAATACCTAAGAATATTAGAGAAGCATTGGGTATAGAGGAAGGCGATATTCTTAGAGTGAGCCTGGAGGAGGATAAGATTATTCTGAGCAAGGAGAGCTTCTGGGAGAAACTATTCGATAGTGCTAAAGGCATCTATAGCCCCGACGACGCTGAGCTAGAGCTGGATGCCGACTAGCACACTTGATAAGAGTGAGCGTTAGAACATGCTCTCTCCTTACTATAATAATGGTATTCACACACGTAAATCTAGAAGGTATATCTTGATATGAGAAAAGGGGCGTGTTATATGCAATAGTGTTGTTTTAATCTAGGAGCAACAGCTATTAGACGCTGAGGAGTATTTGAGACGGGAGGTAAGATAATTCAGTATGGAGACAAGGCATGCAGTTTTTACTGTGTAAGCTTCATTCTCGTAGTTCCACGCGTAAACCATACTTCTCTAAATGTTCAAAGTGGCGATCCTTCGTTACGAGCACGAGATCATGGGCTATAGCTGTAGCCGCTAGTAGCAGGTCAGCATCAGGCACAAGTTCGCCCTTCCTCCTCAGCTTGGAGTATAGCTTGCAGTAGGCTAGAATCGTGCGGTTGTCGAGGTTCAACATTCCGTAGCTCTCTTCAAGTAGCGACTTCACGCTTTCCCTCTTCTCCTCAGGAACCCCGCGTAGAACCTCGATAAGCGTGATAACTGAGAGCATTCCCTCCTCGAATACTCCTGTCTTCAAGTTGTCCACGAGCACACTGGTGTCGATCAGCCTTTTCATCTCAGCTCAAACCCCTCTCTAAACTCCTTGCTAGACTTCTCTATGTTGTTGAGATCCTCCTCAGTGAGTAATCGTCGTAGCTTCTCAAAAGCCGACCGCGACTTGCTTGATTTAGCCTCCATGTACAACTCCAGTAGGAAGTTGCTCCAATCCTTGTTGCCTTTTTCCCTCTCGAGTAACTCTTTTACCTCCCTCAGCACGGAAATTGATGCATACCTGCTCAACTACATCACCATGTTGTTATTGAATTACATCATTATATACCTACCGGATAGAGGCTATCTATTGAATGTCTCTGATTTTCCTTTTCTATTTGCTTTAACTTAGGCCGTTATATGCCTGACAACAAAGTTACTGAACGTAGTTTTTTCCTCTAGAATGTAGACCTGCTTAATGCATGCATCTCTCTTAACTTTAAACACATAAATATGAAGGAGGGATACATTTACAGGTTACGAGGATATACTCACGTGTAATCCTCACATCTACGCATGAGAACCTCTCGGGCAAATTTTTCCTAATATCCTCTAATTGCTTAGCATATAGTTCACTGTTCTTTGAACCTATAAATGAGCCCGGAGTCCAGGTTCCACAGATTATGTAGCCATTTCTTCTAGCCAACTTGCATACATCGCTGAATGGAAAACTGTCTCCAGAGATGCTTGTATCCCAAGCAAAACAGATAATGACATTAAATGCCTCGTTACGGAAGGGAAAAAGGTAGCCATATATTAGCCTTTCAGCCCTCGAGGAATATCCGAGCATCGAGAGACCTTGTCCTCTCGTAATGATAACATATGTGTCTTCTGGGAGGGCTTCCAATAAGAAATGTATCACTTCAGGGGAACCAGTAGCAACCACAAGTACTTTGTCTAAGGATTCTTCTTCTCCAAGTTTAGTTACGAGATCCTTGAGCACATCCTTGAGGAGCATTAAATCCCACAACCATGTCTCCCTAAATTAATATTTCTATAGCTTTTTCCTATTATATTCCGGTGGCAAAACATAAATATTGCATCCGCTTAAGCCCTTAGACCTTTATGAGTCTTCCCGAAGGGCTCCAAATCGAGCCGACCAACAAGTGCAACCTTGCATGTGTAATGTGTGTCAGGAATACCTGGAGAGGAGAAAAATTCGGACAAATGGATTTTGGTCTCTACCAAAAAATAATAGATGAGACACAGGGTAGCCTAAGGCGCCTAGCACTCTACGGCTTCGGCGAGCCACTAACACATCCAAGATTCCCAGACATGGTTCGCTACGCCAGAGAAGCTTCAGACTCTACCTACATACTTACAGTTACGAACGGAACTCTCATGACCCGCGAAATGGCAGAAAAAGTCTTCGGTGCCGGGATAGATGAGGTCGCCTTTTCTATCGACGCCCCAGAGCTGGGACTACTTTCCAAGATACGTGTAGGAACAGCTACCTACGATGTTCTTGGAAACCTTTCTAGTGCGGCTAAAATAAAGGATGACTATGATGTAAGGCTGGGCATAACAGTTGTACTGATGAAGTGGAACTATAAGTTGCTTCCAGAAATCGCCAGGAAGGCTGAAGAGCTCGGCCTAGACTTCCTCGCCGTCTCCCATCTTGTCCCCTACACCGAGGCAATGATGAAAGAAACCGTTTATACAACTGCAAGCAGGCAGGCAGTCGAGTTCTATGAGAAACACGCTGGCGACCTTGAAGAGCTTGCAAAGGAAGCGATTTACGACAGTATGCTCCAACACTATACCCTTACTTCGAGTGGGAAAAAACAGCTATACCTCCAGCTCGTCGACAAGCTTGGGAGTTCTGGCTACTCTCTCAACGTAGATATTTCAAGGGACGCGGTTCAAAGAAAAGAGTTACTCAGCGAGGTGGAGATGTATATTGAGAAAGCCGCAAGCATAGCAAAAGAGTATGGACTAGAGGTAAAGCTTCCAAACGTCTATGCAGATGCAAACAAAAGGTCATGCCCCTACATAGACCTAAACTATGCAATGATACTCTGGAACGGAGACGTGGTTCCATGCATGGATTTAGCCTATACACATCCACTATACACAAACCTCCACCCTAAAACCATCAAGAAGCTCGTTTTTGGCAACGTGGAAAAACAGTCTCTGAGCGATGTGTGGAGCTCATCAAGTTTCAAGTGGTTTCGTGAGACAAGGAAGAACCTTTCAAAAAATGTTCCCTGGTGTGGGGATTGCCAATTCGCTACGAGAGACTGCTGGTACATCCGCGTAAACGAGTACGACTGCTACGGAAACGAGGTTGGATGCAACGAATGCATCTATAGTGCTGGGCTAGCCCACTGCCTAATCTAGAAGCCCACTTTTCTTTTCATGATGTTTTCCTCGAGACAGCGTTATTGGATCGGCACCACTGTATACTGTACTGTGATGACGCCACTTACCTCTCTCAGTTTAGCAAGGAGACTCCTTAACCTTTTACCCTCTCCCTTTACAGCTAAAATCTCAACGCAGAGGTCTTCACCTAGATGCATATGAAGAGAAGCATGAACTTCGGGAAAATCATGTTGGAGATCCGTAACCGCGTAGACAGTCTCACCCCTAGAATGGTCGTAGAGAATTACGATAGAGCCCGCATATTTTTTCTCCTCCTCTAACACGGACACCGAATGGGCCATTATTATGTCTGCTATGAGACGCGACCTGTTATCTATTCTCATCTTTTCGGCCAGCTCCTCCAATGCATTATAAACCTCATCGGGAAGAGTAAGGCTAATTCTACGCATCTTGTACCACGGTAATATTTTGCATGGGAAGTATATTACTCTTGTGGTTTATATGTAGGTTTATCCCAAACTTGCAGTATGTTTTGCATTGGATACCTCCGTACTGGTCTAGGGATTGTGTACCATCAATTGCTTACTAAAAAGATTGAGCATAAAATATAAGTATTCTTTATATATCATTTAGTTGACAGGTATGTTGATCTCCCGCAGTTTAAAGGCTATGAAGGCTAATGTTCTCGGCTCCTCCTACCCTAACCCTAGTTATCTACCTCATGCAAACAATGCCTATTGTTTTGTATAAGAGGCGCCTTAGATGTATAGTGTTATAGATGTGGGAACAACTGGTGTAAAGCTAGCGGTCTTCGACGCAAGCTTAAACAAGATACATTTCGAAAAAACAAGCATTGGATACAAGACCCTACAGACTGGGAGAATAGAACAAGACAGCCAGTTAATGGCGGAAGTTGTTAAAGGCTATGCAAGAAAAGCAAAATCTCTAGGCGCAAGGAAACTTGCCCTAACAACGTATAGGGCTTCAGTGGTCGCTTGGAATAGGAACGGGTCTCCCATTTCAAATATTTTGACGTGGATAGATGGGCGAGGAAAAGAAGTAATTGACAGGCTCCCCTCATGGCTAAAGGCATTTTCCGCTCTAAGTTCTTCTATGAGCCGAATAATTAGGCCTGATACACCTGCCATCCTAATGCGTTGGCTCTATGACAATGTTGAGGGTCTCAGGGAAAAAGTTCTTTCTGGGGAAGCATATGTCTGGACCCTAGATTCCTTTCTGTTATACTCTCTGACCGGCAGATACGTCTCCGATGTTACAAACTCGACACTTACGGGGCTCGTTCACCCGAAAAACCTCGAGGCGGTAGACATTGTTTCCTCCATCCTCGGGCTCCCAAAGTCATATCCAGAAATAGTAGATTCTGTTGAGGATTTCGGAGCATTTGAAGGCTTGGAGATAAAAGTCTCAATAGCTGATCAGCAGTCGGCATCTGTCTTCCATGGACTCTTAGATCCTGGAAGAGTGGGGAGTGTACATGGCACTGGGAGCTTTGTAGAGCAGTCTGCAAGTGGCTTTACTATGCCGAAGCAAGGATTAGTTCCAGTGATAATTGCCGGGATAGAGGGCAAAAGGTACTACGGTGTTGAGGGATTTTTGAGGACGAGTGGAATCGCTGTTGACTGGCTGAGAAACGCAGGCTTCTATTCTACATACGAAGAAATGGAGCAACTTGCCTCTAATGGTAAGCTAAAATCTATTCTCTTACCATTCTTTGGCGGGCTACGTGTGCCGGAGGCGCCTGAGCTAAGGGGAGTCATGTTAGGGCTTGACCCGAGCGTGTCGAGGGCGGACGTATTGCTTGGACTGGCATGGGGCGTATCGCTATATATTGCCTATCTCCTGAGGACGATCATGGAGACTTGTGGAAAGCCTGTTCAGCCATTATGGACGAGTGGTGGTTATTCCCAGTCTAACGTGTTTTTACAGACCCTAGCTAATGCAACAGGAATGGAGGTTGCAAGGCCTGTTAGCATAGAGGCCACGATTATGGGTGCCCTGAAACTTCTCCTGTATTCTGAGGGGAAAATTTCTCTTAAAGAGCTCAAAAATAGCCCATCTCCCTCTCGAGTTTTTAAACCTGAAATAGATGATGTTTCTCGAGAAAGAATATTTGAAAGCTTTAGAGAGGTTTTAGAGGTGTTGGTAAAATGGGAGAAAAATCCACTGTTAGGAGGGAAGTTTTAGAGAAGTTGAAAGAAAAGCTTGGAGAAAAAGTGGCAACCAATGAAGAAGTATTGATGCTTTACAGTAGGGACTACTGGCCACTTGCCTTGTTAAAGGAGACGAAGGGAGAAGAGCTACCTAGACCCCTAGCTGTAGTCTGGCCCGAGTCGACAGAGGAAGTTACAGAGATAGTAAGGTTGCTTAATGAGTATGGGGTCCCATTTGTTCCATATGCCGGTGGCTCAGGCGTAATTGGTGGAACCATCTGTGAAGGCTGTGTAGTGATAGACGTCAAGAGAATGAACAAGATTCTTTCATTCTCTGAGAAAGACGCGGTTGTCATAGTCGAGTCCGGCGTGTTGCTTAGAAGGCTCGAAGAATACCTGAACGAGCGGGAATATACGTTAAGGCATGTTCCCCAGAGCTATCCAGAAGCCGCTATAGGGGGACTAGTTGCCACTATGAGTACAGGACAGTTTAGCACGAAGTACGGCGGCATAGAGGAAATGGTTCTAGATCTAGAAGCAGTGACGCCTGAAGGCAAAATAATCCCGTTCCGGAGGAACTTCGTCCCGAGAGCCGCGACGGGACCCGACTTAAAGAGGCTCTTTATAGGCAGCGAGGGGCAACTAGGAATAATTACAAAGGTAGCATTGAAGGTTTATCCTCTACCAGAGTATCAGTGGAAGAGGGCTTACGCTTTTCCCTCGTTTCTCCATGCCCTCGAAGCCATGCGTGAACTTATGCTTAAAGGAGTGGTTCCCGCTGTTGCACGTATATATGATCGGGACGACTCTGCAGCAAGGTTCCATGATGCCAGAGATATTCTTCTCTTAATTTTTGAGGAGAATGTAGACGAACTATTGAAAGCCAAGGTTACAGTTGCACAAAAGGTTGTCGAAAGACATGGAGGGATAGATGTCGGAGAAGAATACGTCGAAAAATGGCTGAAAAATAGGTTTGACGTGATATCAGAGCTAAAGAAACTAGTTGTTCCACTAGACCTGTGGTTTGAGACGATAGAGACATCTGCCCTCTGGAGCAATTTACCAAGAGTCTACGAGAAGTTTAAGAAAGAAGTAAAAGCCGTTCCAGGTGTCTACGCTGTTCTAGCTCATGCATCACACTTCTACACTACTGGTGCATGCATATACTTTACACTCACCTACGATGCAAGAGAAGAAGTATACTGGAAAATGTGGGAAAGAGCAGTACAAGTCCTCCTGGAAAACGGAGCAACAATTAGCCACCACCACGGCGTGGGCCTGCTTAGGTCAAAGTGGGTGGGTGAAGAAATCGGCGAAAGCCTGACATATCTCAAGAAAATAAAGGAGGCCTGGGACCCGAAAAAGCTCTGCAACCCAGGCAAGTGGCTTGGGTGAAGTTTTTTGGTAAGTCTTACCACCCTAAAGGCTATTAAACTCACTCCGGGCCTCGTTGCACGTTTCCTAGTGCTCCCCATACACAAGGTGAAAAACCCCTGCATTTATTGTCCCGGAATATGCCTAGCGTCCTGCCCAACATTTGTCAATACGGGAAACATGGTTCTCAGCCCCCTCGGCTATGCAAGATTCCCGAACCTCGCCCGAGAAAAATGCCTCAAGTGCTGGCTCTGTGTATACGAGTGTCCCGTCGAATTCCCACTTCCAGACACATTCAACAAAGAGCCCGTTGTACTCGAAGAGGTAAGCTATAAGCCTGGAGGAATAATCCTTGTAGCGGAACAAGATATAGACGCAGAGCTAGCGAGTATTCTTTCGGATAAACTTGGCACAGGTCTACTAGTCATAAGAGGAATTAAGAACCGTTATACCCATGGGGGCCCAATAGATGAAAAAAGCGTAAAAAAGATAAAAAAGAGACTCGCAAAAGCAGAACTAGCTCTGGCAGTATCTCCAGAGACTGCGCACACTCTGAACATAAATCCATTAATCCTTAAACTCCCAGCTCTAGGAGTCAAAGTCAGCTACGCGGGGCCCGTCCATATACCCTGTCTCTTAAGGAAGTACAAAGACGAATTGTTAGATGCCCTCGAGAAACTTGGGGTAGCGCTCACATCAATCAATGAGGAATGTGTAAAGCTCTCTATGAAGAAAGATGTCCTCTACTTGTGTCCAGAGGCTAAAAATAGAGGAGGAAAGGTTGTCTATGATTTACTTCTGAGTTCTATGGGTACACACTGAAAGGTGGTTGTTATGGGTCTCGAGGGCAAGGTCAAAAAAGTGCTAGAGAAGTATCGTGGCAGAGATCTTTCATTCACCATAAAGGATGGAGTAGTTTTTCTCTATGGACAAGTGGATACATATGATGAGTGGATAGAGATAGGGCTTGAAGTGGGGAAGATAAAGGGAGTAGAGGGGGTAGTAAACAAGGTTGTCTGGAAAGGTTTTCCAGAAGAGAAGATAAGGGAAAAAGAGGAGAGGCGGAGAAAGATCTTTGAAGAAAACAAGGACAAGACTGTGGGAAGCTATGATGTATTGATTATAGGTGGCGGCGTGACTGGGACGGCAATTGCCCGCGAGCTTTCTAGGTACAAGCTTAAAGTGGCTATTATAGAAAAATCTACAGACATCGCCACGGGAACAACAAAGGCAAACAACGGGATGATTCATTCAGGCATAGAGGCTCCCCGCAACACTTTGAAGAGGAGGCTGAATGTCAAAGGCTGTAGAATGTATGAACAATGGGCACGAGAACTAAACTTCAAGTACAAAATGGTTGGTAGCGTCTGGCTTATAACCCCGAGAACCCTAGAAAAATACAGGAAGTATTTTCCTGGCCCACTCTATACACTTATACTGAAATACGTCCTCCCATACGTTGTAGTCCTAAAGGCATGGCTAAATGGGGTTCCAGGAGTCAAGGTTGTCAGAGGCTCAAAAATATTCGAGCTTGAACCTTACGCGGCTCGCGACACATTGGCGGCTGTATATGTTCCATGGACAGGCATAGTTGAGCCGTATGAGGTTGCCGTAGCCCTAGCAGAGAACGCCGCAAAGAATGGTGTAGAAATCTTCACGAATACTGAGGTTGTGGGCTTCCTAAAAGATGGAGAGAGGGTAACAGGCGTAGTTACAAACCGTGGAACATTTTTGTGTCGATACGTTGTGAATGCTGCTGGTCTATACGCAGACGAAATAGCCGAAATGGCTGGGAGCCCTGAGTACACTATTCACCCTAGAAGAGGAGTAATAGTACTATTCCACAAGACTACAGGCTCCTACGTAAGGCACTGCCTCGCAGAGATAGTTTTGCCACAGCACCCGAGAACAAAGGGAGGAGGCATCAACCCCACCCCGAATGGGAACGTTATATGGGGACCAACGGCTGTCGAGGTTCCAGACAAGGAAGATGTCTCCGTAGACCCGGAAGAAGTACAACTGATACTCACCAAGTACTCAACCATTCTGAGCGAGTTTCCCAAACAAAAATTGATTAGGTATTTCGCGGGAGTAAGAGCCGCAACCTTCACCGAAGACTTTGTCATTAGACCAGCCAAGTGGGTTCCCAATCTTCTTCATGTAGCTGGTATACAGTCCCCAGGACTAGCCTCCGCGCCGGCAATAGCCGAATATGCTATAGAGAAGCTCGCAGAGATGGGTCTAGAACTACAGGAAAAGCCCGAATTTGACCCGTACAGGGAGCCGATACCCTCATTGAGGGACATGAAGCCTAGCGACATAGAGGAATTGATAAAGAAGGATCCAAGATGGGGGCATGTTGTATGCGAATGTGAGCTAGTTACAGAGGCAGAAATTGTTGAAGCGGTCAAGAGAGGTGCACGGACACTAGACGCAGTCAAGAGAAGGACACGTGCAGGGATGGGAGAATGCCAGGGCGGGAGATGTACAATTAAGATAGCAATGATAATTTCTCGCGAGCTTGGCGTCCCGCTTTCACAGGTTCTAAAGGAGGAGGCCCCGCTGTTTAATGGCTACGTTAGAGGTGAGAGTGAATGAAGGAGATTAGAAAAGACGTCGTAGTCGTAGGTGGAGGGCCGTCTGGTCTAGCGGCAACAGCTAAACTTGCAGAACTCGGCTACGATGTAGCTCTAGTAGAGTCCGGAGACGAGCTCGGCGGCATCCTTATCCAGTGCATCCATGACGGGTTCGGCACAAAACTCTTTGGAAAAGCACTCTCAGGCCCAGAATTTGCCGGCAACTTCATCGAGAAGGTCAGAGGACTAGGCACAGACACCTTCCTCCAGACACACGTCACAAGTGTAGAGAGAAGAGATGGGCACTGGATCCTAGAAGCGGTAAGCCCAAAGGAAGTAATCAAATTCATCAGCAAGGCAATTGTTTATGCCACTGGATGCAGAGAGCGAACCCCCTTCGAGATACTTTTAGGCGGGACAAGGCCTGCAGGCGTATATACAGCCGGAATGGTTCAGCGGCTTGTCAATCTCTATGGTGTATTGCCTGGAAAAAGAGTCCTTATAGTCGGAGGAGGAGATGTAGGAATGATTGTAGCCCGCCACCTCTACCTGGAAGGAGTCGAGGATCTTCTAGTCGTCTTTCCCGAGCCATGGTTTGTAGGGCTTCCCAGAAACGTACAACAATGCATCTTGGACTTTGGCATACAATTTAGACCGAGAACCATAGTGAAAGAGATAGTAGGCAAAGAAAAAGTAAAAGGCGCGATACTTGTAAAGGTAGACGAAAACTGGCGACCGATAAAAGGTACAGAAGAGTTCTATCCATGCGACTCGGTAGTCTTTTCGGTAGGCCTTGTACCGAACGCCTCAAAGCTGGAGGAGCTTGGAGCCGATATAGATCCAAGAACTAGAGGACCCGTGGTGAACGAGTATTTCGAGACAACGTTAAAAGGAGTCTTCGCAGTAGGCAACCTATTAACACCCTTTGATTATGTAGATGACGCTGTTGAGACAGCATTCATCGCAGCAGAAGGTGTCTCAAAGTTTCTAAACAATGAGCCTAAAAGGGAAAAACCCCTCCCTATACGTCCAGGCCGAAAAGTAAGGCTATACATCCCACACCGCATAGAGTGGCTCCAAGGACGAGACTTGACTTTATTTTTCCGACCATCTGTAGAAGAGGCCAACGCTAAAATCTCATTAAAGCTAGGAGACCTGGAGGTCTACTATACTAGACGCCCATATGTTCGCCCATCACTTTTAGAAAGAATTGTACTACCAAGGGATAGAATTGGAGAAAAAGATGGTGAGGTGGTTCTAGATGTTGAATAAGGTCATTTGTGTACGGTGCCCAAGAAGCTGTGTGATAAGTGTCCTCATTGAGGAAGATACAATTAAAAGCATTGAAGGCTATGGTTGCCGCCTAGGATTAGAATATGCAAAAGAAGAAATAACCAACCCTAAGCGGACAGTATGTTCCACTGTAAGGATAATTGGGGGCAGGTATCCAAGGTTGCCAGTTAGGACATCAGAGCCGGTTCCCAAAGAAAAGATAAAGGAAGTAATAAATCAGCTTAAAGGCCTAACAGTCAAGGCACCTGTTCGAAGGGGAGACGTTATCCTAAGGAACGTAGTTGGGACAGGTGCAGACATAATTGCAGAAATGGACGTAGAAGAAACAAGTTAGCCGGATATTCGTTCTGCTTTTTAAAGAGGTACTCTCTATTAGCGAACATCAAGCATTGTTTTCGCTTTTAACTGGTACATCTAAAGGCAAGGCAAAACCTCTTTCAGCAATTTCTCTCAGGGAAACTTCGAGAAGGTGTTTATCGTCTCCGCCTCCAACAAAATAAAAATCTCCCCCAAGAAGCTTTGAATCAACATACACAGTCAGCTTTTTCTTATGCCCAACGGGAGGAACTCCTCCCGGAGGATACCCAGTATCCTCGACGACCTCTTCAAAGGTTGCCAGCCTGAGCTTCTTGTAACCCAGCATCTTGGCAAGCCTGCCCTGGTCAACCTTCTTGTCAGCCCGTACCACTACCAGCAATGTTTCGCCCGAATCACTCTTAAAGACCACGGTCTTTGCAATCCTCTCAAGTCCTATACCCAGGCTTCTAGAGGCCTGGCCAGAGGTAGCGGCCTCGGGAACCTCTACAATCATGTATCTTATCCCAATTGAATCCAGATACTTTTTTAAGTCCTCGACGCCAAGCATTGCAACCATCTTTTCTTCTCCGGTCTCCCCTAAGGATTTAAACATTTTCTCCAGCAACATAGAATTTTTTACATTCCCTATATGTTGCCGTTACCTTGTGATTTTTAGTTCCCGTAGCTCTTCTAGAAATGAACGGCCTGGGCCCTCAAGGAAAGTTTTACGTGCAGGCTTCAGGAGTTTGGCAAGTTCTTCTGCGACTGTCTCCTTTAGGTCGAGAGGATGTACTTCTTTTCGCTTGTAGGCTTCTTCTAGCTGTGAATAGTTCTCAAAAGTCTTTTTCTCCCCGGTCTTCTTGTTCACTATTTCTAGGGGCTCGCGTCTATCCCGGAATATAATTAGCCGGGCCAGTTCTAAGACAGGGTTAAACTCTGTCTCTCCAGGTGGGCAGAAAGCGCTCCTAATTTTTCTCTTTATCTCCTCCTCGGAATCGTGAATAAATATGGCTGTCTCGGGCTTAGACTTCGACATCTTGATATTGGCAAGCAAGTCTCTAAATTCCTCTGCGTTGGACTTTGCCGCTGAAAGCTTCTCCCAGTCCTCCTTTGTCATCTGGAGACCCGGTAAAAGCTTGTGGTGGAGCGCTACGGGCTTGTAGCCGAAGACTTTCTCTCCAACCTCTATCGCGATTACGTGGGCTTTTCTTTGGTCCATGCCTCCCTGAGGAATATTAACGTTCATGCTGAATATGTCTGCAACCTGCATAGGCACGTAGAGTAGCTGGGCGAAGCTGAGTGCCTCGGACTCGCTCCTGCCGAGAATAGTTACAGACCTCCTTATCCTCGAAAGTGTAGTCTCCATTGAAACCCTCAACACGTTAGTAAAGTAGTCTACGCCAAGCTTCTCATAAAGCTCCGAGCCCAAAATAAACTCAGTCTTGTCGGGGTCTCCGCCTGCAATCTTCAAAGACACCCTAAGAGCTTCCTTGAAGTATCCCCCCGCAACACGCCTAATAACGCTTAGGTCACCACCCAGCTTTTTGTTTATCCAGCTGTGGTAATCCGCCAGGAAAATTCTAGTCTTGACGCCCACGCTCTGCAGGTCTGCAACCTTCTGCATCGAGATGAGGCCTGTCCCCAGGTGGACAAAGCCAGAAATCTCGAACCCAATGTAGTGATTTAGTGGGACACCTGTCTCGATAAGCTTTCTCAGGTTGTCTGGCGTAAGAAGCTCCTCTGTTGGCTCCCTCAAAGCGGCAGATATTATGGTCTCTGGATCCAAGGACAGCACCTCACAATGAGTAACTGGAGAAACTTAAAACATTTTCGATTTTACTCGCAAAAACTTTTCACTCAATGATGGCGTATCTCTCAGCCCTAAGCACATTTTGAACAGCAAAAACGCTGGCAACAAATGAGACAATGGAAAGCTCGACTATTGGTATACCTTTGAAGCCAACTATTGTCTCCTCTGTTGATACGGAGAATTGATACGAGTTTGTGCCCGAGATACTGCAGTAGCCGTAAGGGTCGCATGCCAGGACATCTGTAGTTAGAAAACCCGTTCCAGAGTCGAGCAGGCCATACTGGTCATAGGAGAAACTAGCCCTTAGACTAATATCTACTGGTACCCCGTTAACTGGCCTCCTTGCATTCTTTTGAATAGACACGGTTTTTCCCGCTTCTTCTAATCTGTAGAGAACATTTAATGCCTTCAGCCTGTTGACAACAACCCTTACCCCTGAACTAGCTATAGGGGTAACATCCAGCTTTCCGCTAGGGGATAGTTGCATAATTATGCTCTCGCTCTCACTGGTATTGTCGTGGGTCACGTTAAAGGTCAAAACCTTGCTGATGCCCCCCATTGTTTCAGCGGCAATTGCAGAATAGACAGCTATAACAGCGACTAGGCCTATAAGGAAAGCCACAATATATTTTCCCGTTCTAGAGATCCCCCTCTCGGGGAAAAAGATATTCCTGAAAAACGAATACATGGACGAGTAAAACCTCAGCAGTCCAAGTCTTTCGCTAGAAACCAGCAGAGGCAATAACGCTATGCCTCCAATGAATCCGCCCGCATGGGCAAAAACAGCTACGCCAAGGCTTGCCCCCGGCAGTAGTCCCTGCAGGATCTGGGTGGCAAACCAGAAGATAAGATACGCGGAGGCGCGAGTCGTGAAGCATATAGGGATAATGAAAAAGAAAAAGCACATTGAAAGCCTCGTGCCCGGAAAGAGCAACAAGTAGGCTCCAAGCACTCCGCTTATAGCACCACTGGCTCCCAAGGCTGGGACAAAAGCGGACGAGGCGCCCTCAAGCGGCAGAAAAGCAGTATGAAAGAAGCTCGCCAAAATGCCACTTAGCAGGTATAGCACTAGGTATCTTCGGCTACCCAGCACTGCTTCGACTCCCTTGCCAAACGTGTAGAGGAACAACATGTTGAAGAAAATGTGTGCAAGGTTGGCATGGAGAAACATCGATGTGAACAATCGGTAGAGGTGCTCGGGCTTCGCAAAGTATGCTGGGACAAATGCAAACATTCCAACCCATTTATCGGAAACCTCTAGGAACATGTTCTCGTAGCTTGTAGCAAGATATACAAGCGTGTTGATAATTACGAGGGAAAATGTGACAGGTGCCTTTGCTCTCTGTAGCTCCTCTAAATTTCCCGGAAGAGGTAAACCCATAATATCCAAGCAGAAAGCTTAGAACCTAGCTTATAAATCCTCTTTTTCAACTAACTCTAGCAAGCGCCGTAGCTCGGTCTTACGAACCCCCTTCTTCTCCTCGAGCCACCTCAAATATGCGTCGTCTAGGTTCTTGCTTGGCAAGATATAGTTGAACACGTATTCTATTAGTGCAGAAATTTTCTCTATTGTAGGTTGGTCCATATCCTCGGTTGGCGGATAGGGTAGACCCCACGTGTCAATATTTCTGGCACCCTCTACGCTTCTACTTGCAACAGTAACATAGTTCTCGTCGAGAGGCACTTTCTCCCCCCTGAAAAGTTGCCTCCACTCCTCAAGGTCTATCCGCTTGGACACACGGGCACGAAAAAGCAAAGACAGATACTTGCCGCTCCTCGAAACCAAGTCGAGAGATGAATCACCGTAACACCTCACATCCTTGCCTAGAAGCCTCAGAGACCTAATTAATGGTTCCTCGACCCACAGCCAGCCCCTGGCAAACCCAGGCATAAGGGTCTTAACCTCTTCAACAATGCTGCGCCAGTCAATAATTCCCCTGGCATATGCATTTAGGCTCTTCTCGAGTTCTTTTGGATAAGGTAGATAGACGCCTCTAAACTCTTCACTTAGATCGAGGAGCTTTTCAGCTAAATTTAGTCTTGCAAGTCTCAGCTTAGGAGACAATAAAACGGTAGGCATTTCTTCCTGTAAAGAAATCTTATAACCTTAAACCTTAAAAGGTTTTCCACACTGTTTCTCAGCGTGGAAGAAACATACGAATACGCTATTGTAGCTGTCAGCGCCTTCGTAAAGAAAGAAAACAGCGTTCTACTAGTAAAAAGGGGAAAAGAACCAGGAAAAAACCTATGGGCATTCCCAGGCGGCAGGGTCAGAAAAGGAGAGAGGCTTGTTGAGGCAGTAAAAAGAGAACTATACGAGGAAACCGGAGTAGAAGCCGAGCCGACGGGAATAATAGCCGTCACAGAAGTAATAACAAAGACAAACAACCATGCCAGTTACCACTACGTGATTCTCACATTCGCCTTCAAAGAAGAAACGATACATGGCGACCCAAAGCCAGGAGGAGACGTGGCCGAGGCCCAATGGGTCCCAATACAAAAAGCAATAGAAATGCCAGACGTCGTCTATTCAGTCAAAAGAATACTAGAAAGCCGAAGACTACCATTAATCAACGTGATAACCCTTGAATAGGTCGAATTTATTTTCCAAATACTGTAGCAGAGAAAAATTTTCTTCTGTACCTATACTTTAAGAAAAGATTATATTTGTTCAACTGGAGAGTATTACTTGCAGTTTTTCATATGTTCTAGAGCTATTTCATAGTCTACTGCGAATACCCCTACAGCAAAATCAGATATGCCACCTATCCAGATAAGCTTCTCAGCATATTTAATTAGCCCATCACCAAATACCACACCAGGACGGTCACCATAGAATTCGAACAAATCTCTTCTAGGTGAAAGAATATACTCCGTAATTCCTAACAATTCTCCATCGCTACTAACCAGTGCTAGCCCATTTCTATAAATCATGTCTTGACCAACCCCATGCCAACCGACAAGATATTCGTTGCTCGAGAGCTTTAACGCGTTGGTAGACCAACCCACCTTTTGCTCATAAGACATTGGAAACAATATAGGTTTCATCTCTTTGACGTCCATGCTTAAATCCGATTTGTCGACAAAGCCAAACCACCCTACCTCCAGCCCAGAGTTTTGCATAGGAACAAGAGGCCTTGTCAGAAGAGACGCGTCTCGGTATCCCCAGTCTACAACTGCGCTGTCCTTCCAGAAAGTCTCATATCTCTCGTCTTCAAGTTTAAGAGTTAAATATCCTAATTTACGAAAGTTTCCCTCATTTAGTAACGCAAGTGCTTGTCGTGCCATTACCCCCTCCTGAGAAGGTGAAACACCTGTATAAAGGACCAGGTCTTTACCGCTTGGCAAAGTATAAAGTCTAGGGTCTTCACAACCTCTCAGATCCCAAGGCTCTGTGGGATAGATAATTATATCTGTCTCAATTTCCTTAGGAACAGTTCCTTGGATAAGGTCTTCAATCTTTAAACTAAATTTCCCAATAGATGACGAATACCAATAGTAATCAAAAACCATTCTTGGAAAAACTTCAATAATATTTCCTTTTAAAACAGCTCCCGGATTGAAAACGGCAAGAGGTTTTCGTGGATAATTTCTCACAACAATGTTAGTTGGAAAAATGTAGACGATCCTCTCAAAAACTTCTTTTTCCTTGCCAATCCTTTCGCAACGAGCCTTAATACTTTCTCTTATCTTTTCAAGCAATATCTCTGTAGCTTTATCTTTCCATGTAAGCTTTTTCAGATGCACACTTCATCATTTATATTGTTTGTGATAAATCTTTTTGAGAAAAATTTAAATACTACTAAGAATAGTAAATACTTGACCGAACATGACAACCCCCCAAAAGGGCAAAACTAGAAACACAATAATAGCAATAGCCCTTGTCCTCATCCTTCTCATCGGTGCTGGGCTCTACATATTGATTCCCAAACAACCACAACAACAAGCCCAAGTAGCTGTTATCAGGTTTGCCGGCTGGAGTGCTGGAGAAACAGAAATGAAGAACTACCAAAAAATCATTCAAGACTTCCAAGCAGCCAATCCAAATATCGTCGTAAAATATGAAGTAATCACCCAGATGTTTTCAGAGAATATCCTAGCAAGCTATGCGGCAGGCGCAGCGCCAGACATCTTCTACGTTGACTCGACGTGGGCACCTACTTTTATAAGTAAGGGAGCACTTTATCCTATAGGAGACAAACTTCCCAAAGACTTTATAGACCAATTTTATCCATTCTTACTAGAACCATTTAAAGGACCCGATGGAAAGATCTATGGTCTACCCAAAGACTGGTCTGTACTTTCTCTATTTTACAACAAGAAGCTATTTGCACAAGCAGGCGTTCCAGAACCTACAGACTCCTGGACGTGGGATGACTTATTCAACGCCGCGAAAACAATATACCAGAAAACAGGCAAGCCGGGACTAGTAATTCAGGCAGAGCTTAACAGGTGGGTTCCCTATCTTGTCTCAAATGGAGCACCTCCACCCAGCTTTAATTCTGCAACAGACGCAGCTTACTTTGACAAACCAGAAGTAAGAAACGCTTTGACAACCCTTATCCAAAAGATCCAACAGGGCAGAAAGGAAGGATACATAGTTTTGCCATCTGACGTGAACGCTGGCTGGAACGGTGAAGCATTTGGCAAGCAACTAGCAGCTATGACTATTGAGGGAAGCTGGACTATTCCTTATATAGCTGACCAGTTCCCGGACTTCAAATATGGAACTGACTGGGACATATCACTTCTACCTAAGGGTTCTGCAGGAAGAGCAAGTATGGCCTATACTGTTGCATTAGGAGTAAACGCTAAAACGGAGAACCTGGATGCCGCCCTTAAATTCATTCAATATGTTGAAGGACCTGTAGGACAAAAACTCTTGGTAGTTAAAATGGGACAAACGCTTCCCTCCATTAAGACACTAGCAAATGACCCAGACTTGTGGCCTTCTCACGCAAAAGAACTTAAAATGGTTAACCAGTATACACGTGTAGCTTTATTCTTCTATGGTCCGAAGACTGGGCAAAACGAAGGCGACATAAACCAGCTAATACTGGCGGCGGTCAAAGGAGAAATATCAATCAACGACGCTATAAACCTCATGAAGACAAAAGTAGCAGAATCATTTAAATCCTAGGAAGTCCAAAAACCCTTAATGGGTGCAAAAATAAATGAATTTTTTTGTTAAAAATAAGTCTTCATTGGAATACCTCGCATTTCTCTTACTAACCCTCTACCCCTTAACCTTAAACTTTGTTTTCGGCTACTTTTCCATGATCTTTGCTTTTGCTTTAAGCTTCTTTGAATGGGATATTCTGACACCTATGCGTTTCGTAGGTGTATTCAACTACTATAAGCTAGCCCAAGAGGTTTATAAAGGTATTAATCTTCTCCTTACAAATACCAACCTTTTATATCTTCAGGCCCCATTCACAAACGGCCTCAAAAATATACTACTCTACACCTTACTGGTAGTCCCTACACAGACTGTTCTAGCATTAGTCCTTGCAGTCTTAGCCAACCAAAAACTCCGGGGATCACACTTCTACAGGGTGGCATACTTTTTGCCAGCAACTACTTGCCCAGTTATTGTGTCTCTAATATTTATCTGGCTATTTATGAGGGACGGCTTTATCAATTACTTTGTATCGGCATTGACAGGTGGCTATAGGCCTGACTGGCTTAACGACCCCGCATATCTTTTGCCAGCAATAGCTATTGTAGCTATATGGGGTACAAGTGCACACTTTTCAGTGACTTTTCTCGCTGGACTACAAGCCCTCCCGAAGGAAGTTTATGAAGCTGCCAGGATTGACGGTGCAAACTGGTTTAACCGTTTCATCCATATAACTATTCCTCTATTAAAACCCCTGGTAACATACGTTGTAGTTTTGGGAACAATAGGTGCCCTTCAAATGTTTGACCTTGCATGGGTTATGGCTGGCCAAAGTGGTGGAGCCGGAGGAGCTGGCTACACTGTCGCGCTAGACATCTACAATACAGCATTTATACAGCTACGCTATGGTTATGCTGCTGCAAAGGCTGTGATTCTCTTCTTAATTGTTTTTACCCTAAATTATTTTGTCCAAGAGAAATTGAAATACTATAGGGTGAGTTAGGGATGCTGAGGAGTGAAATTAAAAGATTGCTCCTTACAGGTCTAATTTATACGGTCATGACTTTACTAGCATTAATCTACTTGATGCCATTCATACGATCCATATTTGCCTCTTTTATGACGTGGAAGCAAGCCTCAGCATTCCCGCCTGAATGGATACCAAATCCATTCACACTTGAAAACTACCTTAAACTGTTCAGGCTAACTCTTTTCCCCCGATGGATAATTAACACAGCGCTTGTAAGCGGTCTAATTGTTGCCGCTAATATTATTACCTCGGCTACAGCTGGATATGCTTTCGCATGCCTGAAGTTTCCTAAAAAGAACCTACTATTTAGCGCCTTACTCACATTGTTAATGGTACCACCATTCATCACACTCATACCTAACTATATATTAGTAGTAAAGCTTGGTCTCATTGATAATCTCCTGGGACTTGTTTTACTTGGTTCGGCAAGTGTTTCAGGAATATATTTAATGCGGCAGTATTACTTATCTCTAGGAAAAGAACTTTTCGAGGCTGCTAGGATAGATGGTGCGGGGCCTATAAAGGCATTCATCTATGTAGCATTGCCTCTTTCAAAGCCAGCGTTAGGCGCCCTCGCAATTTACCAGTTCTTGGGTGCCTGGAATTCTTTCCTCGGACCGCTTGTCTTTCTAAGAAGCCCTGAGAACTATACATTGCCCGTCGGACTAAATTTTGCCTTTAGCCGTAACGTGTGGACAGAATATACTCCAATTATAGCTGGAAGCCTGATAGCGAGTTTGCCAACAATTATTCTTTATGTTGCTCTTAACAAGTATATGATCCGTGGGGTTGTTGTCTCAGCTAAGAAGGGGTGATAATATGAGTGTAGAACTAAGAAATATCACTAAAAAATTTGGAGATGTAGTAGCTGTGAAGAATGCCAATTTGAAGATAAATAGGGGCGAGTTTTTTGTATTCCTTGGCCCTTCTGGATCAGGCAAGTCTACACTCCTGCGGATTATCGCTGGACTTGACGATCCTGACGAGGGAGAAGTGCTAATTGACGGCATCCGTGTGAACGAATTAGATCCAAGTCAAAGAGACATAGCCTTTGTATTCCAAAATTATGCCCTCTATCCTCATATGACAGCATACGATAATATAGCTTTTCCACTAAGAATGCGTAAAGTACCAAAAGAACAAATTCATGCGTCAGTCCTAGAGGTCGCAAATATGCTTGGAATTACACACCTACTATCAAAATATCCCTATCAAATGTCTGGCGGAGAACAGCAGAGGGTTGCTCTAGCACGTGCCATTGTACGCCGTCCAAAGGTATTTTTACTAGATGAGCCATTGAGCAATCTTGACGCAAAGCTAAGAGTTAGGCTAAGATTTGAGCTCAGAAAGCTTCTGCATGACCAGCTTCAAACAACAACCATTTACGTTACTCATGATCAAACGGAAGCAATGACGATGGCAGACAGGATTGCAGTAATAAATAAAGGAGAAATCCTTCAAGTAGACTCTCCTAGTCGGCTCTACGAATACCCAGCAAATACTTTTGTAGCAGGCTTCATAGGGACACCTCCAATGAATTTACTTTCGGGAAAAATAAGAGAGCAAACATTGGAAATAGGAAACCTAAAGATTAGAGTCAATCTTCCCGATATAAAATCCCAAGAGGTAATAATCGGTATCAGACCACAGGATCTAGAAATAAACAGGGATAGAGGCATAGAAGTTAAAATTGTTGGTGTAGAGAAGCTGGGCGCAGAATACATTGTTCACGGAGTATTCCCTGATGGCGAAATAACAGTTCACATGGGAAAATACCTACCAGAGCTTTTACACTCAGAGTCAAAAGCTTTCGTCAAACCAGTAGGACCAATATATCTATTCGACAAAGCTACCGAACAACTCATAACTGTTATTAAAGAGTACACACTTATGTAGTTTCAATTGTTATTTCAAATCCTTCAATATCCTCTAGATACGCATCTATTCCTCCAACGGTAACCTTTTTTCCATCCTCAGTAACGATAATAAGTGTTCCAATGCCTTTAAAACTATTCTCATAAACCTGCTGTGGAACTCCTCTTATATATGCACTTTCTCCACTCTTTATCCACCTACCCTTAACTGTAACAATTGCTTTTCTATTCATCTCTTCAAGCAATTTAAGATGATCAAGGGCTCGAGTCAAATGATGATACGTTCTCTTTCTCACTTTATCAAATTTGCTGGAAACAATTTTTGCCCCAGCTCTTAAATAACTTAAATAGTAAACAGCAAAAATCTTCATTAAATTCATATCAGTTACCCTATATGCGACAGGATCCTGAGTTCCCCAATTAACAACGGCCGTAACCATCGAGAAATCTGTTATCACAAATTGTGGAGCACGTGTGGGTCTAACTCTTACTTCGTCAAACAACTCAACGAGCCCATTGTAGTTCTCGTCGTATAGGACGAGGCAAGAAGCTATATTCTCTAACTTTGCCTCAGAAACGTATCTTTTTACAAACTCCGAAAAACCAGAAACCAGAATCTCGTTTCTTGCACTCTTCAAACTTGATATAACTAAGTTTTCTACGGCATCTGGTCCAGTAGCCGTCCAAACACCAGGTTCCTCAGAAGTGCGTCCTATCATGGAACTTTGTTCGACAATTTCCTGAATAGAAAGAAGTTCTTCTTGGTATCTCTTTTCAACTAATTTTCTGAGAGCTATTCCTGGATCAACAATTGTAAATCTTCTAGGTCTACCCTCGCTAGTAACTATCAGTCCCTTAGCTTCCAGTGATTTGGTAACATCATAAATTCTAGGCTGTGGGATTTCACCTTTCTTTGCTAATTCTGTTGCAGTGAGGGAGCCATGAATAAGCAAAGCTATATAGGCGCGTGCCTCGTAGTTTGTTAAACCAATTTTTTCAGCTAGTCTTACAAGTTCCTCTATAGCCACCTTTATCTCAGAAAAACAAAGCTTTCTCTATTTAAATAATTAATCATTGTTTCTAAAATTATTCTTCGAGCTCTTTGACTTCTTTCTTTCCCTTCTCTAGTTCTTTTACTTGTTCAGGATCTAGTTTCTCGAGGAGAGTCAAGAATTCTCCAACATGTGTTTTTTCCTCCCGAGCTATGTCCTCAAAAACCTTTTTAGCGAGGGGGTCATCCGTCGCGCTTGAAAGCTGGAGATAGAGGTTTATAGCATCTAGCTCAGCAATAATCGATAGCCTTACTGCTTGAACCAGCTCTTCGCGAGATAGCTTCTTTCCAGAAGGAATCTCGATAGGGTTTTTTGCCAACATAGCAAATTAATTTTTAATTAACGTAATATAAAAGTGTTTGGATGCTTAGAACTATAATTCAACCCTAACGTTTTGTCCCTTTATGGTTACGTTGAAGGCCATTTTTACATTTGAGATTTTTTTAGGATCCAAGGTTGGCCTTTCGTTTTTAATGTGTATTCCCGCTAGACCAAAAAGTATGGCTGTCCAGACTCCTGCAGCAGATCCTACATGGAAACCATCTTCCACATTTCCGTAAAGATTTCCTAGATCCGCAGATGCAGCTAATTTTAATAGCTTAAATGACTCTTCTGTTCTCCCGAGATATGCAAGGACAGCAGCATACATTGGAAGTGAAAGGGAAGATGCGTGGGTTGTTCGGGGAAAATAATAATCAAAATTCTGTGCAATAATTTCCTTATTGAATTTCTCTTTGAGAAGGAACATGCCAGCCAGAACATCGGCCTGTTTTATGAGTCTAGTTTTTGGAATGTTTTCTCTTATTTTCTCTGGAAGACATTTCTCTCCAATACAACCTTCGGGGACCTTAAAATCGGGTAGCTGAAGATAACCCTCGAACTCTTCACATATGCCATTTGTCAGACATGGCAGGTAGATTTTTTGAGAAATTCTACGCCAATTTTGAACTTCTTCTTCGCTAGTAAGACCCTCAGCAATTTTTCTCCAGTTATTTTTCTGCCTCGACAATTCAAAATATTTTACTCCAAGTTCTAGGTTGTGCTTAGCCAGCAAATTAGTATAGAAATTATTGTTGACATGCACATGGTATTCATCTGGACCAATGACATCCTCTATTACATAGGCATTTTTTTCTTGGTCATATTTGACTCGAGAGCTCCAAAACCTAGCAGTTTCAAAAATAATCTTAAGTCCACATTCCTCCATGAATTGCTCGTCCCCTGTAAACGTATAATACAAATCTACAGCATAAGCCACATCCGCTGTTATGTGTTGTTCTAATTCGCCAGTCTCTATCAGCACAGTCTTTGAACCAGTAAGATCTAAGGGAACAATGCGGGGTGTAGCCTCATAGCCGTCATCTGCACTCTCCCATGGAAATCTCGCACCTTTAAAATTGCTCTTAGTAGCATACTCTTTTGCTGCCTGAAGACACTTACATCTGTATTTTAGCATGGCTTTTGCAGCCGAGGGCTTAAAGAAGAGGTAAAAAGGAAGGGAATAAATGTCTGCGTCCCAAAATACATGCCCCCTATAACCATATCCATGCAGGCCTCTGGCAGGCAAAAGAAAAACATCTGATTCATCGTCATACATCTGTAAAAGATGAAATGTGTTAAAATAGAGGTAACGTGCAAAGTCTATGTCTCCCTCGATGACTAAGCCTATTTGTTTCCATTCTTTTTGCCAAGCAGTGGTATGGGTTTCTAGTAGTTCTTGGTACGTTTTTTTCTTCGCGATCTCAGAATATTTATTCAGGGTACTTTTTTCTTTTGCTACAATTACCTTTTTGGCAACTTTAATCGCCTGGTTAGGATCCACATCTATGCATCCCAGGAAACCTATTTCATTCTCGTCGCTATATGGCCGTAGCTGTAAATCATTAGATTCAGCAAACATTTTGAAGTAAACATCATATATTTCGTCCTCTGTACGCACATGAAGGTATGAATCATTAAAACTGTCGCTCTCTACAATTTTAAACAGCTTAACATGCACTTGGGGGGGAACCGACTTATTGCTTACCGAGAGCTCGATAGGGAGTCTTATGCATACCCTTCCAGCAAAGTTAATTGGTCTAAAACGGAACTCTTCAGCAAAGATTCCCTTGAAAGTTTTATGCACAATTCTTGAACTTTCATATTTTAGTTTTCCAATGCTAGACTCTAGAATTGATTCGTAATAGACGATACCGTTCAATGTATCTAGTTTTATAATCGTCTCACCACTTATAGGTCTGAAGGGCTCACCATCAATGGTTAAATATATGGGAGTTATTCTTGGAAGGTTCACTAGCTCCCTATAAAAGATAGGTGTATAGCAATAAACCCCTGAAACAAAGGTTCCAAATTCTGACTTTGATACTTCTGGGTCTCCACGTACACTGATAAAACCATTTGAAAGGGTGGCAAGTGTAGCTATTTCTTTTAAGCTTCTTTCTTTACTAGAAAACTCGTATGTTATCATATCTTGCACCCCACCTTATTAAGAAACTCTTGAAGAGGTATATTGGAGAAATCCTCAATAACGGCATCAGCTCCATAGTTTAAAAGTTCCCGGTGAAAACAACCTATAGCCTTTTGATTGAGTGATTTAGCTGCTAAAATTCCTGAGGGAGCATCATCAAAGAACAAAATACACTCCATATCTTCATGAAATATTTCTTTCAGTTTTTCAATTGCATTTTTAAATACTTCTTTCTTTGTCGCTCCAGAACCACTCACATCGATATCGAAGAGCACCGCCAACTCAAGACCACTTTTTTTGCGCTCTACCTCTATAAGCCGATGGACATTTCTCGATGCCGAAGCTAGAACCTGTATTATTCCTTCTTGCCTTGCTCGCTGTATAAACCTTATAACGTCTGTTCTTAATTGATACTCGCCTCTCTCTATTAGTTCCAAGTATATGTTAGTTTTAAGTGAAGCAAGGGTCTCCACTTCAGTTTGACTTGGTGATCTATTTGCTAGTTTGCTCAAAATATTCCATGCACCCTCGAGACGAGGCTTGCCAGATACATATTCATGGTAGAAGTTGCTGGTAAAACCAGTTATGCCTAGTCTTTCACATGCTATTCTCCATGCTTTTTCATGTGGTGTTTCGACGATGACTCCGTCGAAGTCCCATACAAACCCCAGCATACACTAAATACTACTTGAAATAGTAAATAAATCTTTCCAACAAACATAAAAAGATGTTAATTTGTTCGAGATGAAGCTTCCAGCAAAAACGCAGATGCCCCTTAATCAGTTCTTCTTCATTGTATTCTCCTCGAAAATAAATATAAAGACCATCCACATAATGATAGCGAATGATGAATTTGCCGAGTATTGAGATATGATAGACCATTCATGAACTGACATGTTTCTTCACAAGAGACGATAATACTTGGCTAGGCGATACTTTGATATATCCATGTTTAGACTAACCAAATGTATGTGTACACAAGAGTCCCGCTGTAGAGAGTTCTTGCTTTCGAGGAGAAGTATAAGGCGTTTCAGGGAGGATCCTGTTCCAGACGAACTCATAGAGAAGGCTTTGGACATCGCCCGTTTTGCGCCAAGTGCACACAATAATCAGCCCTGGGTTTTCGTAGTCGTCAAGGATAAGGAAAAACTCCGAAAACTAGCCGAGATACACAGGTGGTCGAAACCTATCCTAGGCTCGCAGGTAGCGATAATTGTTTTCTCGGACTCAAAGATTTCTCCTAGGTCCCACCTTGTCGACGGCTCTATTGTAGCAACGTATCTATGGCTCGCCCTACACTGTGTTGGCCTCTCCACTGTTTGGATATACACATTGGAACAGGCAGAACAAATTAGAAATATCGTCAATGCCCCAGAACACCTCATGCCAGTAGCTATTTTCCCCGTAGGCTTTCCAGCAGAATCCCCGCCGCCGCGTCCAAGAAAACAGCTAAGCGAGATAGTCAAAATTGACAGCTTCTAGGCGTCTTGAGAATAGTCACGAGCATTTTCCGAGAGCCAGTCTGCTTTAATTTTTTCATAAAACCTCAACACGTGCGAAGCAAGCTTGACTACTTCTTCCTGTGGAACGTCTTTTGCCTTTGGACACCGTGGGTCTACATGCACCCATAGCTTGGGGCTATAGATGAGAGGATACAGCCTGCAGGCCTCTGGCCTCATCTCATAAATTTTACATGTGTTCGTAGCTGTGTCGAGAAACATGCAGTGTCCATCTATGTTTCGAAGTATGGGGACACCTAGCCGAAACTCTATGAATTCTTGAGCTTTGAACCCTAGGTTCTCTATCTTCTTAATGTCTTCCCGTGTGAGAGGAACAACTGCTTTATAGCAACATGCTCCACAAAGCTTCCCATTTATCTTGCAATCGACTCTGAGTTCTGGCTTCTCTATAGTCATAGACATGTTTCCATGGTTTTCAGGGTCTAAATCCGAGTAGCTGTTCCACGGCTGTCCCGAAGAGGTAGCCTACTATTACTACGAGAAATATTATTCCAGTGTTTTCGAGAAAGTCCTTCTTGAAGGATCCTCCTAGAATAGTTGTACTGAAGAAGGTGAATCCAGCCAAGACTAGGAGAGCAAAGAGAATCGAGAGGGCGAGGGCCGTTGGCACAGAGAGGCCCATGAAGAAGGGAGAGGTAAGGAGCACAACGGTAGCCATGTACATCAAGCCGGTAACCGTAGCAGATTTACCGGGGCTCTTTCCCCTCTCCTGTTTAGCCTGGAGATAAGCCGCTGCAGCCATAGACATCGAGGCGCTTATGCCCACGATGAGTCCAGAGATGCCCGTATAGATGGGCGAAGCTGTATATCCCAGGAAGCCTGCATGAACGCCTGACAGCTCGATAATTGCGTCGCTCATTCCCAGGGCTATCGAGCCCAGGTGTCTAACAGCGAATTCGTCTATCTGGCTTGCGAGGGCGCCCTCATGGTACTTTTCTTCCTCTATAATTTTTTCCAGAATCTTCTTGTCGTTGTCAGAAAGTGAGGGCTCCTTTAGAATCTTCTTGTACTCCTCAACTACGTCAGATTCGTGTCTCTCCAGAAACTTAATGATGAATGTTTTTCCCAGGAGCCTCGACATAAAGAGGTAGATTCGGAGCCTTGCCTTTTCATAGCCAGTGAGCTCAATTCTTCCGGCAAACTTAGACCAAAACTCGTAGTGCATGTATTCCTGTTTCGAGAGCTCCTCGAGAATCTCTCTGTTTCTTTGATTCTTTTCATGCTTGGAAAGCTCGCCATAAAGAAGAGAATCAAAGAGTTCGTCACGAGCATAAGCACGAAAGTCCGGCATATAGGTCTTAAAATTAATAATAAAACTTGGAAGCTTTAACCTTTTCTCTGCTTCTCGAAAACAGCTATTGCCTCGTTCCAGGTTGGAATCTCATGTGAGCCCAGTCTCGTAACTTTGAGTCCCGCAACAATGGTTGCAAACCTCACGGCCTCCCTGAGCTCAAACTTCTTGAGGCCCATTATTAGGCCTGCGGCGAATGCGTCGCCTGCTCCAGTCGTGTCAACAACTGTCTCAGGCCTGTAGCCTGGGACCTCGAACACTTCTCTCTTTGTTGCCACATATACGCCTCTGGCGCCTCTCTTGATAATTACCATTCCTACTCCTTCTTTCAAGAGGGTCTCTGCTGCTTCCTCGATAGACTCTGTCCCCGTCATGGCTTTTGCCTCTATCTCGTTGGGGAGAACGATGTCTGCATACCTGATAACTGGTCTTAGGGCTTCTAGCCCTAGACGGGCCTGCCTCCTGCCGGGGTCCCAGGAAATCCTTACGCCAAGCTCCTTCGCTATCTTTGCTATAGAGGAAGCCGTATCGACACGTAGACTAGCGATGTGGAGATGCTCGGTCTCTCGTAGAACCTTTGTATTCACTTCTTCAGGAGTCAAGGTTTCTGCAACGCCCTTGTCGCCATACATGATTATTTGTCCGCTTGAGTCTATGATTACCAGGGTAAATCCTGTCTTCCCGTTTAGTGCGTCTATCCTTACATTGGAAATGTCTACGCCCTCCCGGACGAGGTCTTCCAAAGCGTTTTTCCCAAAGTCGTCGAAGCCAACCTTGCCTATAACTGCGCTTTTTCCACCAAGCCTCCTGATACCTATAGCCACATTAGCCGCGCTACCGCCGACTCCGTGGCTCTGGCTCTTGATTGCGCCCTCCTTGTCCGGAGTAGCAAACGCGTCTACACAGAACCTGAGGTCAAGCAGAATGTGTCCAAGCGTCACTACGTCGAATCTAGATTTTTCTGCCTGCATTATTGCTCAGCCATCTTTAGTGCTTCTTCAGGTGAATAACCCTCGTGGACAACTGCCATAATTGCTTTTGCAGCGCCCCTCGGGTTCTCGTGCTGGAATATGTTGCGCCCCACGACCACTCCCTGTGCACCGGCATCCATCACGCTTTTGACGACATAGAGAAAGTCTAGGAGAGTTTTTGCCTTTGCCCCTCCACTCATCAGCACTGGAACGCCTGCCGCAACCTCCACTACGCGCCTGAAGGACTCTGTGCTTCCAGTATAATAGGTCTTGATTAGGTCGGCCCCACTCTCAATGGCTGCCCTGACGCCATACCTGACAACCTCGACGTCATACATGTTCTTTATCGCTGGACCACGCGGATAAGACAACTGGAGAGCCGGCAAACCGTATCTCTCTGCCTCCCTCTTAACCTCAAACCACATCTTCAGCATCTGGTCCTCAAAATTGCTTCCCCAATACACAGTGGCGGCGACAGCTTCGGCTCCTAAAGCCACAACGTCCTCCACGAAGCCGAACGGGCTTTGGAGAAGCTTTTCCTGTTCGGGTCTAAGACTGGTCTTGCTTGTTACCTTAACGATTAGCGGGACCTTACCTGCCCAAACTTCGTGGGTCAGGTTAGCCATGCCCGGCAAAAGCATAATTGCGTCAACAACGTCAACTACTTTCGAGAGGATCTTCCTAGGGTCGATGGTTTCTCCAGGAAAGTCTGCGGGACCGTGCTCCACGCCGTGGTCAAAAGCAAATATAACGGCTTTGCCATCCCTCAATATTCGTTGAAGCCTAACCTTTTTCCCTATATACCCATAACCCATACTATTTCAATTTTATTTACATCTTGAGACATACAAATAGTATTTGTAATCACGTCTGGTAATCATTTTGTAGGAATAGATAAATAATAAAAAATAATAGCTCGAGCACACTTAAAACACACGTGAAGGTCGCATCATCTAATGAAATAAGGCTTCTAGACAAAGAGGCAGTCGAAAAATACGGCATATCCCACGAAATCCTTATGGAAAACGCTGGGGCCGCAGTGGCCCGCCTCATACTACACACAGCCTCAGAAGAAGACACAGTCGCGGTCATTGCTGGCCCCGGAAACAACGGAGGAGACGGGCTGGTATGTGCAAGGCACCTGGCAAGCCATGGGATGGACGTACATGTCTATCTAGTTGCAGACCCTGAAAGGCTCTCAGAGCTAGTCAAGAAAAACTTGGATCGGGTAGCCCTGGCTAATATCCCAGTAGAAAAAGTTACGGAGAAAAACGTGGAAGAACTACAAGATGTTCTCCCATTCTACGACGTTATAGTCGACGCCCTTTTTGGTACAGGCCTTACACGGCCACTTGAAGGAGTCTACAAGGAGGCAGTAGAAGCGATAAACGATTCTGGCTCGCTAGTTGTTAGCGTGGATATCCCTTCAGGTATAAATTCGGATACAGGGGAAGTAATGGGGACAGCGGTAAAAGCAGACTTTACTGTCACCTTTGGTCTTCCAAAGATAGGTCTCCTGCTCTACCCGGGCGCAGAATATGCAGGCGAAATCCTAGTTTCACACATTTCTTATCCAAGGAGCCTAATCGAAGACGACAGAATAAAGGTAGAGACAAACGACCCACTGTACCCCCCACCTAGACAGCCAGACACTCATAAGGGAGACTATGGCAAGGCACTTTTCATCGCCGGCTCCAAAAGGTACTACGGCGCCCCAATGCTGGCGTCCAGATCATTCCTCAAGGCTGGCGGCGGCTACTCTAGACTAGCAACAGTAAGTAGCATAGTTCCTTTCCTGGCAATCAGAGCCCCAGAAGTAGTCTACGAAGAGCTTGAAGAGACCAGTTCGGGGACAATATCTTACAGGAATCTGGAAAAAATCCTAAAGCTCACAGAAGCCTCAGACATAGTTGCGATAGGCCCAGGCATAGGGCTAGACGATGAAACAGCCAGGCTCGTCCTCGAACTCATTCCGAGGATCAATAAGCCCCTAATCATTGACGGAGACGGCTTGACAATCCTAGCCAGAGACACAACAATCCTCTCCACACGTAAATACCCCACCGTTATTACTCCGCATCCTGGAGAAATGTCTCGGCTAACGGGAAAACCAATAGAGGAAATCAAAAAGTCTAGGCTAAAAACAGCACTAGAGGTAGCCCAGAAACTCGGCTCCTACGTTGTCCTTAAAGGCGCACACACAGTCATTGCCACGCCTGAGGGCAAGGCATACATTAATCTAACAGGAAACCCCGGAATGGCCACCGCTGGAAGCGGCGACGTCCTCGTAGGCGCAATAGCCGGCATGTACGGTATCGGCTACGGCTTCGAGGAAGCAGTAAGAATGGGCGTCTTCGTCCACGGCTTAGCAGGTGATCTAGCTGCCGAAAGCATCGGAATGGACGGCTTAACTGCTGTTTCAATTATGAATTTCCTGCCGAGAGCGATGAAGGAGCTAAGGGAAAACTTTGAAAGAATATACAACGAGAATTCATTGCCTGTTCTGGTGTAGCCACTTCACCCTTTCATATCTATGCTCAAAGAACACATAAATACAGGCCAAACATATGGATAAAACTATGTCTGAGGAGTTGCCAGAGAAGCCATTGCTTGACCACGTGATGGATTTCCTAGAAATGGTTAGGAGAATACTAATCTACATAGTGGCGTTTCTTATTTTGCTGGTTTTTCTGCCCGCCCCCTGGATGTTGCCGAACTCCTATGATCCATTAATTTTTGCATTCATGAATATTACTAACCACTATATGCTCGACTTTCAGCACAATATCTTTAGCAGGCCATTCGCAATCCTGTTTGGTGTTAATGGTTCTAGGGTTGTTCTTATTAGTCATGGGTGGTTTGATTCTCTTACTGCTGCTATTTTGCTTGCTGTTCTTTTGGCGGTTACTGTTCTTAGCCCTGTGATTGCTTGGGAGGTTTATAGGTTTGTTGAGCCCGGCCTGTATAGCCACGAGAAGAGGATAGTCAAGCGCTATATGGTTTTTGCACTCGCCCTGTTTGTCTCGGGGGTCATATATGGCTACACAGTAGTAATGCCAATAATTTTCAGTGTAGCTGTATGGCTCGCTACCCTAGGTGGTGCAAGCCTGTTCTTCTCTATCCAGGAATTTTACGAAAACATACTTCTAGGCTCCCTATCTACTGGGGTCTTCTTCATGTTTCCATTGGTAATATTAATCCTCAACAAAATGGGTATAGTAAGCTATGAGACGCTCAACAAGAATTGGAGGTACATTGTCTTTATTGGCTATGTTTTTCTGGCCCTAGTAACTCCCGACCCAACACCATTCAGCGATCTTGCTTTAGGCATACCCTTTGTCGGACTATACTTTCTCTCAATGTGGCTAGTAAAAAGGTCGGAGAAGAAACAAAAACACTAAACCTAGGAAATTCTATGAGTCGACAGTTCAATAAGGCTGTGGATCCACAATGATAAACGAGTTTTCATATCTAACGAGGCAAGAAGTCTTAAGAGAAATGTCTAGTTTTCTGGCTGGTAGATGGATTGCCGTACATTGCAAGAGAAAAATGAAGGACGGAAGACCATTGCTCGTCAGGTACTGGAAAACGGTACCGCTCAAGGCATCTAGCCCAGCAGAACTATTAGCACTAATTGACAGGCTGAGGCCTCTACAGCCCAGAGCCTTCTACGGGACAGCCAATATATACTCCAGGCTTGAAACAAGGGAGGACGCGCTCAACTACGAGGAAAACGTGACAAAGAGGACGGTTACATGGGACATTGACTCTACGCCGGAACACTGGAGAGCCACAGTCGAAGCAGCAAGGACAATTGTAGACTTCCTGGAAAAATGGGGTGTCTCGAAGAGTGTCTGGCTAAAGTGGAGCGGGAGGGGTATGCATGTACATATACATGAAAATGCCGTCTCGCAAAGCATTCTTGAAAAACATGGAGTCATGGATGTAACTTGGTCTCTCGCCCAATTCGTCCTAGAAAACATTAAAGAAAAAGTCGCACAGATCAACACCATGTATGGCTCCAAGATAAAGGTAGAGAATCTCATGGATCCACAGAGAGTCTTTACTGCACCGCTAAGCCTGCACAGGAGCCTAGACGTTGCATGCATAGCACTGAAGCCAGGAGACCTAGATTCGTTCAGGCCGGAGTGGACCAACCCAGACAACCCGGTACACAACCGCGACTGGCGCATATTTGTAGAGGGAGAAGCTGACACCTTAGCTGAGGAAGCTGTGAAAAGAATAGGAGGCTACTTGAAAAGATCCATAAAGCAACAACTAGTAGCAGAAACAGTAACAGCTCCCCCTGTCTTCGAGAACCCCTCAGGACTCCCTTTGGAAATAAAGCTTAGGTTCAACGAGTTTCCAGGGAGCCTTAAGGGCAGAAAGCTATACCTAGACCCCATGAAGGCTGTCCGGTTGCTTGAAGACGTTCTTAGCCACTATGTTCTAGGGAATATTTCACGCGAAGAAGCAATAAGCTTCCTCGAGGCCACGAGAAAAGTTACATTAAAGGCTCAGGGATACTCCCAAAGAGACGTGGAGATACTTGAAAAGCTCTACGAGCAGGCAATATATTGGCTTAGAAGCTACTCAAAGGAAGAAATAGAGAGAATTCTCAAGAACCATAAGAGCAACTAAGTAAAGCCCGCTGTCGGCAAGACCGGGAGGCCTCACCTATCGGGAGGTAGCCAACCTCCTCATCCTTGCAAACAAGAATATCATGGAAGATTATAAAAACATTTTCTTACCAATATCTGCTAGTCAAGGTGTCTAACACTTATGTCTGAGGAGTTGCCAGAGAAGCCATTGCTTGACCACGTGATGGATTTCCTAGAAATGTTACGGAGAATACTAATCTACATAGTTTCCTTCCTAATCCTCCTTCTCTTCCTGCCTACACCATGGCTCCTTCCAAAAACATATTACCCATTTCTCTTCTACTGCATGAACCTAACCAACCACTACATGTTGAACTTTAACGAGAACATTTTCAGTAGGAATTTCGCCACAATGTTTGGTGTTAATGGTTCTAGGGTTGTTCTTATTAGTCATGGGTGGTTTGATTCTCTTACTGCTGCTATTTTGCTTGCTGTTCTTTTGGCGGTTACTGTTCTTAGCCCTGTGATTGCTTGGGAGGTTTATAGGTTTGTTGAGCCCGGCCTGTATAGCCACGAGAAGAGGATAGTCAAGCGCTATATGGTTTTTGCACTCGCCCTGTTCGTCTCTGGCGTCATATATGGCTACACAGTAGTAATGCCAATAGTGTTCGTCGTTGCCGTTTGGCTTGCCACTCTTGGTGGCGCCAGCCTATTCTTCTCCATACAAGACTTCTACCAGAATATTCTCATAGGGTCACTAGCTACAGGCGTATTCTTCATGTTTCCCCTAGGAATTTTGGCCTTGAATAAGGCCGGAATCATAAGCTATGAGACGCTACACAATAACTGGAGATACGTAATTTTCGCGATTTTTGCAGTACTTGCAATGATAACTCCTGACCCCACCCTTATCAGCGACATTGTGCTGGGTCTACCCTTTATTGTCCTATACTTCTTCACGATGTGGCTAGTAAAGAGATCAGAAAAAGGCAAAAAGAAAGTCTAAAATTTACTGAGAAGTGTCCAGCTCCTTCTCGAGTAAAAACTCTGTCTTCTGGGTCTTGAAGCCTGCTGAAGCAAGCTCCTCTATTATCACCTGCTTTGAAGAATCAATAGGCACCTCAAGCTCCTCGGCTCCTAGCTCCAATCCAACGTCTCTGAAGCCCTTAAGCAAGGCCTTCAAAGCCTCGAGAGAGTTGTATGATGAGAGTGCCACATACTCTGCAAAAAGTCTCTTGTCCTCGACGGAGAACTCTGAGACGCCCCTCACGCGGCCAGACTTGTATACAGTAAGGGTGTGTTCGCCCATTCGGTACTTCTTGTAAATCATTCTGTCGACAGGCTCTGTCAGCTCGCTCCACATAGTCGTAGGCTTATACTTGTGTGGGTTGCTCCTAAGCGGCGTCTTCCTCCAGACAACCCTGTACCCCTCTGGAGCCTTCTCAGGTAGAGAACTAATTTTAACAGACATGAAGAGTATCAAGCCACGGATATTGTATCCCTTCCTCAGGTAGAAGTCTAACGCCCTCAAATTGTTGTCCTTCACACTCAACAAAATCCTTTCAACCCCCTTGTTCGCCATAATTTCCTCTAATGCCGTGAGGAGCCTTCCACCAATACCTAGACTCCTATACTCTGGATGGACAGCCAGGCTGTCAACGTACACATTTTCCCGGTACTTGTATGCAATAACAAACCCCACAATCCTGTCGCCTTGCTCAGCTACAAGAACAAACCTACGCTTCGACCGCACAGACAAAAGCGCCTTGAACCAATCATAGTCCTCCTCGTCGAGCCCCTCCAAGCTGAGCAAGTGTATCCTAAATATGTCTTCCAGGTCACGGAGAGTGGCCGAACGAATCAATATAGAAGAACCACTCTCTTCAATGTCTTTACTTATGGAGCTTTGTAGTCAAGTCATTCTATCAAACCCACCGTTCAAAACATCCTTAGCAAGTAGCTTTATAAATCTTTCTATTCATTCCAAGCAATTTATTCATTTGGATAGGCGCGCTCTGTGGCTGGGGCTGGGAGCTACGGCGCATACAGTAAGCTGACATTGTCAACCCTGATGTCTACCTGGTTCAGATTACCCCCTGCATTGAGTAGAGCCTTAATTCTTAGTGTGTACGTTCCTGGAGCTAGTCTTATAGATAGCTGGGCGGTGAAGGTGTCTTCACTTGGCTCGTTACGTTTCTGCCAGCTTATAGTTTGGCTCCAGAGAATTGTGGAGCCGCTCTCAATGGATACGACGAGTTGCAGTGAGTTAGCTTGTCCCGGTGGGTGTGCATCCATGTAGTAGTAGAGTTGTAGCTGGGTGAGTGTTGTCGTGCTGGACACGGTGAAGGTTTGGCTGATGCTTGCACTTATATCCCGTGGGTTAGTGAGGTTTATGCGGGCTAGCTGTAGGCTTGTGTCTATCCTCCACGGGCTTTGAAGAGTCCAGTATGCACTGCCCTGGGAGAAGTCCCCATTCTTGATAAGCTCACCATAAACTGAGACCATGAACGTTTTCTCGTCGTCCACCCGCGTAGTATTCAGGTTTAGTGCCTGTATCTTCCACGTGTAGGTACCAGTGCTTGCAGGCAGAGTTACTGTGAGTGTTGCTGTGGCTGTCTGGCCGGCTGGTATTGATAGGGTCCTGCTGTTCACAGTGTTGCCGTATTGGTCGATCACTGTTAGGACGGCGCTCCCGCGGGCATTCCCAGTATTCTGCACTGTTACAACAAGCCTCTGCTTAGACCCCACTGGTCCAGCAATACTACTATTATAAGACACGATACTGAAAACCGGTAGATACGTGACGACACTAACCTGAACCGTTTTCTCGTCGTCTTGGTTCCCAGTGGCACTGTTTATAGCTACTATTCTCCACTGGTAGTTGCCAGAAGCAGGTGGCAAAACAACACTCAGAGATACATCTGTCCTCTGCCCAGGAGAAAGACTAACCGACGCCGAACTAGCAACATTACCACTAGAATCCAAGACCCTTACAACAGCCACACCACTAGCACCACCATCATTAACAAGGCCAACAACAAGCCTCTCGCTAGAGGAAGGAGCACCGAGAATGGTAGAATTGTATGAAACGATTGAAAAAAGAGGAAACTGTAGCGGTTGCTGAGATACCGAGGATATGTCTAATACATAAGTTGCTATGGATATGCCGCTAGTGGATAAGACGCGTAAAGCGTATTTCCCAGCCTGGATCCCTGTGGGCAGGGACACATTTACCGTCTCTAGCTGGCCTGGCTTCAGGGTCAAAGGACCCACGTCAACTATATATTTGGATAATCCCGTTGCAGGGTCATCTAGAGATACTTTGTCTATCTTTATCTCCTCGTTGCCGATATTCCTTATATATAGTGTCAATCTGTTAGATGAAACTGATACTGCCTCTATCTTTAAGAGTACACTTACACTACCTCTACTTTCTGTACGCAGACTTGGGAGCCAGAACCAGATTAGCACGACAGCTACTGTGGCAATAAAAATTAATAGCAAGGTAGCTATAATTGGTGAAATACCCTTATTCACATTTGCTACTATTAAAATAATTAACCTTCCCAAATAAAAATCTATCTCATATTTATGACGTGCTAGCCGCTACTTGGCTCATTTGGACGCTATACCCCACTCTAAAAGAGCCTTATGTATCATTTCGCCGCTTATCCCAGCTATAATTATAGCCATGAATCTACCCAAGCTTCTAACAAAGTTTTTCCCGGCCTTTTCTAGGAGCAACTCTCCCGAGCTAAGCGTCACGAAAACTAGCACAGTGGCGATTACTACTCCCAGCATCGTCGTTGCAAAGCCCTCCGATACGCTGAGGACTATCAGGGTGGTAATTGTTCCTGGACCGACGAGGAGGGGTGTAGCTATCGGGACAATGAGTGCCTCGTCCATGCTTTCTAGGCTCTTTGTCCTGCTCATTCCCGAGAGCATATCAACTGCTATAACCATGAGCAGGATTCCTCCACCAAACCTGAGGGAAGCTATGCTAACATTTAGCAGTTTAAGCAGTGGATCTCCCAGGAAACAGAAAATAGTCATCAGCAATAAGACGATTAGCGAAGCCTTCCTCACAGCGTGTCTCTTCTGGTCTTGGCTCCAGGCCTCTGTGAGACTTGCAAAGGTAGGTATAACACTTAAGGGGTTAAGAACGGCATAGAGCTGTATCGAGACAAGAAACCCTTTTATGAAAAAATTAGCCAGGTCTGTAACCATTAGCAAGCACCTCGATAATTTTGATTATTAGGTAAACTTTATTAGCTTTTATGTTCTCCCAAAGTCTTCGTGGATCCTCAATACAAGAAATATCTATGGAGTGCTCTATCGATAACAACTCTAGGCGCCTTCATGGCTGGCCTAGACGCCAGAATAGTAGTTGTCGGACTCGACGTAATAATATCATCTCTAAAGGCCGACCTAGAGCAGGGTCTATGGTTCACACAGGCATACATGCTTGGAAGCACATTAATGCTATTGCTAGCGGGGAAACTCGCAGACCTATATGGGAGGGTAAAACTATACGCCTATGGGTTCGTATTATTCACGATTGGCTCAGCCCTCTCGGGGCTATCCCTCACCCCCACACATCTAATTCTTTCAAGGTTTTTCCAGGGCATAGGCTCAGGGATCCTGACAACCCTCAGCGCCGCCATAATAACAGACGTTGCTGCAGGTGGGCCTCTAGCCTTCGCCTTAAGCATAAACGCATTAGCTTTCCGGATAGGCTCAATTCTAGGCCTAACGGCCAGCGGGCTTCTTATTTACTTCTTCGGGTGGAGAAGCATCTTCTACGTAAATGTCCCCGTAGGCTTGGTTGGCTTCTATTTAACGCTCAAGAGGCTAAAAGAAGTATATAAGCCAAGCGAGAAGCCGATAATAGACTGGCTTGGTTTCTCTCTAATAACCCTTTCCTTGCTGTCCCTCCTTCTTGCCTTGACGATCTATGCTTATGGACTCGCCTATAAGAGTCTAACAGAGCTTCTAGCAGTTATATCTCTGCTTTCATTCCTAGGCTTTGTAGTCGTGGAGCTTAAGTCAAGGTATCCCCTCCTAGACTTGTCACTCTTCAAGATTTGGAGCTTTACAGGCGGTATAATCGCACAACTACTCAACGCTGTTGCTTTCGGAGCAGTAATGTTGCTACTAACTCTCTACCTGGAAATCGTTTTGGGCATGGACCCCCTCACAGCCGGGATACACCTTTTACCATTCGAGCTGTCATTCCTCGTCTTCGGTCTTATTAGTGGAAGGCTCTCAGACAAATACGGCTACACTAGATTCGCCCTAGCTGGGCTTATTGTAGGAAGCTTCGCACAGTTCCTTCTGGCAGGCATAACAAAAGAAACACCATTAAACGTGGTGTTATTCTACTCCATGATTCTGGCAATGGGAAACGGTCTCTTCATGTCGCCAAACACAAGCTCAATAATGGCTTCTGTGCCGCCAAATAGGAGGGGAATAGCATCAGCGATACGTAGCGTAATCTTCAACGTGGGAATGACGATAAGCCTCAATATCTCTGTCCTCCTCATAGCCTCGAAAATACCCTACAGCTTGGTAACACAGCTACTAATCGGCGCCGAAACAATGACTGGAGACGCAGAGGTAAGCAGAGGACTCTTAGCTGAGTCCATAGGCTATGCATTTAAGGTCCTGGGCATCATTAATCTTTCAGCAGCTGTCTTCTCGATAACAAGGCTAAAAACGCCTCAAAACACCGAACAAATCAAACAACTATATGAGACAAGCATTGAATAATCATGTTTTTGGATACATAGCTGGTCTTCCCGTTTATTGCTCTTATAGGTCACCTCATTTATACTCTCTACAGCATGAAACTTTTTCTCACGATCAAGCACAGTATCCGTGTACGCACAGATTTTTGAAGTGAAATTTTCAAAGAACAAAGAATGTCGTGCTAAACTTTAATTTCTGTTACTTATAAAATTTGGTGTGAAAACTATACAATTAAAAAAAGAAACTTACAGAATGTTGCAGATGATAAAGGAAATAAAAAAGGCAAAGACATTTGACGAAGTAGTTCGTGATCTAGTTCTCAAGGAACTTGGAGTGGAGCCCGAGATGTTTGGCGTAGACAAGGGAAAGATAAAGCCCTACACACCTGGGGATAGAATGGAGGATCGCTTATAGTAGTATCTGGATAGAATACTTTATAGGCACAAGTAGAGGAGCACAAGTAAAAAAGCTATTGGATAAAGGAGGGTATAAGCCTTCCATTGGTCCTAGCAGAAATATCGAGGAAATATTTGAGGGAAGGGGCCAGCTTGGAAACTGTGAGAAAGAGGCTTATCTTCATAGCGCGCGCTGTCCAGCAGAACCAAATTATATGAATTTCTAGTACACAACCTTTAAACCAGCGAAAGCCTCCTAGACATTGACTATTCATGCAGAGTGAAACATCCCCTACCAGGGTGCTCTTACTATCCATACTTGGAAACCTAGCAGTATTTATTGCAAAGATGCTGGGTGGAATCCTCTCCGGTAGCCTTGCGCTTCTAGCAGACGGCGCAGACTCTTCACTAAACGTATTTAGCAGTAGCATAGCCTACTATTTCTACAAGAAATCCCAAAAACCACCAGACCAGAGGCACCCATATGGCCACGAAAAGTTCGAGGTTTTCGGCTCTCTCCTCATACTACTACTCATGGTGCTAACCTTCTCGGCGATCGGGTTCCTGGCTATACATCGGCTACTCGAAGGTATGCCGGAAAAAATAGACCCAGTAAGCATAGTGTTTGCCTTGTTCTCGCTCGTGCTCAACCTGACAGTCTCCACCCTACTTAAAAGATTCTCAAGCGAAAGCCTCCTAGCCTCAACTGAGTCCAGACACATATCCCTAGACGTGGCAGAAGGAGCTACAACCCTCGCTGGTGTAACCCTAGGCTCGTATCTTTCAAGCCTCTACGACCTCTTTGCAGCAATAGTGATCCTAGTAATAGTTACTTACTTTGTTTTAGAGACACTGAAAGACCTAAGGGAACAAATAGTAGACACTTCCCCAGACATAGAGCTGTCACAAATAATAGAAGAAGCCATAAAGAACAGCCGACAAGAGATCCAGTACCACGCCTTACGTTCCCGTAAATCCGGGAGAAAGATATATGCAGACCTCCACCTCGTCGTTCCCAAAGAACTCTCAGTAGAAGAAGCACACAAAATATGTGACGAAATCGAGAAAAAGGCAAAGGAGAAACTAGGAGAAAACATAGACATCACGATTCACGTGGAGCCGGCAGAATAAGTATAGCACCAAAAATAAATACTACTATCCTTTTTGATTATCTGAATGATGACGCCGTCCCAGTAGCAAAGGAAAGATGACTACCTCGCGACGAGCTGACGAATTAGTTCTTGTATCATAAAGAATTTTTCTCGGTAGAAAAAAAAGTATCAAGTTTAAGTAAATCATTTATATTTTTTACTAGAAATGCTTATCAATTTTTCTTTTTCCAACATTACCTTGTTCAATGTTTAACTTAGTATCAATGAATTTTTTACATATTTTTTCCAAGAGATCTTATATAAGTAAAGAGTAACAACCACAGGACATGTCGAAACCCAAGTCTAATCGAACAATTATGCTAGCCGGCGTAGCAGCTGCACTCATCGTCCTAGCCGTAGCCGCATTTTTCCTGCTCGGTCCAAAACAGCCGAAATATAAGGACACCATTGTCATTGGCACTACTGACAGTGTCCAAACAACTCTTGACCCATGCGAAGCCTACGACTATCTAGGCGTGAACATTATTCAGAACATGGGTGAAGGGCTTTTCGGCTACGAGCCAGGCACCGCAAAGATAGTTAACAAGTTGGCGGTAAGCTACACCATTAGTGCTGACAGGAAGGTTTGGGACATCAAGATAAGGACAGACGCAAAGTTCCAAGACGGGACGCCACTGACAGCTCAGGCAGTTGTCTGGTCATGGGAGAGGACTATCAAGTTAAACCAGGACGCCGCCTTCTTGATTGGGGACCTTATCGAGAAAGCGGAAGCCGTTTCAGACGATACTGTTAGGGTCTACTTGAAGCAGCCCTTCGAGGAAACATATGTAAAATCCCTCCTTGCAACCTGGGTAGCTTTCCCTGTTAACCCGAAGACGACTCCAATGGATGTAGTCAAGCCTCCAAACACAGTAGACATGATTGGGCCCTACAAGCTTGCAAGCTGGAAGCCCGGCGAGTACATCGAGCTTGTTGCGAACCCCAACTATTATGGCGAAAAGCCCAAGACACAAAGGATAATTATACGGTTCTACAAGGACGCACAGTCCCTCAGGTTGGCAGTAGAAAACGGAGAAGTAGATGTTGCATTTAGAACACTGTCACCAGCAGACATAAAAGACATAATGTCCAAGGGAACACTACAAGTCGTAAGCGGTCCCGGAATCGCGCCAATCAGGTACCTCGTGTTCAACGTAAACAAGGAACCATTCAACAACAAAATTGTTCGGCAAGCCATCGCTTACCTAATCGACAGAAACCAGATCGTTAACACCGTTTATATGGGCAAGTTTGCCCAGCCCCTCTACAGCATGGTACCAATAGGATTCCTTGGACACAAGGACAGCTTCAAGGAAAAATATGGAGAAAGACCAAACGTAGAGGCGGCTAAACAACTCTTGAAGCAGGCAGGATACAGCGAGTCAAACCCGCTCAAGATAGAGCTATGGTACACGCCAGTCAGGTATACGCCAGCAGAGCCAGACATAGCAGCCATCATTAAGCAAAACCTCGAGGCGAGCGGTATGATAAAGGTGGATCTAAAGAGTGCAGACTGGGCAACATATAGGTCACTCTTCAAGCAAGAAAAGATCGCCATGTGGCTCCTCGGCTGGTTCCCAGACTTCCTAGACCCAGACAACTACGTGAGGCCATTCTACCACTCTGGAGCTAATGGATGGCTACACGTCAACTACAAGAACCCGACGGTAGACGACCTCATAGACAAACAGGTCTTACAGCCGACTGACCAGAGAATCCAGACGCTTGCACAGATACAAGACATAGTCGCAGACGACGCGCCGATTATTCCACTCTGGCAGGAGGGACAGTTCGCGGTTGCCCAGCCCAATGTCAAAGGCATAGTCCTAGACTACTCTCAGATATTCAGATACTATCTTATATACGCGGAAACCGGATAAAATATTTCTCTTTTTCTGGTGTTTTTAGATGGGCCTAAAAGAATACGTTATTTCAAGGTTGATCCTCACCCCCCTGATGTTATTCATACTGCTAACCTTTGTGTTTATACTTCTTCGAGTCCTCCCTGGAGACCCCATCACTATGCTTGAGGGCAAGAATATCCCCGAAGATGTCCTCGCGAGGAGAAGAGCTGAACTAGGCCTAGACAAGCCACTCTATGTTCAATACCTCAATTATCTTTATTCCATATTTGTAAAGCTTGACCTCGGTTATACTGCTCTCGAAAGGATACCTGTCTCCTATTTAATCATGACACGGCTCCCGGCAACAATCGAACTTGCAATATCCTCTACGATAATTGCTGGAGCCATTGGAATAGTTATAGGGCTCCTATCGGCAAGGTACCAATACGGAAAAGTTCCCTATTTCGCGAGGATATATTCCTCTATTGTATACTCTATCCCAGTATTCTACATAGGGCTAATGCTACAAGCATACTTCGCGAGGCCTCTAGGCCTGCCCACTACTGGAAGGCTTAGCCCAGTAAACATGGTTCTTGCGGATAATCTTCCTGTGAAAACAGGCTTCGTCTTTATTGATGCCTTGTTTTCAGGTAGACCCGATATACTTTTCGACTATCTTCTCCATTTGAGTCTTCCATCTTTGACCCTTGGAATATACCTTTCAGGAGTGTTTTCACGCGTAACTTATCTGTCGGTGGAAGACGCCATGTCACAAGACTATACACAAGCAGCTAGGGGGAGAGGCATAAGGGAATGGACAATCGTCAAGAACTATGGGCTAAGAAACGCTTTAATACCCATCCTCACAATGGCCGGGCTCCAAGTCGCGGCCCTACTTGGTGGAGCTGTCCTTACAGAAACGACTTTCAACTGGGATGGCATAGGTCTACTTGTATACGAGGGTATCTTAAAACGTGACTACGCGATTGTCCAAGGAGCAGTCACGATATATGCCGTCCTCGTCGCTATTGTTAGCCTCCTAGTCGATGTACTCTATGCTTTTGTAGATCCAAGGGTGCGTTACTAATGCGGAAGCCGAAGACTTTTGGCGAATGGTGCTTATTGGCTGGTGGGATTCTAACATTGATCGTTCTAATGTTGGCTCTAATTGGAGACCTAATTGCTCCAGGAAACACAATCTCGAGTTACATAATTATTGATGGCAGATCTGTAGAGGTTCCGCCGCTACTGCCTCCTCTCTCAAGACTTCATATAGACGGGAGAACTGTAACATTCATTTTGGGAACCGACCAGCTTGGGAGAGACGTCTTCAGCAGATTATTGGCTGGTGCCAGATTTGTGTTGGCAGTGGCCTTTCTAAGCACGATCGTATCAACAGTCATAGGAGTCTTTCTTGGTTTAATATCTGGATATATCGGCGGTCTTTTCGACAGGACACTTTCCCTAGTAATGGACAGCCTCTACTCTCTACCCGGCCTGATTGTTGCAATAGCACTTGCAGCCTTCCTGGGGACTGGGCTAGTCAACATGTCCCTCGCAATTGCCGTAGCCTATATACCCTCGTATTTCCGCATGGTGAGGGGCAACGTGCTCTCTCTAAAAGGAATGCCATTTATAGAGGCATCCAAGATTGCTGGGGCCAGCCCGCTTAGCATAGCTCTTCGCCAGATACTGCCAAATACCTTCCCGTCAATAGCTTCTCTTCTCCCCATAACTTTTGCAGACGCAATTATAACAGAGGCAGGCCTGTCCTTCCTCGGGCTAGGCATAGAGCCACCTACACCAGACTGGGGCTTCGACCTAAACAAGGGCAGACAATTTTTCTTGGCTGGGTACTGGTGGATAGGAATCTTCCCGGGACTAGCAATAGTCATCACTGTGCTGGGATTCCTCCTACTAGGCGAGGGGCTAAACGAGGTTCTGAATCCTAAGAGGTGGGAGGCGTGACCCTGCTAGAGATTAGAAACTTAAAAGTTAGCTACAACACGAGGCGAGGGAAAGTTGAAGCACTCAGCGGCGTTTCGCTCGATGTCGAGCAAGGAGAAGTCTTGGGAGTCGTTGGCGAAAGCGGCTCGGGAAAGAGTACACTGGGGCTGGCAATCATGAGACTCCTGCCCCGATACTCACAGATAGAACAGGGGAAAATATTCTTCGACGGCAGAGATATCCTAAAGCTTGATGATGAAGCACTGAGAGAGATGCGTGGAAAAGAGGTATCCATTGTTTTCCAGGATCCGTACTCTTCCCTCAACCCTGTAAGAAAAATAGTGGACCACTTCATTGAATTATTTGTAGAGCATGGCTACACCTACGAAAAAGAGGAAATAGAGAAAATAGCGTCCCAGCTTCTAGAAAAAATGGGTGTGCCACCAGAGAAATTATACGACTACCCCCACCAGCTAAGTGGGGGACAAAGACAAAGAGTAGCAATTGCTCTTGGTCTAGCTCTAAATCCAAAGCTCCTCATAGCTGACGAGATAACTACGGCGCTTGACGCACTCGTAGAGGCACAGATAGTAGAGCTCCTCAAAGAAATAAAGAAGGAATACAAGACCTCCATAATGTTTATCACACATAACATGGGCCTCGTTGCCCAGCTGGCAGACCGCATAGCTATAATGTATGCAGGGAAACTAGTTGAAGTTGGTAAGGCAAGAGAGGTCATAGAGAAACCACTGCATCCCTACACAAAAGCACTGCTCTCGGCTGTGCCGAGAATAGGCGGCTCCAAAGCTCTTCAGCCTATACCGGGGGAGCCTCCCGACATGAGGAAGCCACCCTCTGGATGCCGTTTTCACCCAAGGTGCCCCCTCGCTACAGACCTATGCGTGAGGGAAATCCCAGTTCTCAGAAACATAGGTGACAGATATGTCGCATGCCACTATGCATGAAATCCTTAGGGTAGAAAACCTAAAGGTATATTTCCCGCTGAAAAGAACAATCGAAGACATAGTGGCAAGGAGACAGAGATTCCTCAAGGCAGTTGACAATGTGTCTTTCAATATACCTGAAGGAGCAATAATGGCCCTTGTAGGCGAAAGCGGCTCGGGAAAAACAACCATAGCCAGAACTGTCGTCGGCCTCGTCAAACCCACAGATGGTCACGTCTATTTCAGGGACCGAGATATCTTTAGCCTAAAGGGGGAGGAATTCAAGGTATACAGAAGAAAAGTACAGATGATTTTCCAGGATCCAGCCGTAAGCCTAAACCCGAGAATGAAGATAGGGGATCAAGTCAAATACCCCCTAGACGTTAACAAAATAGGAACAAAAGAGGAGAGAGTAGAAAAGACAATGAAAGTCCTAAAGGATGTAGGTTTATCCCCGCCAGAAGACTTCTACAACAGGTATCCACACCAGTTGAGCGGTGGACAGAAGCAGAGAGTAGCCATTGCAAGGGCACTAGTCCTAGAACCAGAGATCCTAATAGCAGACGAGCCAATCTCAAACATAGACGTCTCCGCTAGAGCCCAGATCCTAAACTTGTTGCAACAGCTAAGAGACAGGCTTCACCTGTCTATTCTATATATTACACACGACCTCTCCTCTGCATGGGCCATCTCAGACCAGGTAGCAGTAATGTACCTTGGCAAAATCGTGGAAATGGCACCTACTTCAGAGATTTTCAGTAATCCTCTACACCCGTATACTCAAGCCTTAATCTCGGCGGTCCCCTCACTGAATGGCTTCCCCCTGGCTAGGAAAACAAAACTAAGGGGAGAGATCCCGAGCCCAGTAAACCCGCCTAGTGGTTGCAGGCTTCATCCAAGGTGCCCCTTCGCCATGCCTGCTTGTAGGGAAAAAGAACCTGAAATTATAACTTTAGGAAGGGATCATATTGTGGCATGCCACCTTTACTCGAAAAGCTAGGATAACAGGAAATTCTCAGCTATCTCTATGAAGCCTTCGCTATAAGGCTTGCTTGCCACGTAGTCGGCTCTCTTCTTTACCTCTTCGGGTGCATGAGAGGGGCAAGCAGAAAAGTCGGCCACTTCAAACATTCCTAGGTCTACCTCGCTGTCCCCTATAGCTATTATCCTCTCAGGGGACTCGCCCAGGAGTTCTAAAACCTTTCTAACGCCGAACCCCTTGTTTATACCTGGTGGATGCACATGCAAAGCAACCCCACTATACATCACCTCGTAGCCCAGCCCCACGAAAACACTTCTAGCCCTCGACACAGCGACACTCGGGTCTACGCCCCTCTTTACAACAAAGGCTACGTCGACATGCCGATACATGTTCTGCCAGCTGTCCTCCAGGCAACACCCAAGCTCTTCCATTGCCACGCGGATAACCCTCTCCTTGTCAATACTGCTCAAAACATGCAAGGCATTTTCGAAGCCTACTACTCCACCGTTCTCGGCAACGACTACACCTGAGCTTGGAAGATATCTGGCCAAGCCGTAGACTATCGGATATGCAGTGGCGCTTGCAAATGATACGAGAAAACCCTTCTCGACCAGCCTCTCTAGCACACCAACAACCCTGCTTCCAATCTTGCGGTTAAAGTCCGTCAGAGTCCAGTCAACATCAATAAATACCGCAGTCTTCATCAAGCCAAAGTTCACCTAAAGCTAAAATATTTTTCTTCTCGCTCAAAAATCCAATAACTAGTTTTCAACTTTACGTTTTACAACTAATACCGCAGGGGGCAATAAAAATATAATATTGTTTTTCACACTATATTTTGTATGGGTACTGAAAATTTTGAGCCATATTATATGGGTCGCCTCGTAGTTGTTGAGGGTGGCAATCCGTTTTTCTTTAACGTTGTCTTGTCGCGGGAGGCTGTTAGGGCTTTAGGCATAATAGAGGAGGTTGCCAGGGTCTTCCGGGAGGAGAATGTCCCGATTCTCTTGTTTAAGGCTAGTGTTCCGCCTAGCGGCGTCGATGGGGATGTTAGGATAATTGTCTCTGCTGACTTGAAGGACGAGAAGCAGGCAGAAAGAATAGCCCAGAAGCTTAGACGCATCCGCTATGTTTCAAGGGTAGAATACGCAAAGCCAATAATGCCTGGAGTAGGCGTAGACGCCTGGAGCCACCCACAGATGCTTCACAGCGACAGGGCGCTAGTACTCTCAGAGATCTACCTGAAGGAGATCTTGGCTTTCGGCTGGGGCGGCATCGGCCCAGGCTTCGCCGGCCTCATGTATAGGGTCTTTTTCGAGGCTGGCCGGAAGATTTACGACGAGCTATACGAAAAGCTAGTCAGGACCCGCGAAGACTTCATAAAGCTACTAGAGGCCAGGGCGAGGCTACTTGGCTGGGGTGTACTAGAAGTCGTAGAGCTAACAGAAGACAAGGCGGTCTTCAGGGTATACGACAACATAGAGTGCATGAGCCTCAAGGGGATAGAGGGCGCAGAAAATGCTTTGCTCAGAGGCCTACTAGCAGGAATCTTATCCGGCTACTGGAAGACAGACGGATACCACATTAAGCCAGCAGAGACAAAATGCATAGCCAGGGGAGACCCATACTGCCAACTAGAATACAGAAAAGAAAAATACGAGCCACTTGTATAAAAAATATTTGTTTTTCGATTTTATTTTCCTGTGCCACTTGTTAGAACTGTTTGCCCAAGGGACTGCTACGACACCTGTCACCTGCAAGTTGTAGAGAAGGCTGGCTTGACTCAGGTTTTGCCGGATCCGTCAAACGAGTTCACCAGTGGTTTTCTCTGTGCAAGAGGCGTTGCTGACCTTAAAAGGGCTTTTTCCAAAGAGAGGATCCTTTACCCACACTTGAGGAACAAGGGAAAACCCAGTCTAGGGTTCAAAAGGATAGGCTGGAGCGAGGCCCTTAATATCGTGGCCGAGAAAATCACGGAGACTATAAGGGACTATGGCCCCGAAGCATTGCTCCACGTGGAGTATGCGGGTAACATGGGTCTCCTGGCCTGGTACTATCCCCAGAGGCTGTGGAACTGGCTACAGGCAACGATGACGGATTATAGTATATGTAGCAAGAGCGGGCACGCCGCGCTTTCGCTCCACTACGGCTTAAGCTACGGCAGGTTGCCCGAAGAGATGAAGGGCTCAAAGCTATTCGTATTCTGGGGATTCAACGCCGCCGTAAGCTCTCCGCATTTCTGGGCCCTGGCCCTGAGGGAAAGAAACAAGGGCGCACTGATAATAGCAATAGACCCAAGAAAATCTGAGACAGTGGAACGGAGCGATTTCTCCATTAATCCCAGGCCCGGCACAGACGTGGCCCTAGCCTACGGAGTAATGAATATCCTGATTTCTGAGGAGCTCTACGATAAAGACTTTGTAGAAAAGTACACCATTGGCTTCAAGGAGCTAAAAAATGAGGTGTCAAAGTGGCCACCTAGCCGGGTCTCCGAAGTCACAGGCGTCGATGTTTCTTCCATTAGGAGGCTTGCAGAGCTATACTCCGAGAAAAAGCCAAGCGTCACCTTTATTGGTCTCGGTATCCAGAAGAGCCTAAACGGGGCGCAGGCCGTTAGGGCTATCTCTCTCATACCTGCTCTGCTAGGCATCCATAGGGGCTTCTACTATACAAACAGCAGGAGATGGCTAGCCAACATTGCAAAGGTCACAGGGGAAGAAATCTCGAAGCCAAAGCGAATCGTTAGCCAGGTGGCTCTGGCCGAGCACATCGAGAGGGGCGAGTTCAAGTTCATCTTTGTCTACAACATGAACCCTGCCTTGACCCTTCCAGGACAAGAGAAGCTCCGCAGAGGATTAGCGAGGGGAGACGTGTTTGTCGTCCAGTTCGACACGCATTGGAACGAGACTTCCATGTATGCAGACATCGCTCTGCCTGCCACAACCTACCTCGAGAAGTCAGACGTAGTCCTGCCCTATGGACACAACTATGTCGCTTTCTCGCAAAGGGCCATTGAGCCGCAGGGCGAAAGCAGAGACGAGACGTGGCTCACATGCGAGCTAGCGAAGAGGCTTGGAGCCCCAGAATGGGTCTGCATGGATCCAATCCAGGTATTAAGGGAGGCACTAGAGGGGGCCATAGAAGGCACATTCGAAGACCTATTGAGCGGGAAAGTTCTGAGGCTCAAGACGCGTCCACTAGACGCGTACCAGACGCCCAGCGGGAAGATAGAGCTATACTCAACAACTGCCATTAAACTAGGCTATAGCCCCTTGCCAGAGATGGAATACCTGACAGGCAAGGGTTTCGTTCTCCTCAACTCTGCTACCCCGAAATATACCCATACACAGTTCCGCGATGTCTACGGGCCCATACCAGCAATTGTCCAGATAAATCCAGAGGACGCCATGGAACTTGGGATAAGGGACGGAGAAGAAGTTGTGCTCTACAACGAAAACGGGGAGGTAAGAGTCAAAGCACAAGTAGTCGACAAAGTCCCCAGAGGTGTCCTGTGGTCTCCTAGGCAGCTTATAGACTTGAACGGTAGGCCCCAGAACACTCTTGTCCCGACGACAACCCAGAAGATAGGAGGCGGCCCGGTCTTCAATTCTGTAATGGTATATTTGAGGAAGCCTAATTCCACTGGCTAAACCGTTGGACAGCGAAGAAGATATTAGGCAGATTCAACAATACAGTTTCGAGGCAAATGGAGATAACCAGCCCCATAGTAAACTTTCTCGTAGTGGTCGCGGCGCTCATCATAGCTATTGCCTCAACATTCTTTTACCACGCTTCTTACTCCATCTTTGTATTCCTGCTTGTTACTGGGTCGTGGCTCGTCTTGACAGCTTTCCTTACAAGGAGAAAACGCGGCGTGACAAGGTATCCTGCTAGCGCTGTTCGCTCCCTGTACGGCGGTCTAATGCTTTCCGTTTCTGCCGCAGGCATCCTTTTCCTCGACTCTTTGGACTGGAGGATAGCTGTCATAGTTTTTCTAGCGGGTATTGGTTTAACAGGCGTGGCTTTCTATCTGCTAGCTAAACAATAAATACATGGCGAATTCCTTTTCTGTATGGCTAGGCTTCCAGAACAGTTCCTAGAGTGGAACTACTATGGCCGTAAGAGGCTTCTCGAAAAGCTCTTGTCGGGAGGCATGACCCGCGAAATGGCTTTAGAATTCATGAGGCATACACCTGTCCTCGTAACGGCGGCAGAGGTCGACGGCCGAATCGAGGTAAATGGGAAGGTGGTGGGCTCAGGCTACGTTGCAAGCAAGGACTACCTTAGTGAAAAAATAAAGGTCTTCAGGGAACACATCAAGGAGTCAGACGAGAAATATAACAGTGGAGTCGGCTACGACAAAATAGAAGAAGAACACCTCCTAAGAGGGGTTAAGCTCCTCCTGGAGCATATATACCTCGAAAAAGAGAGAGCCGACCGAGAAATCGACTTCGAAGTTCTTGCTACAGTCGAGCTGGCAAAGCAAAGCCCCCACTCTTCTAAGCATACCTGGAGCCTGATCCAGAAGAACCCCCGCGTAAGCCTTGTCTACTATCAACCCCCAGCACTTAGCTATGAAATCAAGGGCCACGCCTCTATACACCTAGACGACCAGCTACACGAATTTGTCACCCTTGTCCACGACTCTTTCCACTATACGCCTCCCCAGGCTAGAAGCGATAGACCAGTATACATTATACACGTAGAAGAGGTCTACGACAACAGTGCAAGCCCCAAGGGTTTCGGGAGAAGACTGGTATAAAAAGAATCCTTTTCACTTCAAAAGCTTTATTGTTTTTACCTCGTATGGAGCCATCTCCACAAGAATCTCGCCATCCCTTGTCTCAATTTTGCCCAGCGAGTTAAGCTCCGGAATGTCTACCTCTACGGCTTCCCTAAAGACAGCGTTGAGCTTTACCCTTGTCTTCACATTCCTGCTTTGAGGGTTATAAAGCCTAATGACAACACCGTCTCCGTCTTCTGACTTCTTGAATGCTCCCAATAGGACCTCTGGGGGCTCAATCTCGATGAAGCTTTCAGCCATGCCTGCAGGGGACCCGGTATCAAATATTACTGGGTCGTAGAGAACCTCGCTGGACACGAAGGGAACCCTTGCCTCCTCGTAGCCGCCTAGATGGGGGTAGATATAGTAGGTGAACTCGAACTCGCCCAAGTCACTCCACGGGTTGGGGAAGAGAGGCGACTTTATGAGGCTAAGGCTGACAGCTTCCTCGCTTACAGAGTAGCCGTGCCTGCTCGGAGAGATAACTGCAAATCCAACTTCTCCATTGGATATGTCGACCCATCGGAGAGCCGGAGACTCGAATTTAGCCTTGTCCCAGCTCGTCTTCCACGAGGGGCTTCTCTCCACTACGCCGTATGGCGTCTCGAAGACTGCCCTTAAAGGCTTAAATGACGGCTTGAACCAGGCCTTGAGCAGGTAGCCCTTGTCGTACCACTCCAGCCTCGTCTTGACCTCGACTACTGGGCTCGAATCGTAAACGCATATTGTTTGCTTGATCCTCGACTTCTTATAGCTCTTCTCATACTCGATACATGCCTGTAGGGGTCCATTCGAGACGATTCTTGGCTTTGAGACTGTGACTGTGTCTTCCCACTGCGTCAGAAAGTCATCTGTAAGTTCCCACGCATCAAACACCCCAGGCTTGTCCACGTGTATCCTGAGGGAGTTCGAAGGATAGGATAATATTTCCCTGCCGCTTGGCACGAGCTTTAGATACTTGATTTCTCCGTTGCTAGCAACAAAAAGCTCGAGGACCCCGTTGTTGACAAGTACCCCGTCATCTTTTTCTTCAACGATGATTGAGCCCCTCGGTTCACACTTAGACTCGCCTATCTCCATGCTCCTATACCCGGCAGGAGGCAACTCGACCTCTACCAGCAACTCCTTTCCGTTGTCCTGGCAACGAGCACCTTTGGGTTGCAGGTGCCTCGGCACGGAAACGATTGCTTTCCGCCCCCATGGCAGAGGGTTAAAGAAGCCCACATTGCCGGAGCCACCATTAGTTAAGGATTGTAGCCCCTCCTTCGTGATATCGGCCAGTTCTTGGATCGCCCTCGTAAGCTCCCTGGTTGCTTCGTCGTATACCTCCATTATGGATGACCCTGGCAAGACGTCGTGGAACTGGTTGAGGAGCACAGTTTTCCAGATTCTTTCAAGCCTTCTAGCATAGTCTTCACGGGTCTTGAGATACGAAGCAGTTGCGACCAATTCTGCAATGTATAGGTTCTTTTCGGCTCTCCACATCAGCTCCTTTACCGGGAGATTCGTTGTATACGTGCCCCTGTGATACTCTACATAGAGCTCATTGTTCCACACGGGCAACCCGTCTCGCACTTTCTCGATCTTCTCAAGGTAATCCTTCTCAGAGAAGGGCTTTATCCTTGGAAGTCCTGGGACCTTTGACAAGAATGGGAACCGTTCAAGCATCTCGATGGTAGGGCCTCCCCCGCCGTCACCGTAGCCGTAAGCATAGGGTATGAATGGTGCCGAGTCCTTCTCCTTGTACTTTGTCCAGTAGTCCCTTATGCTGTTAGGTGTAAGCATCTCGTTATAGCTGTTTAGAAGTATCTGTACAGGAATAGTTGACCCGTCTACACCTTTCCAGAGGAAGGAGTGGTAGGGAAAAGTATTCGTATCGTTCCAGAGAGGCTTATGCGTAACGAAGACCTTTAAGCCGCTTTTCAACAGGAGCTGGGGAAGAGAAAAAGCAAAGCCAAAGCTGTCAGGTATCCATCCTATACTGCAAGTCCTGCCAAACCTAGAATAGAAATGTCTCTGCCCATAGAGAAACTGTCTCGCAAGGCTTTCACCTCCCACAAGTTGCGTGTCGCTCTCTATCCACATGCCACCCACAGGTATCCATTTGCCCTCCTTGACAAGCCTCTTTATCTCTTCAAATACGTCTGGGTAGTCTTCCTCTATCCACTCATAGTAAAGCGCAGAGCTCTGTGCATAGACTGCCTCATTGTAGTTTTTCAAAAGCTGAATCATGTTTGAAAAAGTCCTCGCGACTTTTTCACGGGTCTCCCTAAATGGCCAGAGCCACGCCGCATCTATATGGCTGTGTCCGAGGGCTAGAATCTCTCCGCTGAGAGTGTTCTCCTTGGATAGAGAGTCAAGCACCGGCAGTATTCTTTCCTCTATCCTGTCAATGGCCTCTCGTAGCTCGTTTATATCTACTGCGCTAATGTCCCTGAGTTTTCCAGCCAAGACGCCGGCGCCATATACTCCAGAAAGCCACGAATAGTCACCATATTTACGTGGTATATCCCCCCTAGGAACCCCCTCCACCGTCTCATAGAGAAGGCTTAGAGCAGCAGTCAACTGTTGGATGCTGGGCGTGACAGATATGTCCCTTAAGGCATTGAATAAGGTCTCCTCTAGCTTCATGCGTAGCTGGTCTCCAGAAGGCAAACTCCTTACATAATCCAAAAGTGATAATAGGTTCAAGGAGAGGTAGAACGCCCTTGGATAAACCTCTACCAGAAAGGCTCTCCTAAGGCAGAGGCTCCAGTCATGGTAGCCGAACATCCTCCGAATCGAGACCCTCATCCTAATGTTCCTCGTTCCAGGCTCCATGGGAAAATAGGTGTGGGCGTCATCTATGCCTCCATAAAGCTTGTCATCTACCTCTAGGGTTGCATTCCCACCCAGGACAACTTTGAAAAACCACTTGTAATCGGTTGGAGGAACCCTTGCCCTCGTCTCTAAGAGGTAGATTCTGTCCGGTTCTGCCTGTATGTGTATCGGCAAGAAAACCTCTCTACCGTTCAGCCTCCAGATCTGTAGGGGAATAAATCGCTGGACAGAGGCCGATAATAAGTCAAAGAGCCTCCTCTCGGCGTCCCAAAGCTTCATAATGTCCGCTAAAAATAGACCTATGAGTTATTAAAACATTACTAATCTGAATTAAAAACAAATTCTCAAAGGGATTGTGCGAAGAAACGAAAGATAAATCGTTAGGCACATGGTTGAAGAGATTGTTCTAGTAATGCGAAACAAATTAATCTTTGTTTTATTGTTCTCCTATTAATGAATAAAAAAATAGTGCAAGCTATAATTGGGCCTATCTTGTTTTTCCTCCTAGCTGTTTTGCCGCCTCTACCATTTGTTACACAAGCCTCCCAGCAAGTCAAAGCACCATTTACAAATGCTCCACAAGTCGCCCTCGGGGGACTAATCTGGGTGGCAACGTGGTGGATATTCGAGGTTGCACCTCTCGGCTTGACGGGTCTCCTCGCGGCAGCACTCTTCAGCTTTCTGGGCTTTGTCTCGTGGGGGGACTCCCTAAAGAGCTTCACTGACCCTATTATATGGGTCTTTATGGGTGGCTTTGTCCTGGCCAAGGCTTTCCAGGTCTCAGGGCTAGACAGGAGAATAGCACTATGGATCGCAAACCTTTACAAGGGCCAAAACCCAATGATTGCCGCGCTCTTTGTCGCAGGCTTGCCCGTATTCTTTCTAACAATGACTGGCTCAATTACTGCTTCAACTTCCGTAGTATATCCAATAGTCCTCTCTTTCCTGGCGCTTACAAGAGCCTCCGACAGGTACTCAGAAGCCACTCTGCTTCTCTTAGGAGAAGCGGCCACAGCTGGGGCCATGCTCTTCCTGATAAGCACACCGCCAAACCTAATAGCGAAACAAGTGATCGAGTCAAATGTCCCAGGGCTAACCCTCACCTTTTTCGACTGGTTCATCGTGGGGACAGTCCAGGCAGTAATCGGTCTACTCATCGTATGGATAATAGTCTTCGCGGTTCTAGGAGTTAAAAAGGAACACTCGCTCGAAAAACTGCAGGAAATAGTAGTCCAAGAAAGGGCAAAGTTGCCCCCAATGTCTATCCGCGAAAAAATAGTTCTAGGAGTCTTCCTCTTTGCTCTCTTCTTGTGGCTTATACCCGGGCTCCTCAACATAGCCGCAAACCTAGACCCAAACCTGCAAACACTAGCCAAGACTGCCTCGAGCCTGCTCCCTGAAGCTGTACCAGCCGTCCTAGCGATTCTCCTCCTCGGGCTAATAAAAGTGCAAGGGAGACCGCTCCTAACATTCAAAGAGATATCGGAAGGAATAGACTGGAACGTCGTCTTCCTATTTGGAGGCGGCCTGGCCATGGGGAAAGCACTAGACTCTAGCGGTTTTTCCAGCTGGATAGGTCTCATCGTAACAAATAGCAGTATACAGCTCAACACCTACACACTTAGTATTATCGGCGGAGTTCTAGGATTCCTAATTACTTTCCCAGCATCAAACACTGCATCAGCAATAGTAGCTGCTCCACTAATTGCAAAGATCGCAAAAGCCGCAGGAGTCAACCCAGTCGCTCCAGTAATCACGACTGCCCTAGCATGTTCTATTTCCTCGGCCATCCCCTCCACGACACCGCCAATGGCGATAATCTACGGCTCTGGAAAAGTAAACATAAAGAACATGTTCAAGGCAGGATTCCTAGCCGACGTCACACGTCTCCCAATCCTCGTACAACTCTTTCTATCGCTTAAAGGATTATAGCCCCAAGGGTTACCTTTTTAAGATGCAATGGGTAAAAAGCAGGCATGGGTGAAATCTTAACTTACACGTTGCTTCAAAGGCTGGACTCTTTAGAAAAAGTTTTCAGGGCAAACCTTCAGCTCGCTAATACACTGAGGAACTATATATCGAGAAAACTAGAGGAGCTCAGGAAGCGTGAGGGAAGCGACTTCAGCCTCAAAATTATGGATTTCTGCGGGACACATGAATGGACCATTGTACATTTCGGCTTGAGGAGCCTCATGCCAAAGGGAATAGAGCTGGTCGCGGGGCCCGGTTGCCCAGTCTGTGTGACTCCCTCCTATTACATTGAGCAAGCCATTAGACTCTCCCTGGAAGGCATAACAATCTACACGTATGGAGACACGTTCAAGTTGCCAGCAATTAATCCGGTAGACGGGGTCAGTTCACTGGAAGAAGCCAGGGCCAGGGGAGGCCGGGTAAAGCTTGCTCTCTCCCTTATGGATGCCATAAGAGACGCAAAAGCTACAGGTAAAGATTCCCTCTTCCTGGGAATAGGCTTCGAGACAGTTGCTCCTGGCTATGCCAGAGCATTGGTAGCAGACATGTTGCCCCCAAACCTCAAGCTCCTAAGCCTGGTCAAGCTGACGCCCCCCGCGATGTTCTATTCCCTGGACATACTGCGAGACAAGCCAACTGACGCGCCCGTAATGGGGGTGATTGCCCCGGGTCACGTCTCAACAGTTACGGGTGCCAAGGCCTGGGTCCCGGTGGCGGAGCACTTCGGTATACCAGTAGTTGTTTCAGGGTTCGAGCCGATAGATGTCTTGTCGTCTATTGCTGAAATCATGAGGCAACTCGTAAACCGGGAGGCAAGCGTAAAAATAGAGTACACGAGGGCAGTGACATGGCAGGGAGACCTAAAAACCCAGGCAATGATACATAGAGCCTTCGAGGTAGCCGACGATGCATGGAGAGGGATAGGCTTTATACCCCTAAGTGGACTCAGAATAAGGGAAAAATACTCCAAGAACGATGCACGCGAAGCATATGGAATAAGGGAACTAACACCCGCAGAATGGAAAAAAGACACACCCCCAGGATGCAGGTGTGCAGAAGTCACCCTGGGAAAGGCAAAGCCCACAGACTGCCCAATGTTCATGAAAAAGTGCACCCCCGAGAAGCCCTACGGCCCCTGCATGGTCTCAATAGAAGGAACCTGCGCCGTCTGGGCTAGGTTCGGCGGGGGAGGCCTGGCACAAGAAATAGCCGCAGAGCTAGAGCAAATCTAACCAAATACATAAACACATAAATAGAAGCCTCGAACCATTCTACCTTATGTGTTGGGGGACGCCAGCAGTTGTTCTCGAGCTAAGCCAAGACGGCTCCACAGCCAAGGTTGACTATGGCGACGGGGTCGTCAGAGAAGTCTTTGTAGGGATAACAGAGGAGAAACTATCAAGAGGAGACATCGTAATGGTACACGCAGGAGTAATAATTTCCAAGCTGACGCCGGAAGGCCTCCGCGAGGAAATAGAATTCATAAATGGCATACTCCAAGAAGCTGGGGAAAGCGAGAACCTGCTTGCCCAGCTCAGACAAAACGTTATAGAACTGGCCGAAAAAATAAAGAGCGGAAACGCTTAACCTCCTATTCTCGCCACCTAGGTGTAGGGCAACATCCAAAACGTGAAACATTAATAATATCCTATCATAACCAGTTGGTAGCTGAGGAGTATGCAGGAGGACACCTCTAAGGTCATAGAGCTGGCCGACGGACAGGGCGGAGTCGAGACAATGAGGCTCCTCGAAAAGCTCTTCTTCAAGCGTGTGGAAGAAAAACTCAAGAAGGTCGAGGGGGGCGTCGGCATAGATTTCCCAGACGACGGCGCCCTAATACCGCTTCCCGACGGTTCATACCTCGTCGCCACAGCGGACGCCTACACAGTTAACCCACCATTCTTTCCAGGTGGAAACATTGGGAGCCTCGCGGCACACGGCTCAATAAACGACGTAGTGATGATGGGTGGAAAGCCAATAGCGATGCTCGACACAATAGTGGTAGAGGAGGGCTTCCCCCTAAAAAGCCTCGAAGAAATAGTCGACTCTTTCCTCTCTGTGCTCAGAGCCGAGGGAATACCCCTTATTGGTGGAGACTTCAAGGTCATGCCGAAGGGACAGCTAGACAAGATAACAATAACAACAGTCGGCCTGGGGATCACTAGGACCCCCATAGTCGACAAGCCTAGGCCCGGAGACAAAATAGTGGTCACAGACTTCGTGGGCGACCACGGCGCAGTCATCCTCCTAACCCAGATGGGAATGGAGAACGCCGAGGAAATAGCCTCTGGCCAACTAAAAAGCGACACAAAGCCATTGACACCCCTCCTAAAGGTACTCGAGAAATATCCCGGAAAAATAAACGCGGCACGGGATCCCACACGTGGAGGGCTCTCAGCCATCCTAAACGAGTGGACAAAGGAGAACGGGTTGCTTGCGGTCATAGAAGACAGCAAAGTCCCAGTCAGGCCATCCGTGAAAAGGTTCGCAGAAATGCTCGGAGTAGACCCCCTATACCTCGCCAGCGAAGGCGTCGCAGTGCTATCTGTCTCCCAGGACGCCGCAGAACAATTCGTAGAAGACCTAAGGAGCAACGGCTTCCCAAACGCCACAATCATCGGAGAAATACGCGAGCACCCCAAGTACAAGGGCTATGTCCTCCTAAAAACAGACATAGGCGGACACAGGATACTCGAGCCACCAAGAGGAGTAATAGTCCCACGCATCTGCTAGAACATAAAATTCTCTCCAAGCCCCTACATGCGCGCGCAGAAAGAATAGTTAGATGTTTATTTTCCTGAATGCGTCTAATATTTCTTCCATATTTTTATGCAACCTAGAAAGAATTGAGGGCGTTGTGTGCCTCTATAGTTGTACTTGTGTGTGCCTTGCCTTTTACTGCAGACTGGGCTTCTTGCTGGCCATTTTTAGAGCGATTTCGAAGTCGTTTAGCTCCATGAAGGCCTCTGATAGCAGGTAGTGGTATTTTTTGGTGTCCCGGTTTATCACGGTTAGTCCTTCGCTTAGAGCCTTGTATCTGAGGAGTGGGGCGCCTCGTCTAGTGGGACAATGTCTATTTCGACTGAGAGTTTTTTCTCTAGCTGTGAAGCTATTTCGGTCAACTCTCTGAAGGCGGGGGGCTAGACGTGATTATTCCAATGTCTACGTCTCGAACGATCCTTCTCCGGAGCACAGAGCCAAATATGACGGCTATCAATATGTAGTCATATTTTTCTAGGACTTCTTTGACAGCCTCCTTTACTTTTTCCAATTCAACTTCGTAGTAGTTTATACTCATACCGAGGACAGCTCTTCCACTTTCCTTATAAACTCAATAATACATTCGAAATCATTTTTTATGTCTCGATATATCTGGTCGTCCTTTACCATCCAGTACCTATGCGTAATAATGTTCCTTAAGCGTATGATGTCCTCAAGATCCTTACAGCAATATAAATTAATTCTCTGACAAACCTCTCTAACACACTCAGTGTTAGATCGGGGTCTCATCCCAAAAAATTCCAAGACTAGATGAAGGCAAATAGAAGCTAGTGATTCGGCAAGGACTATGATGTTATATCTCATGGAGTATACTTCATCTATCCTCCGCCAGACACCGGGGTAAAGATTTTAATTTGGGGCGAAATCTTTTTCCTATGAAATTGAGGTATGGAGACATAGTTCTCACAATCGAGGAAGAAGGCGTAAACATCAACTCAGAAATCTGCATAGATGTTTTCAAATCCACGGAGTGCAAACAACACATTTACACTAGACCGATCGAGAACACAAGTCAAGTTATGCAGCTATCTCCAGAGGAGAGAGCTGAGACACGGGGTACCCGTGTTAGGGCTTTCCCATGTAAGCCATGCATTGGGAATGGTGAGACAGGCGGGGAGGCGACCCAGAGTTACCTCGTAAAAAGCCAAGGCTTTTCAATTTATTTTCACGGGTGCAGACACATGCCCTGCAACCTTGAGGGTCTCCAGGGCGAGAAGATCGACATCCTTATCCTAAAAATTGGTCCCGAAAACATGTCCCCAGAGGAGGCGTCCGAGCTCGTGAAAACACTTAAACCAGCGCTAGCGGTACCTCTATGTCATGTACCCGAGGATGGGCATAAATTTAGAGACTTAGCATCTCCATATACACAGGTCGTCTTGTCTATTTAGGTGGATAGCATGAGTTCCCAGCGCATAGTTCCACCTGCCGCACGTTTCAAGGTGATGACACTAGCAGAGTACAAGAAGGTCTACCAAGAGAGCATAAGGGACCCAGTAGACTTCTGGGCAAGGCAATCCAAGAAACTCTTGTGGGAAAAGCCCTGGACCAGCGCCATTACAGGTGAGCCCCCCAGGTCAAGGTGGTTTGAAGGCGGGAGACTAAACCCCTACCAGAACGTAATGGGAAAGCACAGGGACACGCCTGTATGGAGCAGGGCCGCGACGATCTACGAGTCGGAAGAAGGCGACGTAGAAATATTGACGTACAGGCGGCTAGACGACATGGCTGGCAGAATAGCGGGCTGGCTAGAGTCACAGGGCGTTTCGAAGGGAGACTGGACCCTGCTATATGCTCCACCAACACCCGAAGCCATAGCGTTTATGCTTGCATCTTTACGCCTAGGGGCACCCTTCGAGCCCGTATTCACTGGGTTCGGCTGGTACGAGCTCGCAAAACGTGTGAGGAACAGGTCCCCTAAGGTGGTCTTCGTCGTGGACGGCTACAAGCGTAGAGGAAAAGAAATAAGCCTAGTCGAGACCACAGAAAAAGCTATAGAGGCCTCTGGCGTGGAGACGAAGATCCTCGTATCCAACAGGCTGGGGTTGAGGCTTCCACGACTCCATGAGACATATCCACTAGACGACGCTCTCCGCGAGAACCACACAGCAGATAGCAGGGTAGTCGATTCCAGCGACCCTATTTTTGGTCTTCACCCAGGCTACGAAGACGACTTCAAGCCCGTAAGCTTCCCAGCTGGCGGATACTTGACACAGGCATATGCCACGTCCTACTGGCTGGGGCTCAAGCCACTAGAAGTACTATTTAACACTGTCTGGCCCGGCTGGATCACGGGGGTAACCTACCTCTTATTCGGACCCCTAATGACGGGCACGACAATTGTCCTTTACGACGGGGCCCCAGACTGGAGAAGCTGGGACAGGTGGTTCACGATACTCGAAAGATACGCTGTTACAATATTCCTGACGACTTCTGGCGCGCTTAGGGCTCTCTCAAAGCAGAGCCCAGAGACCTACAGGAAGCATGACTACGACACCCTGAAAGCCATACTCGTCACAGCCGAGCCGCTGGACACAGATACGTGGAGCTGGGCCTACAGGAATCTGGGAACACTTCGAAGCCCAATAATAGACTCGGATCCCACTGTCCTCTCAGGAGCAATACCAGTCGTAAACCTATACATACAGAGCGAGATAGCAACCTTTGCGACAGGCAACCTCCCAAGCTACACGTTCCCACACATAGTTCCAGGAACTAATGGTCCGCCGATACCCGGCTTCCACCTGGACATACTCAGCGACGGCAGGTTAGTCGTCAAGAACCCGTGGCCAGCCATGCCAGTCGAGGCGCCTCAAGAATACTATGAAAAATGGTCAGAAGGCTTTTACGACACAGGCGACCTAGCCACCTACACGATCGACGGCTACATTCAGGTGCTCGGCAGGAGAGACACAGTCATGAAGATAAACGGCTACAGGATAAGCCCCGGGGCGATCGAGAAAGCCATAGAAACATTGCCCGGCGTAAAGAGGGCACTTGTTGCAGGCAAGCCGGACCCCCAGAAATTCGAAGCCCCTGTAGTCATCGTTGAGGGCAGGGCCGAAGCTGAGCAAGTAAGGAAGCTGATCCGAGAATACATTACCCCCATCGCTGACCCAGCAAAGATAAATTTCACAGACAAAATCCAGTACGCCACCAGACACGAACTAAAGAACAAGCTGAGGAATCTCTAGGGCGGAATTTTTAAGACCATCATTTCCTCGAATCCTCGAAAAATTAACAGTCGCAAGGTAAGATTATTTGCTCTAAATAAAGTCCTCAAGAAATATCTTCATCTTTTTTCCTCTCCTCTAATAGTTCTCGGTAAGCCTCCTCAAAGCCAGCAACAGGTTTACAAGCCTCTTCGAGAAGCTCAGGCCTTCTTTTCTTTATCAACAAATACCTAATAGCCTCGTTCAAATCAACCCTCCTTCCCAGCTTAAGCTGCAGCTCAGAAGCTATTCTTAACAAAGCTTCTTTGACATCTTCCGTTACAGATATTGTTGTTGTCATATCTACTATAGTTGTTATAGTAAATATATCAAATTTTCTGAGACTGAAATTCCAAAAAATTTGATGTTTCCTAGAATTTTCCTCTTCTAGTTTTCAACACTAATTCCCAGAGAGTAAACTAACAGTAGTAAAGCGTGAGGCAACTTGCCCTCAAGAGCAGTTTCAATTTGCATTCCATCTCACCTTATTTAAAATAAGCTAAATAGTAATGCTTTCGGGGACTTTAGGGAAAAATCTATTCACTTTTGTGTGCCTCATGTCTTGGTCTGGCTAGCAAGGAAATTTTTCAAATGTCTCTTGCACTTAATATTTTAATTGAAAACTAGTTACCCTAATCGAATTACTTATCTATGAGCTTATGTTTTTATCGGCAAGGTATCTATGGAGAGCTGTCCCAGGCGGCGACGGTGGAGACGCTCGGTGTGGAGAAAAGAAGCCACCACTAGTTCTGGAAACTTGGAGGAAATATTCTTTATACCGACTAGTGCGCCGGCAAGCATATTTAGACCAGAGGAAGTTGTCGAGCTATACCCCGAGGAGCTATTGGCGCTAAAGCTTGTCTATGCAGAAGACCTAGAGGTCGACGAAGCAGCGGCGAGGCTAGGCTTGTCCAAGGCGACCTTCTGGAGGATGCTCGACTCGGGCAGAAAAAAGATGGTTACAGCTATCCTGCAACTGAGACCTATAAAGATAGTTTTCTCAGAGAAAGCATCCATGGAAAAGACAGAGTAAAGCTTAAATATATGAAACCTATTTCACTTTTGATGAAAAACATGGCATGGGGATGGTGGGGAAAAGGTAGATGGGCAAGAGGACCATGGCCAGGAAACGGGCCATTTTCATACCTGCCTCCATGGGAGAGGCCCGGCTGGGTCTACGGCCCAGGAGCATGCTGGTGGCTTTATGGCGCGAGGGTTCCACCGCCTCCGCCTGGGGTATCCTACTATACGTATCCTGGCTTGACTGCATCAGATTTGGAGGCCTACAAGAATTGGCTAGAGGATGCTAGAGCGAGGCTCGACGAGCAGATAAGAGAACTAGACAAGAGGATAAGGGAGCTAAAAGAAAAACAATAAAGAAATTTATTTCTCTTTTTCTATTTCTTTTATCGTCTCCTCTACCGCTATTAGTACCCCTTTTACTAGGACATCGAGGGGAAGGCTTGCAGGCAACCCCTTCTTTCTCGATGCAATATCTATCGTATATGGGATGTGGATAAATCCAGCCCTCCTAGGATACCCAGTCCTGTCTGAAAGCCTAAGCAGCGTATACATAACATAGTTACAGAGATAAGTACCTGCACTATACGACAGGCTTGCAGGTATACCTTCCTCCTTCAGCCTCTCGACGACCCGGCGTGTAGGTATGGAGGCTAGATATGCTGTGGGGCCCTCGGGGTCTATTGGCAAATCCTGCGGTTTTTCGCCGTCAACGTCTGGGATAGAAAAGTCCATCATGTTCAATGCGACCCTCTCCACCCTGACATGTGTAATCCCACCGTATAGGCCGAGCGCGATGGCTATGTCTGGTCTAAGCTCGCCTACCACTTGCTCAAGTATGGCTTTTGCCCGCCTATAGGCAACAGGCAAAACAACGTGCCGCGCCTCGTGCCCAGCCTCACGTAGCTTTTCGGCCACCCGCGTAGCTACGATTTCAGACGGATTAGTGTCTTCCTCCCCAAAGGGGCCGAAGCCTGAAAGCAGTATTTTCACGAGTCAAGTCTAGGTCTTCAACTACATATTCTTTGCTCCTATGAGCTTCTGCCCGGAATAATTAACCTCTAACTAGGTGATGTATTCACAAGAAGTGCACACGTCCAAGAAGAAATCGTTAAGAAGATTAAGCTCTTGACGGATGACGAAGCTATGCGGAGAAATATGGGAGAAGCGGGACACAGGCACATAAGAAGAAACTTTGCGCGCGCCCAAGAGTGGAGCCCACCTGCTTTCAACAATCATCGGGTAGCCTTTTCTTAATGGAGATCCTTGAAGATGGAAAGGTGATATATGCGGAACTAGAATTCATGGAGAAGGCTCTCTCGATGCTCAAGGAAGTTAGGAAAAAAATGGGATAGAAGGGGTAAGGTATGTGAGGAGAGGTTTTCACAGTGAAGCGCTCTCCGCCCCGCTGTTTAGAGCCTTTTCATAGGAGAAAAATCTACTAGTGGAATGATTTTTCCTTTGTACCGAGCGGGACGTTGATCAGTCCTCGATTGTTGCCTCTTCGAATACTTTGGCTGCGAAGACCAGGAATATCACTGTTAGGACTGTTAAGAGCCCGATGTCTAGTGCTGGGTCTATGGATGAGACTCCCGTAAGCCAGTACCTCATCCCGTCCACCGCGTATGTGGCTGGGTCAAGGTAGGCGAGTATCTTCATCCAGTCTGGCATAGTGTTTATTGGGTAGAAGATTCCGCTGAGGAACAGTAGGGGCATTGTTATCAGGTTGACTATCATCTGGAAGCCCTCCATGCTTGAAAGCTTTGTTGAAAGCGCTATACCTATGGATGCAAAGCCTAGAGCCAGCATTAGACCGTATAGCACCGCGGGAACCACCCCGTACGGGTTTAGGCCCGGCGCCAGGAAAAACATTAACGTCAATATGACTAGGCTCTGGAAAACCACGACCAGAGAGTCTCCGAGAGCCCTGCCAATGATAACTTCCTTCCTACTTGCAGGCGCTACTAGGGTTTCTTTTAGGAAGCCGAACTGCTTGTCCCATATAACTGACAAGCCGCTCATGAAGGAACCTGTAAGAATGGTCATTGCCACCATGCCCGAGGCGAGGTACGACAAGTAGTCTAGCCCCCCGAACATCTGCCTCGCGCCGGGGAAGCTGAAGGCCCTGCTCCAGCCCATGCCGAAGAAGACAAACCAGATTATTGGCTGGACAATCGACATCACTAGCCTTGACCTCGCGTTGACGAACCTCTTTACCTGTCTATATACCATTGTTATTAAACCCTTCATACCTACCACCTCCTATGAGGGGGCCTAAAGCCCTCCTCTAACGAGTCCCTAAGCTCCCTACCAGTCAAGTGTATAAAGACCTCGTTGAGGGTTGGACGCCTATAGGTGACCTCCCGTATCTTAAGCCCATTAGCCTCGGCAAGCTCGAAAACCTTTGGCAAAGCGGCAGACGCATTCCTTACTGAGAGCTCGAGCGTGCTATCTGCCACTACACGACAGTTCTCGATAAAGTCGGCCTGGAGACACTTCGGGGGCACGCCGTCCAGCTTCAGGTAGATAACCTCGTTGCCTACGAGGGACTTTAGCTGGTCTGCGGTACCCTCAGCTATAATCTTTCCATGATCCATGATCGCTATCCTGTCGCATAGCTGTTCAGCCTCGTCCATGTAGTGCGTTGTGAGGACAATAGTCATACCCTTTTCCTTCTTTATTGCCATAATGTAGTCCCAGATCTTTACCCTTGTCTGGGGGTCGAGGCCAATTGTGGGCTCGTCCAGGAAAAGAATATCTGGCTCGTGAAGTAGCGACCTAGCTATTTCTAGGCGGCGCCTCATGCCGCCCGAAAAGTACCTTACAAGCTTGTTGGCGTATTGTTTCAGCTCTACGAACTCTAGGAGATCGTCTATCTTCTTCTTGAGCTCTGAGCCGCTGAGCCCGTACAGCATCCCATGGATGTACATGTTGTCCCAGGCAGTAAGCTGGTTGTCAAGGCTTGGATCCTGGAAAACTATACCTATCCTTTTCCTTACCTCTGCCGCCTGCCTAACGGCATCGAAGCCAGCAACCTGGACTTTGCCCGAGGTCGGCTTGAGAAGAGTCGTCAAGATATGTATAGTCGTTGTCTTGCCTGCCCCGTTGGGGCCCAGGAGACCATATATTTCTCCCTCCTTGACCGTGAAGCTTATGCCATTGACAGCTGTCACGTCCTTAAACTTCTTAACAAGGTTTTCAACAACTATAGCCTCCCCCATATCTATCACCCCTCAATAATCCTTAAGACATTGATCTCAAACTCCGCGATCAGCTTCTTTAGCTCTGAAAGCTTTTCTTCGTCGAGGGTTTCAATAGAGTCAAGTAGCTCGTCAACAACGTGGAATAGCCTGTACCCCTTTATCTCCTGGAACTTCTTCCAGCTCCTAGCGACCCTCAATGCTTCATCAAGTTCTGGCTTCCTCAGTTCTAGGAATTCTCTCCCCTTGTTAGTAAGCTTATATATCCTTGTGCTTGAAGGCTCGCCCTCGCGATGCTCAATCTCTATCAGGCCCTCCTTTAGGAGCTTCTTTAGTATTGGATAGAGAGCACCTGGGCTAGGCTTAAACCCAGAGCTCTTTTCTAGCTCCTTTATTATTCCATAGGCGTGTTGAGGCCCCTTCTCGAGGACTGAGAGGACTAGTAGCTTCAAATAGCCCTTGAACATCAGCTTCTTATTCATATACCTCGTCCGCTCTATAGAAATATCTTACTAATAAAGCTTTCCATTCTCCCGACAAGCACTCCCAGAAACGGGTCAGTGCTCAGCAAACACATCACAGCTCAGTGCTCCAAACCACACCTCATTCCCAAAAAAAGAAGCAAAAAACACTGATTTATTTCTTCAGCTCCCTCAATACCTCGGACACAATCTTGTAGTGGAAGTCCTCCTGGGAAGAAATACTCTTCAACAACACCTTCAAGAGATCCTTAGCCTCTATTTCGAGAAGAGAGGAGTAAATCTTGCTATAAATCTCTTCACCAGCCACGAGTTCTAGAGAGTTAAACTTTTCCAGGAGCCTAGCTATTTCCTCGAGCGACAAATATTCGCGGCGAGAAACTTCCTCAACGGTCTTCTTCATTTGTAATAACATCTGGGAACCTTCCCTACCAAACATTTTTAAACATTGATCCATGTTCTCGGGTCTACCAAAGAAAGTCTCAATTATTTCAGCGTGATTTTTGCTTTCCCGACCAACTATTTCAAGGCTTTTCGCGATCCTTTTATCGTTTATTTTGGTCGCTAGGGCTAAGTAAAACTCTGAAGCAATCTTTTCTAGAAAGTATAAACATTCAGGCCTAATTTTCTCCACAGTGATACTAATACATGTAAAATATTTAATTTTTGCGTAGGATTCATTAAATTAATGCATAGCGTAATGATTGCTTAAATTGTCTTAGAAAGGGGGTTTACTTTTGGGATTCTTTCCATTTTATCTAGAAAATTTCTTAGAAGTTTTTGAAGCAATATTTAAAAAGATAAAACAAATATATTTTTTGTGGCACAAGAAAATATAACAGAAAGATTTAGCTACGGCAAGGTATTCCTCCTGGGCTTCGGTTTCTTCGGAATAAGTATTATATGGTCCATATACAACTCTTACGTCCCGATATTCTTAAAGGACCTCGGGCTCGCCGCGTGGCTAGTAGGCTTCATAATGACAATCGATAACATTTTCGCAGTTGTTCTCCTCCCCTACCTTGGGGCCCTGAGCGACGTTACTAGGACCAGGATTGGCAGACGCAAGCCCTATATTCTTCTAGGAGTGCCTCCAGCTGCCCTTACATTTGCACTTATACCCTTGTTTAGGGGAGACCTCCCATTAATGATGGTAACAATAATAATCATGAACTTCTCAATGGCCCTCTTTAGGTCCCCAGTGATAGCATTCATGCCAGACATAACCCCAAGCGAGAAGCGTAGCCAGGCGAACGGGATCATCAACTTTATGGGTGGAATCGGCTCCTTATTGGCTTTCTTTGTAGGGTCTATTCTCTACAAGATGGATCCCTCTTATCCGTTCATCGCCAGCGCTGTAGTGATGCTTGCGGCATGCATCCTCGTAGTTCTGCTCGTAGACGAGCCTGAACAATTCAAGGTCAAAACAGAGACAATAAGCTTCAGCGAGCTGTTGCGAAAATCTTTCCGGGAAAGCTTCAGCGAGCTAGCAAGCAACCTCCGCGAGGCCTTTACTTCTAGGGAGAAAAGCCTCCTCTTTATGCTTACCTCTATCTTCCTATGGTTTGTAGGATACAACGCTATTGAAACCTTTTTCACTAGCTATGCAAAGTACTACCTCGGAATCGGCGAAGCTACTGGATCCTTTATACTTGGCTTCGTTGCACTGGGCTTCCTGATATTCTCACTCCCAGCAGGCTTTATCGGCGCAAGACTTGGGAGGAAGAGAACAATGACACTGGGGCTTCTAGTAATCGTAGCTCTACTTTTTGTGGCTATGAGTTTTCCATCTAAGCTAGTGGGAAACCAGCTAATCTTGGCCTTTGAAGCAGTCTTCTTCGTTATAGGGATGGCTTGGGCACTAGTCAATGTTAACAGCCTGCCAACAGTAGTTGACATGACAACACGAGAAAAACTGGGCACATATACAGGTCTCTACTATTTTGCGTCTCAGCTGGCCTCAATAATAGCTCCACCAGTGGCGGGTCTCTTCATCGATCTTTCTGGATACTCTGTCCTCTTACCATACTCTATTACTTTCCTAGTCCTATCGGCTGTAACACTTCAGCTTGTACGGAGGGGAGAACCGAGAAGAGGCTACTAAAGGTCTATTTTATAAAATTGTTTGTTTCTATCTTGTGTAGCTTTGGGGTTTCTTTCTCAGCTATGTCTGTAATTCATGAAAGGTCAATGATGTCCTTAACGAGGAGCAATGCAAATGATAGTTTTTCTCTTAGATACCCAGGCAACTCGGCCATTTCCTGTATGTATTTCTGGGTGTGTGCAAAATCATCTAGGAGTTCGTCTCGATTTGCTTTACCCTCTAAAAAGAGCCTGACAGCCCCAGCCTGCAACCTACCCAGCCTTTCGGCAATTTCGCTTAGTCCTTGATTTTTGATGATCTCCTTGAGCATGCCTAGAGATTCATACGTGTCGCCCAGGTTTTCGAGGTTCTTAGCGACAAGCCTCATGTCTAGAAGTGAGAGTCTTTCTTCTGGCATAAGTGTCGGCTCCCTGAGTTTGCCCCTTATAAGCCTCACACTTAGAAAATACAGGCGGTCCACCCTGTCGTCCAGCTGTGACAATTCTTCTGCATTGCCTCTCTTACCTAGCAGTATGTCTACAGCCATGGAAAGCATTTCCCTTGTCACAGAGTCCATTCTCGCAATAATGGAGTGCAAATTGTAGTCTGGCTTAACAAAACACTGGAGCAAGAGCTTTCTATCGCTTTCTTCTACTAGTTCAAGTCCAAGAAGAATTCTTCGAGCATCTTCTATTCTCTCCAGTGCAGTTTTTCTGTCACATTTAGCGTCGAGCTCCACCTCTATAACTTCGTAGCCCCTTAGATAAGCTGACAAAACCTGTCTAAAGACTTCCCTATCACTGCTACAAATTATTTTTGCGTGGCTTATCCCTGTCTGGCTTCTCGTAGGGAGCTCAATTATAAGCGCCCCGTTTTCGAGGAAGTCCAGTTTAACATAAGAGTTTTCAAGCTCATTTATTTTTACCCATTCCTTCGGCAAGGATACGTAGTAGCTTCCACCTATCTGTAGAACCCTCCGATAGCTCATCACTCTATTAAACAAGTTAAACTTCAAAAACTTTATTTATCATAGCTAATCTTTCGTATACAGGATGAAGCTTCAAGAACTAAGCACAGCCTCACTCTTTGTCCTCTTGGCAGTAGCCTATCTCGTTTTCCAAATTTTTGCCCTGATAGAGGAAAACCTTCTAGCTGGCAGTCGAAGAAAAACCCAAAAGATACTTTTTACTTTCGACCCTTACAGGCAGTATCTCATCGTTCTGCCTAGACCCGCTACGAAGCTCCAAAAAGAACTAGTAGAGTGGTCAAAAATAGCAGGCTTCGGATTGTCGATAGACGGAAGCTTCAGGAAAAAACTGAGACATAAGCTTTCAATCGCGGAGCTTTCTCCAATAATTCTCTCTCTCAAACTCTTCTTGGAGCAGAAAGGCTACATTGTCGAAGCACACATGAAGGATCTTTTCCAAGCAACACCATTCGCCGAGGTACTCATAAAAGAAAGAACACTCAGCAAGCTTAAAAACAGGATTATATCGATGTTAACAAGCAAGGAGTAAGTTGGGTGTCATCCTATATGTCACTAACGATATACTTGGCAGAGCTAGCAACAACAATAATTTCGAAACTAGGACTGCCCGGAATATTCTTCCTAATGACGCTAGAGTCCGCACTCATACCAATACCAAGTGAAGCCATCATGGTCTTCGCGGGCTTCCTCGTATCCAAAGGAGAGATAAACTTCCTAGACGCAGTTCTAGCAGGCACCATGGGAAACTATGCAGGCTCGGCTATCCTATATTTCCTAGGCAAGAAATATGGCGCCCCAATGCTCCTCAGATATGGAAAGTACATCTTCATTTCCAAGAAACACATAGAAGAGGCCGAGAAATTTTTCCAGAAAAACGGCAAACTAGCGGTCTTCACGGGAAGAATGCTCCCAGCAGTGAGAACCGTCATAAGTCTCCCAGCCGGCATAGCCAAGATGGACTTCAAAACATTCACAATCTACACCATTCTAGGAAGCATACCGTGGAACATGGCCCTCACATACATAGGAATAGTTCTAGGCCAAAACTGGCACCTAATCCTACAATACTCGACCCTAATAGATTCAGCGGCAATAATTGCACTTATCGTTCTAATCGCTTACTTCTACATATCAAAAAAGCATGAGGTAAATCTTTTTTCATCACAGAATTCTCAGCGCGCTATTTACGATAAAAGTGGTAGTGAAAGTCATGACAAGTGATTTCTGGATTTTCAGTTGCGTATGCCGTGATCTTCTTTTTTACCTCAATAATTCTGGCAATAATAGTTGTAATTCTCATGAGATACTCAGCTAGAAACTTTTTTACACAGTTTTTGTGTCTTTGTTAATCATGGAAGGAGTAGACGTCGTCTACGAGCTGTATAATTTTCTCAGGGAGGAGAGGGAGAAGCACCAGAAAGAGCCTGGAACCGTATGGGTTACAGACCTCGTGTCCTGTAGCCTAAAGTCAAAGTACACGTCCCTGTATCCGGATTTGGTTGCCTCAGACGTCTTCAACCCGCCTACTATTGTGGGGACACTCATCCATAGGGGCCTAGAGGAGCTTCTCAAGAACATTTTCGAGACAAAACAGTTCAAGGTTGAAATAGAGCCAGAGACGAGCATGGAGCTGGAGCTACCTTCTGGCAAAGTGGTTTTGAAGGGTAGGGCAGACATTGTTCTCACTTCTCCACAGGGAGCAAGAATAGGGGTAGAAATAAAGTCGATGAGGGGAGACATGCCTACACCTCTCGAGCACCACGTGGACCAGGTCAAATTCTACAACTACATGTTCGGGCTCGAGAAAACTTTGCTGGTCTATGTCTCGCCCGACAGGGTTACACAGTACGAGGTAATCGAGAAGGCGAGCCAAGAAGAAATAGTGAAACGGCTCCTAGAGCCTGTTTCACCCCGCTATCCGTGGGAATGCAAGTACTGCCCCTTCAGCGTACTATGCCCAAACAAGTCTATTAAATAATGTTTAGGCTGTCTTTGAGGCGCGTCTCTGCCTATAGAGAAGAAAACCAGCCAGAAGCAAGCCCGCCAATGCCACAGCAACCACTAAGACCGTGCTGGGAAAAGACTCTCCCTCTGCCGGAAACACTGGGACATCCTCAAGGTTAAATGTGAGCGGCACAGTGCACGCCGAAAGCGGCCTATAGAGCCTGGTCTGGTTGAACGGCTTCCAGTACCCGTCCTCGTAGACAATACGCGTGTCCCAGCCCGCGTATCCAAGCCGGGCACACGAGACAATAGCCTCAATGTCTTCACGGCTAACGCCCCTCAGAACACCCATTTCGAGGAGCCTCTCAGCCTCTTTCTGTAGAACACGTCTAACCTCCGCTTCCGTAACGTTGTATAGAGCTTTTCCATTTACAAAGGGCACCTGAATCCTCATATAGCCATACTTGCCCCCCAGATACGTATCACCAAGGATAACAACGATCCTCGCGTCGTAGCCACTCCTATATGCAACCTCCTGACCGGAAAGCCTCACCGCGTATCCAGCCTCTACGAGCCTCGAATAGTCCAGGACGGCGCCCGGCTTGTTAAACACTATTTCTATAGCCGCAAGATCCTCCAGGGTTACACACGATGCACTAACAATTGGCAGGAGAATGAGTAATATAGAGATCGATACATACACTTCTTTATATCTCATCATGAACATTATTTAACACTGGGATTAAAAAGGTCTGCGACAGCATCTACGCTCTCAAGCCTAGCACCGTTCACAGTTTTTCGTCTATCAGAATGTTTATTTATTTCAGATTCTCATAAATAATCAGATAAATAGGTAGTGTAAGTACTGAGGTTCGGATCGGTAAAAGGCTGACTCTTGTTATACCCAGGAATGTAGCAGAAAAACCTGGCATAAAGGAAGGGGACAAAATAAAAATCACGGTCGTTGGAGACAAATTGGTGTTACAGCCTATCCGGGACGCTGTTTGGCTCTCGCTCTACGGGAAAAAGGTTGCAAAGGTTACATTAGAGGATCTTGAAGCTACAAGCATTGAGGAGCAGGATAAGTATGTTTAAGGTGCTAATTGATACGAGCCTTTTGCTCCCAGAACTTGGAGTATAGATCGAAGGGCGCAGCGCTCAAAACTACAATAAAACACGGTCACCTTCAGGTTTTCGCAAATGGTTGATACACAGGCTTAATTGAACTAAAAAATTTAAAAATGTCTTTAAACGAGCATTTTACTATGAGCAGCGAAAACATACCCCTAAACATTAGGAAAACAATACAAAGACTAGTACTATGGATACTCCTTTACATCGTTATAACTGCCCTCATATTGACAACCATCCCGTCACTTATACCCCAAGTCAAGCCTGTAATAGACGCCTATGCGACCTACATCTCTATCGGTCTCTCATTGTTCTTCGGCTACATGATAATTAAGGCCTTCTCGGATCTCGTCTACTGGATGCTCCGCGTAAAGCACCCACACTCAACAGCCGCAGCCGTCAGGAGCCTCTTCACCATATTGGGCATAGGCGCACTAGCGGCCGGCATAGCTGGAGGCACAGCTGGCGGTGCGGCTGGCGTTGCACTAGGAGGCTTCATAGGAATGGTCATTGGATTCGCTACACAACAAGTGCTCGGCCAGGCCATAGCCGGTCTCTTCGTTCTACTCGTGAGGCCAATAAGGATAGGCGACAAGGTTAACGTCGCAGGGGAGGCAGGCATCGTAGAGGACATCTCCACCCTATTCACTGTTATCAGGAAGGACGACAACAGCCTTGCCCTTATACCGAACAACATGCTGATAGGTTCGAAGATATACATACTTGAAAGAGCCAAATAGAAAATTTCTTGTTTGCATTTCTTTGCAGAAAACAATTTCAGTCACTCTTTTTAGTGGATTATATGTGGTTAGAAGAGGGGCTGAAGCATGGCTTAGACAGGCCGAAAGAGACCTGAGAAAAGCCATAAATGATTTACAAACACAGGACTGGGATTCTGCGGCTTTTTGGTCCCAGCAGTCTGCCGGGAAGGCTCTCAAGGCATTATTAATGAACTCGGGCATAGTGTACCGGGGACACGAGCTCCTCGAAATAGCGCATGTAATTAGAAGCGAGGTCGGTATAGACACATCTGTTATCGACAAAGATCTCAGAGAGCTGACTATACACTATACGGTAGCAAGATATCCGGACGCTGCGAATGCCCTGCCATATGAGCTATATGACGAGGAAAAAGCGAGAGACCTAGTTGAGAGGGCAAAAAAGGTGGTAGAATGGGTAAAGCAAAATCTGCACTAGCCTCCCAGCACGAAGCCCTAGAAAGAGCAAAAAGCTTTGTCGAAAAAGCAAAGGCCAGAGCTTCCTGTTTGGGGCTGACCCTTCTAGGGGCCTACCTTGTCGGTAGTAGGGCTAGAGGAGACTACCTCAGAGACAGCGACATAGACATAATCCTTGTCGTTAAAGGTCTAAAGAATCTTAATTTTCTCGAAAGGCTCCAGCTCTTCACTGATACACTTGAACCCTCCATAGACCTCAGGATCTACGACGCCGAAGAATGGGAATCCACCGAAAACACCTGGATAAACCAGCTAAAACAAGAAGCCATAAAAATCGACACTTAACGTGAAATCCTTCTCGCGTAGCAAGGTCTAGGGAAAACACAAATGTAATGCCTGAAAAATCGTGCAACATTGGACGGCTCAAGAAAAACCTTACAGGTATACACATTCGAAGTTATATAGCTTTTTATTTTAAGTCCAGAACAAGCAATTCGTACTCGTCTAAGCTAACTAAAATCTTTGAGGCATCATTCTCTCTTCTTATCTCATAGCTCTTTCCGCTAAGGGGGCTCCAAACCTTTGCTACTTCATAACCTCTAAGCTCTATAGAAACTTCTTGGGGTACTATTGAAGAGGGAGGCCAAACACTTTCAGCTGTTGAGTGCCACATCAATGGGTCATCTATGTTACCCCGCACAATGACCCTTTTATCAAATGTCAGGTTAACCAGGTGTACAATTAGTTGTCCACTCCTCTGATATGGCTCCATAAGGACAATCCCCCTAGAATTTAGCTTGATTGGTGGCATGCCGCCACTCCATAAAGTCGAGTTTAATATCATTTTTTCATAGCTTGGGAGTCCAAGTCTCCAGTAAAGCCTGCCCAGCTGTCCCGAATAATATACAACACGCCGACTCGGATTGGCAACGATAGCCGGGGCTCTAGTGAAGTTTCCAATTAAAGGCGGAGATCTACCATTCTCATACTCATATCCAAACTCACTCTGAGGCTCTGCAACATAGCCTATAACGATGTCGTCAATTGGCTCTACTAGAATATGCCAGCCACTAAAGGGCGATGTTCTTCTAGTCTGGAAAACTCTATCATAGTCGCCCCACAAAATGTTTTTCTCATTTATCCCGGTAGTAATCGCATGTTCGCGCTCTAGAATTACATAGCTCCAGGGATACTTTAGCAACCCCTTAAATGACACTCCCAGAATATCTTTGAGCTGGAACTCTTCCAGTAGGCTACCCTTCTCATCCATGAGTGATGTTGAGTACGTTGCTACAAGACCATTCCCCTCTCTAACGTAGCTCACAAGGTTTTTTGAACCCGCCTTAGAAAGGGAGGCGACGCTCCCAAGTAAAAGAACTTTATATTCAGAGAAAGAGCCTGTGTCCAGCTGATTGTCAGCTATGAAGTCAACAGGGTAGCCATTATAAAGTAAAGCATAGTAAAATCCTCTAGCATCATCCGTTACATACCTTGGATCATTACGTCCCCACCAGTCCCTACTCCTGTTAGAATAAACCACTCCAGCATACTTAACTCTCGTTACATCTTTCATAAATTCTTCCAGCTTCTCTACTTCTCCAAAAGTTTCTTTAACAGGCTCCTTAAAAGATGGTGATTGGATATACGTAGAGCTGAAAACTAAAACCATTGGCTCGCCGCCTGCGGCAAAAATCTCCCTGATTCCCTGTCTAAGAACCACAGGTGATGTAGAAGTCGTCGTTAAAGCCATATGAAAACTATTACGCGTAGACCAGACTCTTTTCCCACCGCTAAGGGCCTTGGTAAGCTTTACGATTTCATCCAGAAACCCTACAGGCTGATAGTCTGCCTCGGAGGCCTCCGCGAAGACGACGTCCAAATAATTCCTTGCCATCTCAACAATAGTGTTAGCCCTGCCTTTCCAACCAGCGGGATGACTATTATAGGCAAGAAGAGTTCCGGGATAATGCGTCTTTACGTTTTCCCATATTTTTTTGAGGGCGTCCACATTGACTTTGTATCTCCACAGGAAACTTTCACGGTAAGCCAGGCTATCCCAGTCATCTCTCTGTGGAAGTTCTCTACCCATCTCTTCTTTAAACTTTGTCTGACAATAGTTGCAGAAACATGCTTTCTCTAGGTCAGGCATATACCTAAATGAATCAAGAAAAACTCCATCAACATCGTACTTTAAAACTTCCACTGCCTCTCTTACAACATAGTCGAGAAATGGGCTATTTAGGCACATTAGGGGCCATCTTAGAGGAGGATTTTTCTCTAAGCTAGGGTTGGTATCCATGTGAATAACTTCCCCTTTAAGGTTTCTCTGAACCCACTCAGGGTTCTGACTATACAACTCGGGATTTGTTGTGTGACCAATCATTACAATAACTTTGATTCCATCTTTTTTTGCTTCTTGTATAACCTCCCTCAAGAAATCTCTTTTTTCCAGTTTTGATGTTTTTCTCAGGACGTCACTGTCAAAATATGCTCTCCCCCAAGCATCCCTCGCAAAGAGAACAATAGTGTCACTGTGTAGCTCTCTTGCTAAATTCACTACATCAGAACCGGTAATTTTATCAAGATAAATGAGATCTTTGTCTTCAAAATTGAATTGTAGGATACGAGCCATTAACATGCACCTCTTACCTCAACCCTGCTAGCGGCAATATCCTCAATTATTGCGTCTTGAGCGCCTATTGTTACGGTATTGCCATTTACCTTTATCGTGAGCTGTGCAATTCCTCTACTATCCTCAAACAACGTATTCACAAGCTCACCCTCAACCATGCAGTCCTCACCTGTTCGCACATATCTCCCATAAACAAGGACACGCAACCTACACTTCTTCTGTAAAAGTTTTTGCGCCTCGTAAAGCGCAAGCCTAAATATTGTAAAACTCGTCGGTAGCTTTATATTTTCATCACGGATTATTTCGCTTCTGATCCATCTAAAAAAGAAGTCTTGTTCCAGATAATCGATTATAACAGGGTCCTCTATGATAAGCCCATAGTTAGGCTTTTCTAAGAGACTTCTTCGTCTCTGGGACAGCACAGCTACACGTGAATCAGAAATAACTACTAAATCTCCAGACACATATTTCCTAATTTTTCTAAGTTTCGGCAGTTTTGAATAGTCTATGTTGATCCCGGGAACCTCGTACAACAGAACATATGTATTTACGCCCTCTTTTTCCTTTAATTCAATAGTCTCATTTAAATACTTTACAAATTCAAAGTCACCACATACAATAAGATCAACTGTTGCATTGTGTGCTGCTTCTTCAGCTCTTGCAAGGAATGTTCTCCAATTTTTCAAAGTATATACATTTGGTTCCTCGGATGCAAGTTTTTGTTTTCTTGGCGCTGTGGCCTTAAGTCTTTCAAGTATTCTAGCCCGAAGTGACTCCGTTTTTTCTATGTAAAGTTTTTCAAGTACACTGGGCGAAACCGCCCTATAGACGACAGGTCGACTACTACTTGCCTCTATAAGCCCTTTAGAGACAAGTTCCTTGATATAATAGTAAAGCTGTGAAGTTTTTGCCTCCATTTTTTCTGTCAGTTCGCTTAGTGTGAGAGGTCCTTCTTGCAAGAGCTTAAGGTAGACTTCACATCCGAATTTACTTATGCCTAGCAACGAAAATACTTCGGCAACCTCTTCTTCACATTTTATTTCCCCTATGCTTTCAGTCATGGCAACCGCTCAAATATTTTAGCTCTGAAATTATTTATAAATTTTTTTATGAAATATTTCTAAAATAATGCAGTTTAAAGAAAATAGATGAATCGACAATATAAGTCAACCCGAAAAAAATATAAATATCTTTTTTCAATGATTAACTTGGCGAAAAATACATGAACGAAATTATGAAAAACAATTCGGCGATAATGGTTGTAGCGATACTTCTCGTTGCTGTCATTATTGGAGCACTCGCATACTATCTTCTTAGACCTCCAGCTTCTCAGCCGGTTCCGGAAAAACGTCCATTTACAAAAATTATCTTCGCATCAACACAGCTTTCACAACCACAAGAACAGTCCTTTACAATAGGTCTTCTCTCAGCACTACTTAACGAGAAAAACATACAGGCTGTATTTGTACCCCTTGGTTATTCAGACATGGTTTCCAAATTAAAGGCAGAAGTCTCATCAGGCTCTGTTTCAGTAAGCCTTATAGGAGGATTGTCAACAGAAATAGATTATTTTGCAAGCCAAGGCTGGCTGGAAGATCTTTCTAGATATGGAACCTTGCCTGGAAGAACCTTTACCAGTTCTGTCATGAACGTTGTAGAGCAACAGAAGAAACAGTATGGCATACAAACATTTGTACCATGGATGACAGCAACCTTTGTTATTGTAGTCAACAACAAGACCTTTGACTACTTGCCTGCAGGGCTTACTAAGGAAGACGTAATTAAGGGAACCGATAAATGGACGTGGGACGCGTTAGTAGCTTGGGCAAAAAACATATACGAGAAAACAGGTGAAAAAAGGGTAGGATTACCCGCTGGTTCTGGCGGCTTGTTACACAGGCTTATCCATGGATATCTTTACGTATCATACACAGGTTATCAAGCCAGAAAATTTAACTCACCTGAAGCTGTAGCTATGTGGAACAAGTTAAAGGAACTTTGGAACTACTGTCACCCAGAAAGCACAACATGGTCTGCCATGGCAGACCCACTTTTAAAGGGCGACGTGTGGATTGCATGGGATCATACAGCAAGAATAATCTCTGCCATTAAAACAAAGCCAGATGATTTTACTGTTGTCCCCGTTCCAAGGGGACCCGCTGGTAGAGGCTATATCCTTGTGTTGGCTGGACTAGCTATACCAAAAGGTGCACCAAATCCAGAAGCGGCATGGGAGGTTATAGAATTCTTGACTAGACCAGAGAATCAAGCAAGGATAGCCGAAAATGTTGGCTTCTTCCCAGTAGTTAAAGAAGCTACTCCCACAATAGTGGATCCCGGAGTGAAAAAAGTAGCAGAAGGTGTCAGTACTCAGATGTCTGTAGCCGACGGCATACCCGTAGCCATACCTAGTCTTGGAGCTAAAGCAGGTGATTTTGTGGCAATGTACCGCACAGCATTTGAAAGAATAGTGCTGAAAGGGGAGGATGCGTCGACTGTACTTTCACAACTTGATCCTCAACTTCAGGCAATCTTCCGCGATCTAAACATTCAAGCTCCCTAGACTATAATCTCTCTAGGGTTGAAAGCATGGAACAAAAAATACGTATTTTTTTTCCTTATTTCCTAATTTTACCAACACTTATCTATGAAGTCTTCATTAGCGCATATCCCATAGCTTATGCTATTGGAATGGCATTTTCAGGCAATCCTCCCGCTTTAGTCCAATTATTCCAAGACTTTGAGAGATTCAAGGAAGTAATTTTTTACACTATTCTGATTATAGTTACTGTTATTCCCTTACAACTCATAATCGCAATATTTGCATCGATATTTTTCTTGAACCGTTTTAGGGGCAGGGAACTCGTGCTTTACTTTTTTATTCTTCCTGTGGCTATCAGCGAAGTAGCTGGGGCGCTTTTCTGGTATACAATGTTTTCCTCTAGCGGTTTACTAAACAAACTCTTAATATGGCTAGGTGTGATGCATAATCCAGTATACTTCTTTGGATACGAATTTAGGGACAGGACACTCTTAGTTATAGTTTTAGAAGAGGTGTGGAGGGCAACAGCAATTGTCTTTACTATTATATATGCTGGCATACAAATGATTAATAGGGAATACTTTGAGGCAGCAGATGTATTCGGCTTTAACTTTTGGCAGAAACTTAGATACATAACGGTGCCTTTGCTCAAACCATCAATTCAAACAGCACTTATCATCAGGACGCTCTTTGCATTTCAAATTGTGGGGCCTATTCTCATCCTTGGAGGAGAGTATATAAGAGTGATGGCTACAGAGGTCGTGTACTGGTATTCTCAAAGAATGGATCCATACATCGCTAGTGCATGGGCTGTTCTCGTTGGCGTTGTAACTTTTGTACTTAGCATTCTCTATATAAGGATGTTTAGGGCAGGTGAGGGGGCATAATATGAGGAAAGTTTTGGTATATCTTATCGCGTTTCTCATTTCTCTCTGGATTTTAACCCCAATAATCTACACAGTCTTGGCATCATTCGCTGATATATTAGACTATTACCAGCATTTGATTCCCCAGAAATACACGCTAAAGTATTATGAAGAGTACTGGAGACTTGGCGTTGGCGACGCGCTTGTCAGAAGCATAGAGATAGGTGTCTTAACGGTTCTGTTAAGCTTCCTCATAGGAATACCAGCTGGCTACGCTATAGGAAGACTAAAATTTAGAGGAAGGAACTCTATTCAGCTAACTATCCTCTTCTTTAGAGTTTTACCAATTGTTGTAATGGCAGTCCCCCTGGCAGTGGTTTTCTTGAAAATCGGGTTGTATGATACAATATTTGGGGTAACGCTCGCACATACAGCAATTGCACTTCCATTTGTCGTTCTCATAACCTCAAGCATCTTTGCAGGTGTTCCCAGGGATCTAGAAGAAGCAGGCACAGTGTTTGGTCTTAGTTCTTTACAAATATTCACAAAGATAACTCTTCCATTAGTTGCTCCCGGACTAGCAGCTGCCGGAATGTTTGCGTTCCTCATTTCCTGGAACGAGGTTGTAGCTTCAACGATCCTTACATATCTAAACAGAACTCTTCCAGCAGCTGTTTTAGCTCCCTACGTTATGGGTATGGGTGCTGCAGGTCAGTTGCCAGACCCCTACAGGTTTGCTGCGGCAACCATTATGATAATCCCTGCATTTTTATTCATGGCATATATTAGGAAATATTTGACAGCTATGTGGGGTTCTGCAGGGGTGAGATAGACATGGTAAGTGTCGAACTACAGAATATTGTCAAAAAGTATAGAAATGTTACAGCTGTAGACAATGTATCCTTTAAAGTAGATCACGGTGAATTTTTTGTCCTGTTAGGTCCATCTGGATGCGGCAAGACAACTACGCTGAGAATAATAGCTGGTCTCGAAACTCCTGATAGCGGCAGAGTCTTATTTGACGGGAGAGACGTCACCAATGTGCCAGCTAAAAACAGGAACATTGGAATGGTCTTTCAAAGCTATGCAGTTTGGCCTCATATGAAGGTCTACGATAATATTGCTCTCCCGCTTCAGATAAAGAAACTGTCAAGAGAAGAAATAGAAAAAAGAGTAAAGGCTGCCGCACAAATGGTTAATATTGCGCATTTACTTGATAGGTATCCCTTCCAGCTCTCTGGAGGTGAGAAGCAGAGAGTCGCTGTAGCTAGAGCTTTGGCCTTCGAGCCAAATATTTTGTTAATGGATGAGCCTTTAAGCAACCTCGATGCATTATTGAGAGTCCAGGCTAGGGCTGAACTAGTTAAACTACAGAAAGAGCTCAAGATAACAACTATCTATGTTACCCACGACCAAACTGAAGCCATGGTATTAGCAGACCGTGTTGCAGTAATGAATAAAGGCAGAATAATGCAGATAGGAACGCCTGACGAAATCTACAATAGACCAGTGAATAGATTTGTGGCACACTTTATAGGCACGCCTCCTATAAACTTCTTTGCTGGAACAGTAGAGGAAGGCTATATCAATGCGGGTTTCCTAGTTATACCATTCAAAAATATACCCCCAGGGCTTGTTGGAAAAAAGGTAACAATAGGTATAAGACCCAATGATATCTCGATCTCTCCCATTGAACAAAGCATACCTGTGAAGGGAAAACTAGTTGTTGCAGAAAATCTAGGTAGCGAATTTATTCTACACGTTGCTATCGGAGATGTTGTCCTAAGAGTTTTGTCAAAGAATAAACCAGCAAAGGAGGAGGTAACTCTATATGTAGATAAAACAAAGCTACATATATTTAGTGAAGAAGAAACCAGAATAAACATTCTCCCAGCATAAAATATTTTTTCTTGGGTCTTATAGCTAGGCGGTCTTTAATTATGTCCTCATTGTAGGAGCTTGCATGCTTCACGGTAGATTGGGTCTAGGAATTCATAGTTCTTTATTATGCTCATGTCTTCGAGGCTTCTCAATATGTTGCTTAAAACGCTGCTTGAAATCGTTGTGCCCTCTTTTTCTTCTAGGTATTCTTTAACCTGGCTCCATGTCTTTCTGCCCTCTGCTATTGCCCTGAGGACTAGCCCATATCTTCTGGGGTTGTCCCGGGTCATGTTTCTCAGCTCTTCTAGCGCAGTTCTTACGGCAATGGACTTTATCTTTTCGATGTCTGCTTCGCCCCTCGCGTAGGCGTTGCCGAAGAATGTTAGCCAGCCTGGTATCCCGTCGAAGTGTTCATAGGCCACTTCGAGGACTTCCTCACTTACCCTTAGGTTTAGCTGGGCAAAACCTTTTCTCAGAAAGTCTATAGACTGCTCCCTGCTGAGCCTCTCAAGCTTTACCTCGACATAGTATCTTCCATAAAGCGGAGACCTTGAGTCCTCTATACCAATAAAATCGTATAGCAACCCCACTTCTGAGCCAGTAAGAATAAAGGAAATATTCTTGTCATAGTCATAGGCGTGTGCAATAGCATCCTTAAGCTCTGATGACCTCGGTCCCCTCAGCCTCTGTGCCTCATCAATAGCAATGACAATCTTTTTCTTGTTTAGCCGGTCAAACAGCTCTACTAGGCTCAGAGAGTCGCTCCCCCTCCAAGAAACCTCGACCTCGACCCCCATAACTCTTAACCCACGGATACCCATGAGCAAGTCTTTGATTTTGTCAAGGGAGCCGCTGAGCCCTTGAGCTATAAGCCGAAACAAATCGCTCCTGCTGTAGTTCCTCCTCAGCGACCTCGCATCTATGAGTACATAGGGAATATCCAGCTCGCTGAGTGCAACTCTGAGCACAGAAGTCTTTCCTATACGCCTTATACCTGTAAGCAAGATTAAGGGTCTCCCTATACTTCTCTTTAATTCTTCTATCTCTTTTTCCCTATCGTATAGGTCTTCTCTTCTCTCCTTCGGCCTCTCATCAAACAGCAACTTCTACCCCAGAACATAACTTCTGCCCCAGAATATATACTTAACCTTAATCCATTACTCGGGACAAAAACTAGTCATAAATTACCGCTAAAAGTTAAACAGAAAAGTCAAACTAGAAAAGTAAAGTAAACCATAAAAGCATGTATGAATTAATGTATTATGCAGGAATTTTCAAGAGTAATTGATTTTCATGTTCACCCACCTCTTGATGCTGAAGATAAGGGCGTCAGTGCAAAGAGCATCGCTGAGGAGCTACTTGACTTAATGGACAAGAGTGGGGTCTCGAAGGCAGTCATACTGCCAATAGCCCCATAGATTTCCAACAACTACATATACAAGATAGTCGAAGTGGAGCCGAGAAGGCTAGTAGGCTTTGCATCGGTTGTTCCCAACCCCGCGGATAAGGCGGTGAAGGAGCTAGAGAGGGCTGTCTCGGACTTGGGCTTGAGGGGGCTTAAGCTTCATCCAGGCATGCAGGGCTTCTGCCTAAGGAGCACGCACGTCTGGAAGGTTCTGAGGAGAGCGGGCGAGCTAGGAATACCGGTAATCTTGCACGCCCTATGGATGGATGAATCAAGCCTTTACTTCAAGAGTCCATACAAGCCTTGGGAAAACCCCCTAGAAGACTACGCCCTCCTACCTTACATTGCACCTGAGACAAGATTGATCTACGCACACATGGGAGGCCTCCTCCACTTTAAAGAAGTCTTCAACATTGCTACGCACAGGAACGTATACCTAGATACGTCGTACAGCATTATCACTATTGCTCGTGAGGTGGGTCTCGAAAGGCTAGCTCATTACATCAAGTTGCTTGGAGCAGAGAAGATCCTGTTTGGAAGCGACTTGGTTCCAGGCCTAACCCCCGAAGATTTAGGGCCTAAAAAGCAGATCGAGCTTATCAATAGACTCCCCCTAAGCCAAGAGGAAAAAGAAAAAATACTATTTAAAAATGCCCTACAGCTAATGGGAACTTCCTGAAAAGCTATTGTGCTCGGTTAATAGTCACGAACCTTGCTACGTTAGGGAAGAAATAAAAAGGAAGCTTGGGATTTTCAATACCAAGACTTTAAATATTTCTTGGGATTCTAAATACCAAGATGGAATCACTGAATCCATGGTGGAAGGGCAAAGAGGCTTTCGAAGAAGACGAGGACTACAAAAAGTGGAGGCAAAGCAGTGTAAGATGGGTGCCCCAGCTATTAGAAGAAATTGAGCTAGAGGCTCCTGCTCTTCATTTCCTTTTTGGTCCACGACAAGTCGGCAAGACGACACTTTTGAAGCTTCTTATTGGAAAACTTCTTCAAGTAGTTGATAATCCCAGGGCAATTTTCTACTACAGATGTGACTTGCTCGCCGACTACAAGGAACTCAATAGTGTGCTCATGGAATACTTGAAAATAAAAAGGAACGAGGTTCTCCGGGTCTCGTTTATTTTTCTAGACGAGGTTACCTTCCCGAGGGAGTGGTATAGAGCAATCAAATACATGGTTGACAGGGGCTATCTTCAAAACGATATAGTGGTTCTCACGGGCTCTCTAAGCATGTATGCGAAAAGAGAAGTAGAAACATTCCCAGGTAGGAGGGGTCGAGGCAGGGACTACGTTTTATACCCGTTAAGCTTCAGGGAATACATAAAGGTTTCAAGGCCAGACCTATACGGAAAACTCGAGGAAATCAGAGACTTTAGCCCGAAAGAAATACGCGAGAAGTGCTTGAAGCTCATCCCTTGGAGGGAAGAACTAAACAAACTGTTTGAAACATACCTAGTAACTGGAGGCTTCCCACTGGCAGTGAAGACCTACCTAGAGAATAGAAGCATAAGCAGAGAGGTGAAGGAGACTTATCTTTCAGCATTTCTCTACGACCTGGCAAAACTAAGGAGAAACGAGGCAATAGCCAAAAGAGTCATAAAAGCCATAATCGAGAAGCTACCCTCTCCGGTGAGTCTCAACAGCATAGCAAAAGAGTTCGAAATAAGGTCACACAAAACAGTTTTCCAATACTTAGACCTCTTCGAGAAACTATTCATCGCCAAGAACCTCTACTTCGTGGACCCCGACAAGGCTGTTGAGGTATTCTACAAGGAGAGAAAAGTACATCTCACGGACCCATTCCTCTACGAGGTCTTCTCGGAGTGGTGCCACGTCCAAAAGCCCGACGAGTCAAAAATAGTGGAAAGCGTGGTAGCAACACATCTAGCCAGAAGGTTCAGGGTAGGCTACTGGAGAAACAGAACAGAGATTGATGTGATCCTCCCCGACCTTTCACTGGGATTCGAGATTAAATGGGCCGAAAAAACAAAATTATACCCCAAGAGCATAGGAAAAATCAAAAACATAGTCTACCTCACAAAAGAAGAATTCTCAGACGAGCCACTTGCAGTCCCCACAAGCGTGTTCCTGAGCTGTCTAAAATTATAGATTCTTGCCTGGAGCAGTTGGACTCAACTGGATATGTTAAGTTTTAATAACAGCCCCTATACCAAGCCCAGAGAGCCAAATGAAGAAGCCAGTCAAGATAGCCATCGCTACAATCCTTGTTATATCCCTAACAATCCTTGCAGGTCTCTCAGAAGCCAAGAAGCCCGAGTCACAGATCCCAAGGCTTGAGGCACTAAACATCACGGTTTACCCCCAGTGGCTAAAGCTTAGACAAACCCAGGCAAACATGTCAAGCTTCAGCTTCACCTTCGAGAGCACAGCTACTGAACCAATGAGCCTCCAAAACGTCACAGTCCTCCTCTCTTCTCCGCAGGGCATCAAAGTGGAAAACATCTCCCTTATTCTGGGAATTAATGGCACCCGACTGGTGCTCCCAGCTGTTTTCTCAGAGAGAAATCACACCATCATCCTGATGGCTAGCGGGATAAACCTAACGGTTCCAGCCAGAAAACAAATCGAAATAAAGATAGCATACATCCCCGAAGTCGATGCATCAGTACTCACAAGCAAAACAGCCAACATGACATGTACACTCCTACTCGACGGCTACAAGCTAACAAACACCATTAACCTGTGGACAAACGCGTCTCTAAAGACGGTGGCCAAAGGCCAGGGAACACAAATAAACATCTATACAAATGTCACGCTAACCGGAAACAATTCTCTCATACTCAGAGCTACAACAGAAAACCCCCTAGCCCTCTGCATAACAGGAGCAGACATACTTGTAGCCACTAATCCTGCAAGCAAGGACTTTTCCCTGACACAAGACGGCAACTGCCTCAAAATAACTGGCGCAGGCAGGCTACCACAGACAATCAATGTCCAAGCCCAACTAAAAGTCCAGAAACAAGACTCACCGATAGCTACGATAAGCATGCAACTAAAGGTGGGAAACAGAACAATAACAGTGAAACAAACAACAACAGAGGCCGGCAAGATATTATCTATACGTAAACCCTACATTATACCATACATCCTCACACTAACCACGCCAGAACCAATCAACGGGACCCTCACACTCATAATAGGAGAAACAACGAGACAAACAAGGCTCACAATGGGAAAAGCCACCCTAATACTCCCAGAAGCCTTCTGGCCAATACTGACCCCAATACCAATACAAGCAACAGAAATAACGCTTGACGGCTCCCAGACAACCTTCTACGCTGTCCAGGACCAGCCAGAAACAATAATCCCCGGAATAGCAACCTTAGCACTGGTTGCCATAATTGCTCTTGCCACGGGATTTATCTTGTATAGAGAAAGGAAAAGAAACAAGAAGAAAAATCCTCCACCAATCACTGAATTTATAGAAGAGATAGAGATAAGCTAGACATATGGGTAGGAATAATAACAATGTTATCATTAATAAAAACAAAGTTATTACATGAAATCTCTTTTTAAAATATAAGAATAACAAACTTATTATCAATAATAACATTGTTATAACAAAAAATCTACAGTTCAAAAGCCGCAAAACTTGGCACATAGGACACACATGCTTACATCAACTTTAAAAGGATAGTTCACCCACAAAAATTAGGAGTGAGATGCTGTCAAAAGAAGAAAAACTCAGATTTCTCAACACACTGCGAGAAGACGAAGAATTTAGACTAGCGGTAGCTGGGCTCCTCGGCTTAAACACTATACTCGAAGAGCTGAAAAAGCTCCGGCAAGACTTCCAAGCCCACTTAGAACTAGAAGAAAAAAGATGGGAAGAAAACAGAAAACGATGGGAGGAGAACAATAAAAGATGGGAAGAGAACGACAAGAAATGGGAGCAAGTTTTCAAAAAACTCGAAGAACACAGCAAGATACTAGAGCAACACAGCGAAATCCTAGAGCAACATAGCAAAATACTTGAAGAGCAAAGAAAGCTCTTAGAAGAGCATAGGAAAGTCCTGGAGGAACACACAAAGATTCTACAGCAACACAGCAAAATGCTGGAGGAGCACTCTCGGCAAATCCAAGAGCAAGGTAAATCACTAGCAGAGCTCAAAGTTGTTATAGGCTCCATGGGGAGAAGGTGGGGTTCAGACCTAGAACGCACAGTGCTAGAGATCTATAGGCAAGCACTCGAGACAAAGGGAATCAAGCCTGAAAACGTAGCCAAATTTACCTATGAAGACGTCGAGGGCAAATATTACCGGAGAGGCGCAAAAATAGAGGTAGACATCTATATGCACAACGACACAACCATACTCATAGAGGTCAAATCGAGGGCGGAGCTAGAAGACGTCGAATGGTTCCTCGACAAGGCAGGAATAGTGGAGAAGATCATCGGCAGAAAAGCAGACAAGCTCATCATCGTCGCTGTAAACATAGACAAGGACGCATATGAGAGGGCCCAAGCCCTAGGCATAGACGTAGTCGCTGGTGCAGTAATCGAGTAGGTCCCGGGAAGGTTTTCCCACAGCCTATAGAAGTGTTTAAAAGTAATTGTCTTGCTGTGCAACAAATATATAGAACCTTTATGAGTGAGTTTATGTGCCTAGACCACGATTGCTCGAGCTCCACCTGACGGTTCTCGTGGACGATTATTCCGGCATGACAAGGCTACTTGCAGAGCACGGCCTAAGCATCCATGTCAAAGCAGTCTACGACAATGGGGAAACATATAGGCTCCTCTTTGACACTGGCCAGACAGGAGAAGTATTGCTCAGGAATGCACAGGGGCTAAAAATACTGCTCGAAGACATCGATGCAGTTGTCCTCTCTCATAGGCACTACGACCACGCCGGCGGCTTGCCCCAAATACTAGACAAGATCAAAGCCAAGCCTCTAGTCGCACACCCAGACGTCGTAAAGCCCAGCTACTCCTCGCGAGAAGGCTTCATGCGCTTCAACCTGGCCCTCACTAGCACCCAGTGGGAAAAAATAATCACCAGCCTAGAGCCAGTCCTAACCAGGAAGCCCCTCGAGCTAGCTCCAGACATATGGTTCCTAGGAGAAATACCCAGGACCAGCGACAACTCCTACGCAACCAGGGGGTTCTATACACAGGAAGCCGGGGAAGTAGTCCCAGACAAGCTACTGGACGACACGGGCATAGCCATAAAGCTCCAAGACACGGCAATAGTAATAGCTGGATGCAGCCACTCAGGAATAGCGAACATAGCCCGACAAGCAAAACAACTAACAGGAGCACAGCAAATAGCCATAATAGGCGGACTGCACACGGGCCAAGCCACAGACCAAGAACTAGAGACAATAACAAGGGAACTCGCCTCGCTCAATACCACCGAAGTCCACGCAGGCCACTGCACAGGGCTCAGAGGAGAAATAGCCCTCCACAACCAATGGAAACAATCGCTGCACAGGATCCACAGCGGCTACACAGCCATCTTTAAGCTACAAGAGAGAGAAAAATAAAACCAGACCCCTTTACATACCAAAAATGCCCTTCGAGACAACTTCTGAAGATGCACGGTATTAACTTAAATCTCCAGAGCAAATCCCCCAGAAGCTTTATTTTGATATGTTTCCACGTCTCAGAGAAAAGGTAGCCCATTCGCCTTGCTAAGTTTAAAATACTACTTTTTGTTAAAAGTAATTGAGAAGTTTGAGGTTCAGCGTAGTTATTGAAAAAGACGAGGATGGTTACTATGTCGCCTACGTCCCAGAGCTACCCGGCTGTCACACGCAGGCTAAAACCCTAGACGAGCTCCTGGAAAGGGTCAAGGAAGCCATCGAACTTTATCTTGAAGTTGAGGGGTCATCTGTGGAAATGGGAAGAGAACTCGTCAGCATACAGTTCATTGAGGTCGGTGTTAGTGAGCTTAAGACCCGTTCCAGCCGATAAGGTCATAAAGGTTCTTATGAAAGTAGGCTTTAAACCAGTAAGGCAAAAAGGGGGCCACATTATTCTTAAACATGAGGACGGAAGAGTAACCGTAATACTTGTCCATAAAGGCGAGGAGATCGGTAGAGGCTTACTCACTCGGATTATTAAAGAAGCAGGTCTAACAAGGGAAGAGTTGCTCAAATTATTTTAGGAAACCTAAACCTATAAAAATATACATGCCAACATCTCTTGAGACATCGTCCAAAACTATTTATACATGACAAAGTTACTTTACTATGTGTATAAATGGATTTTTCCCATTGCAATTCTTATTGTATGCATAGGTGTCTTTGGAGCCCTACTCTACATGCTGGGAAGAGCCTCCAATGTTCCCGAAAAACATGCTGGCAACGAGTCTCGGGAGTATGCCGGGTATGTGCGCCTAGTTGTCCTCGTAGATAACAATCCCTACAAGGAAGGCCTAGAGACGGCGTGGGGCCTCGCAGTCTATCTCGAGACCGGTCAGACCAAGCTGCTCTTCGACACGGGGCCGGACCCCGGCGTACTCGAGAGAAACGCCGAGAAGCTAGGAATAGACCTAAGCAAGATAGACTTCATAGTTATCAGCCACCCGCACGGGGACCATACAGGGGGCCTGAAGCTCCTTTCTTCTATTAAGCCCGGGCTCCGAGTATATATACCGCCAGACCGAAGCCTCAAAAACTATGTCCAAAGCCTCGGCCTAGAGCCCATACAGGTAAACAGCACTGTCGAGGTGGCGAAGGGGGTATTCGTCGTCGAGCCCCTTTATGGACCACCCGTCGAGGAGGCGCTCGCCGTCAAGACCAGCAAGGGACTAGCCATACTGGTCGGCTGCAGCCACCCCGGGGTTGTGAACCTCGTTAACCAGGCAGTTAGAGACCTAGGCATGAAGCCATACCTCGTGCTCGGGGGATTCCACATGTTCGGGGCACCTCTCCAGGATATTAAAGAAGTCGCTTCACGACTAGTGGAAATTGGGGCCGAGAAGATCTACCCTATACACTGTAGCGGCGACACAATCAGGAACTACCTCGCAAACAGCTACAAGGACAAATACGGCGACGGGGGAGCAGGGCTAGAAATCGATATACAAGGATAGCTCGACATAAAACCAGCTTCAAAGGTATGAATCCTTGGATTTAACAGGATTAAATAGTTAGTTTCGTTATATATTGGGAAGATATAACCAGGAGAGAATATGCATGATCTAAGAGTTTCTAGGAGATTTGTAAGCCATGTTATAAAAAGACACAAGGATTGGATAGAAATGTTAGGGCTAGAGACAGGGGAGGAAATTACTAATTTTATAAGGCAAGTCCTTAAGAACCCTGACAAAATTTATAAAGATAAAATCAGAGACGACGTCACATATCTTCTTAAAAGGCTAGATTCATACTTTCTTTGCGTAGTTGTTGTTGGAAAAATTGCTGTAACAGCATACCTTATAAGCCAAGAAAAATATGATAAATATAGGAAAAATAGATGGGTGGAGAGGTGAATAGAAAATGGGAATAGCTTCTCTCTTAGAGCTTGATTTGAAAAAAATACTAGACCTCATTGAGAGGAAGTACAACATTAAATTGCCAAAGAAGGTTATAGAGGTCTACCTAGACGACACCCATGACCTGCTATTTGTAAGGTTCAAAGAGCCCCAAGGAATAGAGGCCGGCGAACCCCTCCCAACAAGGACCATAGCAACGATATTTATCGAAGAGAAAACAGGCGAAATAACCGCCCTCGAAATAGTAGGATTAAGCGACCTACTAGAAGAGCTAGCAATGGCATAGCTTTTTTCTCCTCAGAGTCAGCACACGAGGTTTTCAAGATACTACAAAATACTAACCTAAAACCTTACTTTTTGGGTGCCTACCCTGCCATATTTCCTTTTTCCCCGGAGCTCACATTTAACCCAGGTATATTCCCTCAAAAACCATCGGTCTCATGTTATGGGACATCCAAAATGAAATGAAAAAATTTATAGTCTAGACTATAATAGTTTTAACTATATTATGAAACATCTAATTGACAGGAGGGAAGAGCTTAAGGCCCTTGATGAGTGGTATAACAAGGGAAGAGTAGCCCTTATATTTGGAAGGAGGCGAGTCGGAAAAACCAGGCTCGTCCTAGAGTTCATAAAGAATAAGAGAGCTGTCTATCTCCTAGCCGCGGATTCGACCCTCGAATACAACCTTGCAAAGTTTTCCGAGGAATTGTCAGAGAGATTCAGCGTTCCAGGCTTGAGGTTCAGAGACTTCGAGGAGCTTTTCCGCTTCATCGAGGGCAGAAGCGACGTAGACATAGTAGTCATAGACGAGTTCGGGTACCTAGTAAAGGCGGGGGCTCTTCCACAGTTCCAACGCATCGTGGACATCATCCTTGACACAAAGAAACTAGTATTGACTGGCTCAACAATCTCAGCTATTGAGTCTAAACTCCTGGGATACAGGAGCCCACTCTATGGACGCCTAGACCTCGTAAAAAAGATCCAGCCACTCCGCTTCCACCACTTGTTCGAATGGTTCCCCGGCGCAACCTTTGACGGGGCAATAGCTGTCTACGGGGCCACGGGCGGGGTTCCACGCTACCTTGAATTCTTCTCGAAGTGTACAGGAGACGAAGTCGAAAAAGTAATGCTTAACCCCGACATATTGCCCTTCCGCGACGCGAAGCTCATAATAGAGGAGGAACTGCCCGAGCCGCACCGCTATTTCCAGATACTCGAGGCCATTGCAGGCGGCAGGACAAGGCTAAGCGAGATCTCACACGTTACAGGCATAGAGCCACACAAGCTACCATACTACCTAGGCGTCCTCAGGGACCTCGGCTACGTCTACTACGAAAAGCCCCTGCTCGAGGGCAAACGCGGCACATACAGGGTCAAGGAGCCTTATTTCGCCTTCTGGCTCAGGTTCATATACCCGTTCTACGAGGAGATAGAGTCGGGACTAAAGACACACGCCGAAACATATTTCCGGAAAAACTTCAACACGTACCTAGGCCAAGTCTTCGAACAAGTCGCAGGAGAACTAGTCCTCCAAAAAATCAAACACACGAGGGCAGGCCGGTGGTGGAAGGGAGACACAGAGATAGACCTCATAGCAATAGACGAGGAAACAGCCAAAGCCTACTTCATAGAATTCAAATACAGCTCCGACGTAGACCCAGAAACCGAGCTAGACAAGCTCAAAAAGAAGACAACACTATTCGGCTGGAAAAAAGACACAAGGAAAGAAGAATACATACTCGTCGCAAAATCATTCAAGAGACAGTCAAGCCAAGCCACAACAATAGACCAACAAAAACTCCACAAAATAGCACTAGAAACCCTAAACAACGAGAGAGAAAAATATTAACAAGCACCCGCTCGGCCTTATAAAGAGCACTTTAGGTTGGTCTCTAAAGAAACAATTAGCACACGCTATTAAATAGTAGAAGATATACAAAAGATGATGTTGTTTTACTTCTCGGGAAAAAATGTGGCAAGCTCCCAAGGAATAGATCTGGAACTGACCACCTTAAATATATATCAGAGTGATGATTATAGAAAATAGAGAGTGGTCAAATGATGGAGCTAAGCGAGCTCAAAACAAAGATACTAGCCCTGCTCAAAACAGACGAAGAATTCCGCTACGCAGTAGCAGGCATGATTGGCTACGACGAGATACTAAAAAGACTCCAGAAACACGACGAGAAGTTTGAAGAAATAGTCTCTATACTTAATAGGCACGAGGAGATACTTGCAAGACACGAAGAGAAATTCAAAGAAATACTGGCACAGCTCAAAGAAATCCGGGAATCCCAAAGCAGGCTAGAAAACCGCGTTAACTCTTTAGACAACCGTGTAGACTCTCTAGAAAAAGGCGTAAACTCCTTAGATAAACGTGTGGATTCTCTAGAGAAACGGATAGACTCTTTGGAGAAAAGTGTAAACTCCTTAGAGAAAAAAGTCGACTCTTTAGATAAACGTGTAGGCTCCTTAGAGGAACGCGTCGATTCATTGGCAAGCGCGATGATAGCAGGCTTCGCCGAGCTAAGCAAGTTCGCAGGCATAACCTTTGAAGAATTCGTAAGAAAATTCCTAACAGCAAGCCTCCAAAAGTCAGGCCAGATACCCCAGGGATTAGAGCTCACAAGAAAAGTCATAGACAGCGAAGAAATAGACATCTTCCTAGAAGACCCCCTCATAGTTGGCGAAGTAACAGCACACGCAGATACACCCCAGGAAGCCGACAAGCTCCTCAAAAAAGCAGAACTAGCAAAAACAAGGTACGCAAAGGAGCCCAAAAAAATACTAGTAATCCTCACAGCCAAAAGAGACGTAGCCCAAGAAATACAGAGAAAAGCAAAAGAGAAAAACATAGAACTAATAATAGGAAGAATAATAGACTAGCCCCAAAAGCCCTAAGCTCCCTCAACACGACGACATATCAAAATCTAAAAAGCCCTGAGAAAATCTCTAAAACTTTTATCTTTTAAGTCCCCTAATGAACTTCTTTCGCTGACAGAACCACTGTATTCTTACCCTTAATCCAATGGAAAGAAAGCTTTTTGACTATATGCTGAAGTAATAAAAGGGATTCATGGACAGATCAACTCGTACCATACTTGGGGCGATCGACCTTCTTCGTCCTGGAAACTGCCTAATAATCGGTTTCGCCGCCCTAGTGGGCTACACGATTGGAGGAGGAAGCGACCCCTTAAAAGCGTCTCTACTGTTTCTGGGCGCCGCCATGCTTGGAGCCTGGGGGAACATTATAAACGACTTTTTCGACTTGGAGGTCGACAAGGTAAATAAGCCTTGGAGACCGTTGGCCAGAGGCATAATCACTCCACGGCAAGGTCTAACATTAGGGCTTCTTCTCGCCTCCCTTGGGATCGCCTCAAGCATATCCGTGTCACTGGTGTGCGGGGCCCTAGCAGTAGCTAGTTTCCTCTTACTTTTCATTTACTCGTGGAGAGCCAAGAGTAGTGGTCTCCCAGGAAATATCCTAGTATCTCTCCTTTCTGCCCTAAACATCATTTATGGAGGAGTTGCATCTCCAAAACCACAGCTATCAATTCTCCCAAGCATCTACGCATTCACGATTATTCTTGGACGAGAACTCGCGAAAAGCCTAGAAGACATAAAGGGCGACGCCGAGGCCGGCATAAAGACAATAGCCGTCCAACATGGTCCCAGGACGGCCATACAGGCGAGCGGAGCTGTCCTTCTAGCCCTTGTAGCAATAAGCCCCCTCCCGGCACTCTTCCTCGGCTACAGCACGAGATACCTCGCCCTCGCCCTTCTAGGCGTAGACCTGCCGATACTCTACTCACTACGACTGCTATGGAGGAACCCAGTAGCCAATGCATGGAGAGCCACCAGGATACTGAAAATCCCCCTATTTATGGGTCTACTCGCATTCCTCCTCGGGTGAAACCATGAAAAGCGAAGTCTCAGCAGAGCTCAAGAGGAAAAGCATACATGTAATACCAGGCTTCCTAGCATACCCAGTAATCATCTGGATAGGCAGGCTAGCGGGGGTCATCATCTCTGCATTCTTCCTCCTACTCTACACCCTCAACGAGATATCCCTAAGGAAAGGCCTCAACATTAAAGTCCCAATAGCATACGACACCTACAAGATAATGGCCCGCCCAGAAGAAAGACAAGGCAGATACTTCACAGGCACAATCTACTTCTGGCTCCTAACCCTCATCACAATAATCCTCCTAGAACCCCGTCGCGCAGTAGCGGCAATAATGATATCAAGCCTCGGAGACGCGGCCGCCGCGATAACAGGAAAAGCAATAGATGGACCAAGATGGCCATTCAACAAGAGAAAGACACTTTCCGGATCCCTAGCAATGCTAGCTACAAGCATATCTTCCTGCCTCATAGTTGGCCTACAGCTCCCAACCTCACTCCTAGCGTCACTGACAGCTACAGCCATTGAAGCCTCTACCAGAACCTCTGTACTAGACGAGCTCACAGTCCCCCTGGCACTACTCCTAATCCTACTATTCTCCCCATAAACCCATCTCACACCTCTCTGCAACTAATTTTCGTAAAAACCACTGCGACCCTTGATTAAGGTTAAGTAAGACCTAGAGAAATTCAATTGAGAAAAATAACTAGTGGATGTTTATAATCATTTAATACATCCCGAGAAAAGTCAGCGTCTATATAGATGCAATCACCTTTAAAAGGCATTTAGAGAAAGCCTTAATTTGGAAAATCAAAAAGCCTAATCCCTAGCCAGCTTTTTAAGTCTGAAAGCAATTTATAATGTTAGAATATGGCAGTTGTGGTCCCCAGGAGGATCGCTGAGGAGCTCCAGAAGAGAGGCATCGACGCAGAGTCACTCATAATTGACTATCTTGCAAGGCTACTACAACTAGACCCCGAAGCAACGGCCCAGTCCCACCTCGAACTAGCATTAAGATATCTAGAAGAGGGAAAAAGGCTCATAGAGAAAGATCCCGCCCAGTCAAGCGAAAAACTCTACAAAGCGGCAGAAGAGTCCGTCAAAGCCCTTGCAACATACCTTAACCTCAAAGAAATCCTCGAAGACGTCGAGAAAAATGGAAGATGGAGCATTGCTAGACTCGAAAAAGCCGTAGTAAAAATCTCACAGAAACTAGGATCCCAGTTCAGGTCATGGTGGGACACCGCATGGGCATTACACGTCTGGGGCTTCCACGAGGCAAAACTTGACACAGAAGACGTAAGAATGAGACTCCTTGACATCGAGAGCATAGTTCTGGAGGCACAAAAAATAATCGAGGGTGACAAGCAAACTACGAAACCAATGCGCAGAAACCAGTAAAGAGTCTAAAATAACTAAATCACATAGATAGCGCACTCCAACATGCCACCACACGAAAAGACCACACAAAGACACTTTCAAAATCTAAATACACAAATTTGGGTTTTGTTCTTTTAGGTAGATTTTAATAACTGTGCGAACCACTTGAACCATAGGTTTCATTCCGTGGATGTTTTCGAGAGAATCAAGAAGCAGTTCAGCCTAGTGGAGGAACTCGTAGAAGAGATGGAAACAGAAAACAGTTATAGGGGACTAGAGAGGCTAATCCAGCTAACCATACAGGCCCCTCTCGATCTTGGTCTAATGGTAATTTCTGCTCTGGGACGCCAGAGGCCTAGAGCATATTCCGAGATAGGCTACATTTTGAGGGATCTCGGGATCCTAGATGAAGAGGACGCCTCCAAGCTGAGGTCTATGGCTGGTCTAAGAAACATCCTTGTACGTGCCTATGCAGACGTTGGCAGGGAAAAGGTATCTACCTTTGCAGAGAGGCTCAAAACAGATGCTCCAAGAATAGCTTCCATAATAATGAGACGCCTCGAAACCAAGCCCATAGACCCCCTAAGCGAAGACACGGACTCGCTAGTGGAAAAGCTGAGGCAAGTGTTGAAGGGCAGAGTTGCCATTGCCCTCCTCTACGGCGGCAGGACAAAGGGCTACATACTAAAAGGAGACTACGACATAGCAGTCCTCATGGAGCCACGATGCGATCTCTACAAGCTCGGAGAGCTAGCCGTAGACATAGCCGAGGCACTCGGAGTCCCCGAAGAAAAGGTAGACATCGTCTGCCTCGATTCCCTGTCCCCAGAACACGCCTTAGAGGCTCTAGACGGGAAGCCAATAATCGTGGAAAGCCCTGCCCAACTATTCGAGTTAAAGCACAGGGTCATGATCCAGCTACTAGACCTCGAAGAAGACATGAAAACTATCGAAAACTTAGTTACAAAATAGTTCTTTTCTCCACTTTTCCTCCTAAAGCTTGGCTTTTCACAAAAGAATTCACACTTCGCCTCTCACAACTTACCCAAGGATAAGCTACACCTTAGCCACTTCTCCAAAAGCTTCCAGGGTGCGCGCGCTCCATCGATACATATATGTCTCAGAGGACAAAAAACAGGGTAAGACTAAACCTATGAATGAAGCCACCTAGAAAAAATTTATAATTTCCTAAATAGTTTCAGCTTGTATGCCGTCCTCTACCTCTGCGCCTGTGCCTCCAACGCTTTCTCAGATCCAAATCACGCCTAGCCTCGTTTCCGCCGCCTACAAGCGTTCGCTGAGGTTCGGAGCCTTCTGGAGGCTCAGGCCGGAGGAGAGGGCAATCCTCCTTTTGGCTAGGAGGCTTAAAGCTATTAAAAGCCCAGCCCTACGCGAGGCAATACTCAGGATCCTCGAGAAAGTCTGGCCCTCCAAGGCAACAATGATAAAGGCCTATGAGGAGGGCCTAAAACTATTAGCCAAAAAGATCCAGCTGGCGCTCGCTATTGGAGCTGTACAAGTAGCTGAAGCCCTTAGGAGGGCGACCCATGGCATAGTCCTGGCGCTAGGTTACTCCTATCAAAACACACCCCTATTCTACAGAGGTTAAGCATGGGGGTAAAGAGATAAAGTTCACTGCACATGCCGAAGAAAAGCTCAAACGATTAAAGAACCTAGGAGTTACAAAGGAGAAAATACTAAAAGTCCTTAGCAATCGGGGTACTCAAAGATATTCTCGAGGAAATCATCAAAGCCCCAAAAAGAGAAATTGTAGAAATAACTTAGAACGAGACCATCACATCTGAAGAACCATAACGCCCTTTGGATTCCCAATTTCTACGCGCTGTCTTCATCAAGATCGACACCAGTAGAATCAGCTTTGGCACGTCCAAACGCAGAATTCTTAAAAACCAGCCAAACAAACTAAACACAAAGTGTCCAAATTGATAGAGTCAATCACAATCAAAAACCTAAGAGGAATCAAGCAATGCACAGTAAACAACCTAACAGACATAAATATCTTTATAGGTAAAAACGGCGCAGGCAAATCCACAATACTAGAAGCAATCTACCTCGCCTCGTCCTGGGCAGAGCCAGAAGACCAAATAAGAGACATGCCAAAACACGAATATGTCATATCAAGGAGAGGTGGCAGAGGAAAATGGACAACTTACAAACATACACTCTGGTTCAACAAAAAAACCGATGAAGAGATCGAGATAAACTTCAACTTCAAATCCCAAAACAAACCAAACGAGTTGATATTTAAGCTTCCATACATGTATAATCCTTCAAAAGTTGACTCTCCTGTATTAATTGAAGTTTCACGGCAGAGAATCCCTGAAATTGCTGAATACCACCACGCCCGAAAGCTATATCTCTCTAGCACCGGCGATGCATGGAACCCTAAAACAAAAACTAGCTACAAAACCAGCCTCAAGGAAAAAGTTCTTTCATTTGCCGCGGAAGAGATAACGTACCTTGAAAACGCAGTTCTACTCGATAACAGGTTCACGGTGAGCCAGCTCGAGCAAAAGGTGTGGGGAAAGATATTCGACAAGAGGCTTGACAAAGAAATACTAGAATTTATACGAGAGGAATACGAGCCCACAGCTGAAAGTATCCTCTATAAGCCAAGTGGTGAAGGCTTTGTACTCGCGTTCGCCCTGCCACAAACAACAGTAGAAATAGACTCTCTGGGAGACGGCGCAAGAATGGCGATACTATACGCGTCCCCCCTACTCCTAGCAAGCGACACAGCCGTCCTAATAGAAGACCCCGAGGCACACCAGCACCCCGGAGGCCTAGCTACATTCACGAGGTTCGCATTCAAAACGGCGAAAAAGCAACGCCTACAGCTGTTCATCACGACACATAGTATCGAGCTCTTAAACATCGCAAAAGAAATCTCAAAAGAGCTGGGCCTAGGCCTGAGAATCTATTACATGGAGAGAGGCAAAGACGGCTACGTAGACGTACGAGCCATAGAGGAGCCGGACCTTGAAACCCTCCAGAAAATAGGACTAGACCCAAGAATGCTCCACATACTATAAGCTATGCATATACTCCAGCTAAAGCCCCACCAGGAATCCTTCTACAAAGTGATACATGACAAGATTAAAGGCCTAGACGCAATCGTCCTATGCGAGGGCGCAAGCGACACAGAAGTAGCAAAAAAGATCCTCCGAAAAATAGAGAAAAAACTACCGAAAACCGACAAGCAGCCAGTTATCGCCTTCACAGACGCGGAGGGAAAAGAAAACATCCCACTCCTAGCCAGTGCCCTGCTCTTGCTCTCAAAACTCTCGAGAAAACTCAAGGCAATCGTTGTAATAATTGACGCGGACGAGGACACAGCTGAAAAAAGAACAAGAAGCCTAGTCGACAGCATACTCTCGCGCAAAGGAGACCTCCAGCTCCAGCTATCAGGCACCAAAAGAGACAACACGTCTAGCCAAGTCTTCATGTCCAACATACATGTAAACGGGAGAAAAATAAGACTCATAATCGCCGTAAACGGCGACCCAGGACTACGCTTAACCAAGCACACTCTTGAAGACCACTGCATTAACCTCATGGAACTATCCGTCCCAAAAGGAGCAACAAACGCCAAACAAATAGTCAACGACATAGCACTGTGTCTAGACAAAATAGACAAAACAGATCCACAAACAATATGCAGATCTTTTACACACATCTGCCGCGCACTAGAACTACTATACACAGAAACCACATAAACAACCCAGCCAAAACAAAACAATCAAAGAGCCCTGACGCGTCCCAGCAAGCAAACACATAGCGAAAGGCCTAAGAAAGGCCATCTCAAGACATACATAAAAGTCGCATGCCAACGGGTTCCCATATATGCGAAGAGTCAAGCTCCGACTCGCTGGTCTACTCGTCGAGTTCACAGACAGAGAAAAAGCGCTAGCCCAAGTCCAAGAGTGGGCTGAAAGAGGCACAATCCAGCCTATAGTCATTTTTGGCCCCGAGGGATGCGGCAAAACAGCGCTCCTACGCCAGGCCTCCCACGTACTTAAAGATGCCGGCTACACAGTCTTCCACCTCTACCCACTTGACCGAATATTCGAGGCAGACATCGAGGAGCCAGACATAAGGAAAGCCTTCCTAGACCTAGCCCAGAGAGCTCTCTCAGAAGACTCCCTTGGTAGGGTAGCCTGGGCAGTGTTCGACTTTATACGTGAAGCCCTCAAGAGAAAAAAGAGAAAGATCGCTGTCCTGGCGGACGACGTCTTCCAGGTCATTGGGGTTCAAAACGCCGCGGCATACGTCAAGGGGCTACTAAACATGATAGAGCACCCACTCTATGACTACGAAAACATCGTAGCAATTGTGGCGACAAGCGAAGGCGTTTCCAGGAGAGAGATAGCCAAGCATCTCTGGGCAAATCTAATGCCTATCTGGAACATGCCTAAAAACGGCTTCCAAGAAATCTACGAGAAACTACCCCACCCCAAGCCAGACTACGAGAAAGCATGGAGCCTGACAGGCGGCAACCCCAGGATACTCTCAATCCTCTACGAGAAAAAATGGGACTCCAACACAACTGTAGGCGAGCTCGCCTCAAAAAAGCGGCTAACAGCCTTTATACTCTCGCTAAACCCGCAAGAGCGGGAATGGCTAGCCGAGGCAACAGAGGACCCAGACAAACTCTTCACAAGAGAAAAGCTACCACTCCTCGACAAACTTGTTGACCTCAACCTCATCGTAGACACCCTGGCATCTAGAGACCCACAACTCTGGGTCGACCAGCCCCCACCAGAGAAAGACCCACAGCTAGGCATAGGCAGACACATTGCCTGGCAGACGCCCCTACACAGGGAAGCAGTCAAAAAAGCACTAGAAGAATTTGCACGGTGAAAACAGGATATGTTTCCAAATAGCCATGCTGACCCCTAATTAAATGGGGAAATAGACATGAAGTCGGAAAATGAAAGTTGATGCAAGAGGGAAACCCCATTGCATAGAAAGCTGAGTCATTCTCTGGACACTAGACATATAGCATCATCAGATGCAACAGGTTTTTTAAAATGTTGTAATACTTTACAGTATAGGGGTCAAGTGGAGGACTGAAAGAGTAGAATAACGGTAGACCCTGAAATACTGGTCAGAAAACCAATAATCAAGGGCACAAGAATACCTGTAGAGCTCATCCTAGACCTACTCGCAAACGGCTGGACAACCGAGGAAATCCTCGATAACTACCCCCAGCTCAAAAAGGAGGACATAACCGCGGCTTTAAGCGCGCGCACGCGCGATTATAAGTAAACGCGTGGAAAGAGGTAGGTAGGTGGAGGCAAGATGAGGGTAAACTACGACCCAGAAGCAGACATACTATACATAATAATCAGGGAGGGTCCAATAAAGGACACTGTAGAGGCGGACGACGACGTGTTAATTGAGATTGCAGAGGACGGAAACGTGGCTGGAATAGAGATATGGAATGCCTAGAAAAATCTCCTAGAACCAATCGTGAAAGTGTTCTCCGCAAAGATTAGAAAATCTCTTGAAGCAACTACGAGGCAGTAGACAATGGCTGAATTACATAGGAGCTTGTGCAATAGTTGCAGGGGCATGTCTATAGGCAGGTAGGCTTTGGAGAACCCCGTGAAAGATTTGGCTGAATTGCCTTCGCAGAAGCGTTAAAGAATGGATAGCACAGCGCCCCCATAGACGCTTGATGACAAGGAGGTCATAGCCGCACTATCGCTAATATTATACCTCGCCTCGAGCCAAAGATAACTGGTCCACAAAAGACGAGACTTTCTAGAGTATCCCCTTCGCCCCTCTATTCTAACCCGCGAAACGAATTATTCCTTCACATGCTTCTTCGAGTATGTCCGGAGAAAACGCTCTAGGGGCTTAGTGGCCATTCCTGGAGTTTTCTCATTTTTGGCTCGACGAAGACTATCTTGAAGACTAGGGCCCCGATTCTTAGCTTGGCGGCGTAGTCGAGGAGCTCTTTTCTGCCGGACACTGTGTATTCTTTTTCCATTATTTCGGCTATGTCCTCGAGCTCCCTTATGTCGTCCATGGTGAATGTGTCTGGGTCCTTGTTTAGTAGCTCTCTGAGCCTGTTCTCTACCTCTTTAGTGTAGTACTTCGACCTTGAGCCGGGGATCATTCCCCTGAGAGCGACTAGAAGCGTTAACGCCTCAGTCCTGCTTACTACGCCTTTTTCCTCCAGGACCTTCAATAGGAGCTCGTTGAAGCCGAAGATTCCCTTCTCGAGCTTGTCCAGCCTGGTACTTACGCCATCAATTTTACTGTCGACTTCACCAAGCTTGGCTTGCAGGCTCTTTGTTGTGGTCTCGAGAATCCCCAGTCTAGCGTATATATCCTTTACATCCTCCTCGATACCTGCCAGCCTGCTTTCCACGTTCCTTAACCTGGCGTCCATATTTTTCACCGTTGTCTCAACTCCTGTAAGCTTGTTTTCCACGCTCCCTAATCTAGTATTTATCTCCCTTACAGTATTCTCAACATCTGTAAGCCTCTTCTCCATGTTTTCCAACCTAGCTTCGTGGGCTTCCAGCCTTGTCTCCACGCCTTTAAGCCTGGAATCCATGCTCTTCACAGTTGTCTCGAGGCCCGCCAGCCTAGTATCATGGGCATCCAGCCTCGCTTCTACCTCTTTGAACCTAGCGTCAATTTTTCCAAACTGTTTTGCAAGCCAGTATCCTAGGCTGGCTGACGAAGAAGCTATCGAGAGTAGGATAACAGCCATGTTGATTACATCGTCCACGCCACGCCCCCTTAAATTATGGCTCCAAGGCTTATAAGGATTTCACACAGGAGGCCCGCAAAGCTGTAGGCAAATTTTGGCCATACCCTAGCAAAAGTATCGTAAATGAGACGACCCGCAATCTTAACTAGGAAAGGTCCTTGCCGAAAACAACGAATCGCGTTAAGGGAAGGGGCCAATATCTTTAAATTGGAAGGCCCCTGTCTACTTTCTACCAAAAATCTATAAACAAATATACTGAAAGCTGAAGAATCAAGCATTGTCGGTAGCCTTTAATTCAAAATATATGATTCACTAGATAGTGATAAAGGATTATGAGCCTGACGATTCCTAGAAGACTAGCTGAGGATCCCAAGAGGAGAAACCTGGACCCAGAGCCCCTTGTAGTCGATTTTCTAGTCAGTATGCTGGAACCCGACCCCCACGCAGCCGCAGAGTCCCACCTAGAACTAGCTGTGAGATACCTAGAAGAGGGAAAGAATCTCATCGACACGGACCCCGTCCAGGCCAGTGAAAAACTCTACAAGGTCGCGGAGGAGGCCGTCAAGGCGCTCACAACACACTTCAACTTAAAGGATATCCTTGAAGATGTAGAGAAGAGTGGAACCTGGAGCCTCGGGAAGCTCGAGAAGGCCGTTCTAAGCATATCCGACAAGGTGGGCGACTGGTTCAGATCCTCATGGGACACTGCGTGGGCGCTCCACGTCTGGGGCTTCCACGAGGCAAAATTCGACGCCGAAGATGTCAGGAGGAGGTTGCCGAGCATCGATAGAATGGTTACAGAAGCCCAGAGGATCGCCGAAAAGAAGTAGCGCGCGCCAAAAAGGTCTAGAAGCACGGAGCATTAAAGAGCTAGAGGCAAACAGACTCATCCCAGCGAAAAAACCAACAGCCAAAGCACAGCGCTCACTCTCCACAACCACGAGCCAACACCGGGGAGACGTAGAGCTACACGCAAACAAAACGGCCCTCCAGTACAGCGAGTCAACACACGCTTAAGCCTTCCTTATTAGCGCACGCTCTTACGTAAAACACACGTGAAAGCGCTTCAAGAATAGTCCTCCCATGCGAAAATACGCTGATAACACAAACACGTCGCCTACTCTATTATGCTTCCGCATATAACCTCTATACCCAGCTGTCTAGCCCTATCATAAGCCTCCTTATCAACGTTCACGGCGACCAAAAACACCCCGCTCACGCTCTTCGCCAAGTATTTCTCGACAGCCCTCACCTTCTCGTAAAGAGCCTCGACATGGTCCAGCTCAGCCCTAGACTTCACCTCCACCAAGTAGAGCTTCCCATCCCTAACAGAGACATCTATGTCAACAATCCTCCCCCTCACCCCAGTAATGCTCCCATCCCTATCCGTAAACCTCAGCTTTTCCACCTTGCCAGGCTCGATCCCCCTTTTTTCTAGCTCCTCCCTGAATATCTCAAGCACCATCCTCTCAAGATCCTCCCCCCACCCCCTTCCCATGCTCCCAATGGTAACCTCAACCCTCATACTTAACTTGTTGAAGTCCTCCCTAAGCTTCTTCATCTCAGCGTTAAAGTCTCCTCTCAGCTTACTCATCTCGGTGTTGAAGTCTTCCCTAAACTTCTTTATTTCGTTGACTACCTTGTTGAATTTCCTGTCATGCCTCTCCAGCCTCCTCAGGACATCGCCGTACCCAAGCTTCCCGGCTACCATCAGCCTGAACTCCCTATCCTCGTCTAGAAGCCTTAGAAACTCCCCCCTCAGGTTCACACGAAAAAATAGGATCGAGAGATACAAAAACACACCACTGATAGCAACCTTAAACCCTTCCGAAAGTTCCACTCGCCTATCACACCGCCTCAAACATCCAATACTGAAAACAAAGAAAAAGCCCCAACAAATCGGAGACCCCTCACACCTCCATGAATACACATACACCTCAGAGGACCATAATTACCATCAGAAGAGGCTTACATGATAACATCCCTTCCAAGAAAACTCAGCCACATGCAACAAATCAGGCAGAACGTGCCTCTGGGTCGACGAGCCACCACCCGAAAGGAACCTAGACCTCGGCATCGGCAAGCACATAGCCCAGCAAACAACAATACACAGAGAAGCGGTCAAAAAGGCGCTAGAGAATGCTGAGTAAAAAACCTGAAACCGTGCACACAGTGCCTAGAGCCTAGGCGCGCACTATTCCCAGGGACAGTGCCGTGGCTAGTGCTAGGAGGAGTTGCCAGCAGGTTTTTTCTCCTTTTCGTGAGCTCTTAGGCTATCGAGTTGCGTGCTAAAAGCATGGGATGTGAAGAGTCATCCACCTCAGTCATACTTATATATTGACTTACTGTAACATCTTGTTGGGCATGTCTATAGGCAGGCAGCTCTTAGAGGAGCTTAGGAGAGACGAGGAACTTAGGAGGAATTTGGCTGAGGAGCTCCTGCCCGAGGTCCTAAGACACAGAGACCTCAGAAAGGCAATGCTCCTAGCATTATCTAGAGAGATGGCCACAAAGGAGGACATAGAAGAGCTGAAATCCTACGTAGACGCGAGGATCAACGATGTAAATAGGAGGATAAGCGACCTCTACGTCGTCGTCAAGGCATCCCGGGTCGCCATCATAGCTACACTAATCTCAACAATACTTGTACCACTCATACTGAGAATCCTCTTCCACTCCTAACCACCGCTAACACTTATCCCTGCAAATCACATCAGTAAAGCCTAACAACGAAACCAGGCAACCTTCCCAGACCTCCCAACAGTGAATAGCCCCAAATAACAAAAAACTCTAGGCATGCAACGCTCTGCCCAGAGCAAGAACAAGGTGCACTATAGAGAGCAATAAAAGTTTCTATTCAATAATCGTATGGCTATTCGAAGAATTAAAACTTCGCATCATAGAAAAACTCAAAACATTTATTATTATGGCTTAGATATTTTCCCCTATGAAGGGCGTCGTTCTCCACGGGGGCCTAGGCACACGTCTCCGACCCCTAACGCACACAGGGCCCAAACAGCTTCTCCGTATTGCTGGAAAGCCTGTCTCACAGTGGGTCCTAGAAGACCTACGGGAAGCAGGAGTACGGGACGTCGCAATCATACTTGGAAACCTAGCTCCCGAGAGGGTCGTAGAGTACTATGGGGACGGCTCCTGGCTAGGCTTGAACCTCACCTACATCTACCAGGGATACCCCTACGGCCTTGCACACGCAGTATACCTTGCAAGGGACTTCGTGGGTGACGAGCCTTTCGTCGTCTACCTCGGGGACAACGTGATACTCGAGGGCATAACACACTTCGCCAAAAAGTTCGAGGAAACCGATGCAGAGGCAATGGTCCTCCTGACAGAGGTAGAGAACCCCCAGCGCTTCGGCGTAGCCAAGTTCCAGGACGGGAGGCTTGTAGGCTTCATCGAGAAGCCAAAGATACCGCCAAGCACCCTAGCACTCGTCGGCATATACTTCTTTAGGTCCCCAAAGGTCTTCGGGGTCATCGAGTCCCTAAGGCCGAGCTGGAGGGGCGAGCTAGAGATAACAGACGCGCTCCAGGGGCTCATCGATAGGGGACTCAAGGTCGAGTACGGCGTGATCAGGGGCTGGTGGAAAGACACGGGGACTCCACAAGACATATTGGAGGCCAACAGGCTTCTCCTAGACGCGAAGTACAGGGAAAAAGTGGTCAAAGGCCAGGTTCAGGCTTCAAGCGTAGAGGGCAGGGTCTACATAGAGGAGGGCGCGGCCATTAGGAACAGCACGGTAAGGGGACCCGCATTCATAGGCTCGGGCACAGTCATCGAGGACTCCTACATTGGTCCCTACACGAGCATAGGCAGAAACTGCAAGTTCACACGGGTAGAGGCAGAGAACAGCGTATTCATGGACGGGGTCCAGCTAGAAGACATACCAGAAAGGATCACAGACAGCATTATAGGCGCAGAGGCAATAATCAGAAGCAATTCTTCAAAGCCCAAAGGCCTAAAACTAATAGTCGGAGAAAAATCAGTGATCGAGATATGAGGCTACTCGTTACCGGCGGGGCAGGCTTCATGGGCTCAAACTTTGTACACTACATCTATGCCTCGCGCCCAGACGCAGAGATCCTCGTATACGACAAGTTCACCTACGCCGGCAGAATAGAGAACCTAAAAGAGCTGGACACCTCGAGGGTCAAGATAGTTAAGGGAGACATCCTAGACCAAGAAAAATTCACTGAGACCCTTAAAGCTTTCCAGCCAGACTACGTTGTACACTTTGCCGCCGAAACCCACGTAGACAGGAGCATAAAGGACCCTTCCATATTCATAGACGTAAACGTCAAGGGCGTATACATTATACTCGAGGCTCTACGCAGACACGACGGCCCCAAGCTCATACACATATCCACAGACGAGGTATACGGAGACATATCAGGCGAACCAGTAACAGAGGAAGCCCCCTTCAAGCCCAGTAGCCCATACAGCGCCAGCAAGGCGTCCGGAGACCTCCTCTGCCAAGCATACTGGAGAACATACAGCCTACCCGTAAGGATAGTCCGGCCCTCCAACAACTATGGGCCCAGACAGTTCCCAGAAAAACTAATACCCAAAACAATCCTACGCGCACTGAACGGTTTGCCGATACCAGTCTATGGCGACGGCTCCCAGGAGAGGGACTGGCTCTACGTCGAAGACTTCTCCAGGGGCCTGGAAACAATAATACTCAGAGGCAGAGACGGCGAGGCATACAACCTCCCAGGACTAAACCCCAAAACAAACATCCAAGTCATACAAGACATACTCACGCTCCTCGGCAAGCCCCACAGTCTCATAACATTCGTCCCAGACAGGCCCGGACACGACAAGAGATACGCGATGAGGGGAGACAAGGTACTCAGCCTAGGCTGGAAGCCCCAGACACCCTGGCTAGACGGGCTCAGAAAAACAATCGAATGGTACAAGGCAAACGAGTGGTGGTGGAGGCCCCTCCTAGGAGACGAGTTCTTCTCAAAAGACACTCCCTGGGGTGGGACAAGATGAGGGTACTCGTTACTGGTGGAAGCGGGCTACTAGGCTCAGTCCTAGTAGAAATGCTTGCACAGAACGGCCACAGCGTTATTGCCACGTATAATGCCCACGAGCCTAGACAAATACAGGGCGTAAAATGGGTCAAGATAGACATCTCTAGGGGCTATTTGCTCGAGGACCTCGCATGGAAAGAGAAGCCCCACGCAATAATACACAGCGCCGCCATGACAGACGTAGACAAGTGCGAGATAGAAAAAGAAAAGGCATGGAAAACAAACGTAGAAGCAACCAGGAGCGCCGTGAGGGCCGCCAGGGCCGTAAACGCCCACATAATATACATATCAACAGACTACGTCTTTGACGGAGAAAAGGGAAACTACGGGGAAGAAGACCTCCCAGCCCCAGTCAACTACTACGGACTCACAAAGCTCGTAGCAGAAGAAATAGTCAGGACAAGCGACGTCCTATACACAATCGTAAGGCCCAGCGCCATATACGGCCTAGGCGGTAGCAAGAAAAGCTTCGCAGAATACGCCGCAGACAAGCTCACAAGGGGAGAAGAAGTCCCAGCACTCGTAGACCAATACGTATCCCCAACATACAACAGGTACCTAGCTTCTGCGATACTCAAGATACTCGACACGCGTCCCCTCGGCACAATCCACGTGGCGGGACAAAGGACAAACAGGTACGAATTCGCCCTAACAATAGCCGACATACTCGGCGCCCCAAAAAACCTAGTCAAACCAGCAAAAACCCAGGACATGAAGCACTGGCTGGCCAGGAGGCCAAGAGACTCCAGCCTAGACACCTCAAAGGCAAACAGGCTACTAGGATATACACACGAAAATAATAAAGCCCTCCAAGACTTCGTAAAAGAGTACCTCGAAAAGAGGCGTCCCTGATGGCACTAAAAAACGTTAGGGAGCTAGCCCTCCCAGGAGCAAAACTCGCAGAACTAGAACGCTTCGTAGACGAGCGAGGTCTCTTCCACGAGCTAATCCGCGCCGACTGGGATCAGCTGCTAGGCGACGACAAGCTCCTACAGGCAAATCTCTCAGTAACATTCCCAGGAATAGTAAGGGCCTGGCACCGCCACCTAAGAGGCCAAGTAGACTACTTCTTCGTAGCCAGGGGATACGCAAAGATATGCGCATACGACGACACCACACAAGCCCTGCTAGAAGTAGTCCTAAGCGGAGACAAGCCACAAATACTACGCATACCCGGACACTACTGGCACGGCTTCAAGGCAATAGGCCAAGAACCAGTCTACCTAATATACTTCGTAAACAAGCTATACGACTACCAAAACCCAGACGAAGAAAGACGCCCATGGAACGACCCACAAATAGTCCCCAACACAATCAACGGCAAAAAAGACGACCCACGAACAGGCAAACCATGGGACTGGTTCCACCCACCACACAAATAAAAAACACCCAAAGAGCCACAAATCCTCCTATAACAAAAATATTTTTCACAAGCCCGAAGCACCCACCATAGAGAACAGGAAAAACAACCAGCAGTAAACATCTCCAGCAATGAAAATGCATCGACGCGCGCCTACAAAAAGATAAATAACCGGCCAAAAAAGGCATAAAATTTATATATTTTTTCTCAATTACCCACACGTATGTCGCCCTCTTCCTCTGCGCCTGTGCCTCCAACGCCTCCAGCGATACAAATATCTCCACAGCTCGTTTCCGCCGCCTACAAGCGCGCACTACGCTACGGAGCCTACTGGAGGCTCAGACCAGAGGAGAGGGCGCTCCTTTTCCTCGCCAGGAGGCTTAAAGCTATTAAAAGCCCAGCCCTACGCGAGGCAATACTCAGGATCCTCGAGAAAGTCTGGCCCTCCAAGGCAACAATGATAAAGGCCTATGAAGAGGGCCTTAGACTGTTAGCCAAAAAGATACAGCTAGCCCTAGTAATAGGCGCAACACACATAGCAGAGGCACTCAAAAAAGCCAGCCTGGACACAATCAAGATACTAGGAATACAGTACATAAACACACCACTATTCTACAGAGGCTAGGAGATGAACGTGCGAGAGCCAGACACGCCACTCATACCTCTTGAGAAGCAAGAAGAAGAGAGCAACAGAAGCCGTAGCAAGATGAAGCCATGTATAGGGGCTACTACCTCCACGTCCTCGGCTCCAAGCGCTAAGTCTGGGGACAAAGTCGTCAAGAAAGGATCCTTGCACGTGTGATTGCCAGGGGATCATAAAGAAAGACTTAAGCGAATCAAGGGTCAGCGATAAAAATATAAGAGTAGTCAAAGTTCAATATCGAAGCCATGAGCAAGACTGTTTCCATTAGTGTCCCCGAGGACATCTGGATTCTCATATCAAAAGACGAGCTACTTAGAAAGGCCATGGAGCGTATTGCTGTCGAAGAATTCAAAAAACTCCTACTAAAGTACTTTGTAGCAGAAGAGATCGCCGGAGCCGTGAATGAAAACGAAATAGCCAGAATAGATGAAGAGCTAAAGGAAAAAATTTGGGGAGAATTAAAACAAAAATGGAACTTCTGATTGACAGTAGCAAAGTAATATCAGCAGTGGTAGCGCGTGCATACTTATGAATACTGATCCTGAAAGAATTACGAAAGGACTCGCTCCTTTAATTGAGTTACTGAAAATTCTTGGCAAAATAATTCGACAAATTGCCGAGTATGAAGAATCAGAAGGACAAAGTCTCGACAATGCACTCAACGAGCTTTTTAAACCCGAAAATCTGGCTAAACTTTCAAAAGAGCTTCCTATCGAAGTATTTGGTAGCTTTATGGCATCCATGGTGAGATTTTCAGTGCTTTATAGCAAGCTCGTAAACTTTGGCTCACTAAGTCCAGAGGAAAAGAAACAAATTGCTGTTGAGTTGGAAGAAATAGCAGCAAGCTGGGAGAAATTCGTTCAAAAACTGCAAGAGATCAAAGATAAAAATGAGTAGTAATAGAATAGAAATCTCAATACGAAGCCTCCCCATTGTAAAAGACTGGAGCCAAATGGCTCTTTCACTTTTCACTAAATTCAACTTTACCCAATTGCTCACAACTCTTATGCAACAAGTTCTACCTCGGCTCATTCATCCCCAGAAAATCCAAGGCATAACAATATCCAGCTCTCCCAACATCGGTCCCTACATACTCATCGAGCTTGACCTAAATGCCAGCGAAGCATTCAAGATATGGGAAAACCTTGCAGACACACTATACCCTCAAACAAGGGTGCCAGTATTCGTTGTCTGGAAAGGCGAAATGGATCTAAGCCCGTCTGACTTTGGAAAAAGACTGGCAGAAATACTCGCCAAGATGAACACATCCCTCTTCACACTAACCCACCCCGTCGACCTCACAAAAGAACTCAGCGAGGAATGAGCTCCGCCTGCTACCTAGACGCCAACATAATAATCGCGCTGCTTTTCCCTACAGACGCCCACCACAAAAACTCATTAGAAAGAGTATACCATCTCAACATGCAGGGAACAAGACTTGTAACATCAACTTATGCCCTCGTCGAGGTAACAAGAAACACTCTACACACATTAAGTCAACTCGAGCAAGGCAAATACATATTCGCCGAGCCCCTGCCCCAATACATACGGCTCCTCCAAAACCTCAACCCAAACCAACGCTGCGAGGCCCTTCTCAACTATATCATTTCCTACATTAAAAACGGCTTCCACATCGAAGTAATCGAACAGGAATACCTCTACGAAATAGAAACAACCAACAATACAAAAATAGCCAAACTCTTCCACGAGGCCATAAAGCTCTCATGGATAAATATAAGGACAAAAGACCTACTCCACATAGCAATAGCCAACCTCCTAAAAACCCACGGAGTCAAATGCATCATCACAGCGGACAAAACCGACTTTGAGCCAATCAAGCAGACCCTAGAAAAAGACCTCGACCTAGAAGTAGAAATCCTAACCACACAACAATCATAAAAAATACCAGCATGGGGCCTCAAGGCAACCAGCAAAATACTTGTGAAATGGTCTATTAGGTAAAATATGAGTAGCGAGGAGCCAGACGTAACATTCATTTTTCCCTCAAAAAACGAGGAAAAAACAATCGCAGAAGTCATACAAAAAGCCCAAAAAGCCGCCCAGCAACTCGGCCTAACATACGAAATCATAGTCCCAGACAACTCCACAGACGCCACCCCACAAATAGCCACAAGCCTCGGAGCAAAAGTAGTCACACCAGACAAGCACGGCTACGGCTACGCCTACATATACGCCCTCAGGCACGCAAGGGGCAAATACATAGTCATGGCAGACGCAGACGGCACATACGACCTAGAAGAAGCACCAAAACTCCTACAGCCACTCCTCCAAAACGAGGCAGACATAGTCCTAGGAACACGCCTAAAAGGCAAAATAATGCCGGGCGCAATGCCATGGCTCCACAGGTACATAGGAAACCCCCTCCTAACATTCATCCTCAACAAGTTCTACGGAACAAACGTCTCCGACGCCCACACAGGCTTCAGGGCCGCCAAGAGACAGGCAATACAAAAACTAAACCTAAACACCCCAGGAATGGAGTTCGCCTCAGAACTCCTAGCAAAAGCCGCCTACCTAAAACTCCGCATAACAGAAGTCCCAATAACCTACTACCCACGCAGAGAAGGAACACAATCAAAGCTAAACAGCTTCCGTGACGGCTGGCGCCACCTAAAATACCTACTCATACTAGCCCCCAAGTTCCTCTACTACATCCCCGGCGCAGCCATGCTCATTACAGGCATCGCACTAATGCTAGCCTCAGTCCTACGTGCCAACCTCGGATACTCCCCAGGAATACACTCAGCCATACTAGGAAGCATGCTAACAATACTAGGAAACACCCTCACAGGACTCGGACTAATAGCAGACCTCCACCTAGCCAAAACAACCGGAAAACCCACAAGCAGAATCACCAACATACTCGTAAAACTCACAGTCGAAAAAACCCTAGCAATAGCCGCCACCCTCATCACGCTGGGACTACTTTACACACTCTACCTATTCGCCATATGGATACAATCAGGATACAGATATCTACCGCTACGAGGAGAAAACGCTTTAGCCCTAACACTTATCGTCCTAGGCGCCCAAACAGCGGCAACAGCACTAACAGCACATCTCATCCGGGCAGAACAACGAAACTAGCAAAAGTTCTCGGAGCCTGCCCAGAAATCTTAAATCTTGCAACAATAGTCAAAGAACTTGAACAACGAAACCTAGAATTTCTTCGTTCTCCACACTGGCTACCACTACTCCTACAACATGGATCGCATATTCTTCCAATAACTACAGCTACCAGAACTCAAAAATAATCTAAAAGCCTGCTACAGCATCCGCACTAAAAAAGCTAAGAGGCTAGACGAGTACAGCACAACCCATTGATAGGCATGTCTCAACCTAATAGCTACTCGACAAAAAGCTACAATTTCGAGGTGCTTGCAGTGATCGTCAATTACGACTCGAAGCCCTTCCTAGCAATTGAAAGAATGTTGCTCAAGGGGCTCGCCGATCTAGGACGCTACACGAAGATCAAGCTTCTCCTCGTCGACAATTACAGCACCGACGGTAGCTTCGAGGAGCTAAAAGAGCATTCAAAGCGCCTCGGCGTCGACACGGAGGCTGTAAGGCTGAGCAAAAACTATGGGTTCGCAAGAGCTGTCAACATCGCCTGGCACTATGCGTTCAAGCGATGGAAGTTCAAGTACTTCATGCTCCTAAACAACGACCTCGTAATCGTGCCGAACAACGTCGCAAAGCTACTCAAGTACCTCGAGATAGACAACGTAGCAGGCGTCCAAGGCACGCTAATGCAAGCAGACAACCCACGCCTCATAGACAACGCGGGCTTCGCCATAGACACATTCGGGCTAACCTACCCCATATGCAGGGGCTACACGATCAAGTGCGCGAAGACATGCCACCCAAGCTTCCTCAGCGGGGCCTTCTCCGTATACAGAGCCGACGCGATAGAAAAGCTAGGCCAACCCTTCCACAACGCGGTAGAAGCCTACTTTGACGACAAGTACCTCGGCTTGAGGCTATGGAGCACAGGCTACAACCTACTCCACGTTCCCCTTGTAGTCGCCTACCATCTCGGGAGCGCAAGCTACGCCCCCCAGGTCAAACTTAAAAGTCCACAATGGTTCGAGGGTGTACTACTGGCAGAGCTTGCGCCATCATATGTTACTGATATAAAAGCTAGGTATCTTTTAATAATTCTTTGGGGAATGACCTCTGCATTTTTGTCTATTATATTTCTTTCAAATTATGTTAAGAATTTTATATTTGCTTACAGGACTGTAAAAATTTTAAAGAAGAATAAGAAAGAGTTTATCAAAAACTTTAGTATTTTACCTTCAATAACATTAAGTCTTTTACTACTTATAGCAAGAACCAAAAAAGGCTTAAAACTACAAACATAACATGACGTCGTTGTTAATGTTCCTAAAAATGGGGTGCACGCGTGGCGCGATTGTAGAAAAGTTGCTAAAGTTATTTTTGAATGTTTTTGTTACAGGTTTTCTTATTGTTGTTTTACTTCTGCTAAGTGTTTCTATTAATAATGTATATTTGAGAAAATATGAGATTTCTAATGAATTGGCCAGATACGCCTATTATGCTTTTACTGTTTTATTGCTTGCTTTGCTGATATATCTTTTTTTAAATGAAAAACATTTTCCAGGGTGTTCATAATATGAAAAGTGGGATAAGTATAATTATACCCAATCTCAATGGTGAAAAAGTTTTACCTTTTTGTTTGAGAAGTTTAATTAATCAAACACTTTCAAAAGGTAATTATGAAATAATTGTAATTGATAATAATTCTACCGATAAAAGCACACAGATATGTGAAACATATTCTAAATTGTATAAATCTCCTAGAATTAGGTGTATAAAATTTTCACGAAACTTAGGTTATGGCAATGCGATTAACATTGGCGCCAAATATGCTCAATATAAATACATCTTGGCTACTAACAATGATATAATTTTTCATCCCTTTTACCTGGAAGTATTACTAGATACTTTAGAGTATGTAAGAAGTAGAATGAAAAACGTTGTAGCCGCAGTTGGTTTACATTTCTATTATCCTGAGGTAACTTGTATCAATTCAGCAGGAGGACTATTATCCATTGTGGGTGGTCATTATAGATATTATGGGCGTTGTCTTGGGCAATCAGATTTCAGAAATTTCATGAAACAAGCTGTGAATAAGAAAAAAAAGAAGATTTTTTCTTTAACTGGTTTTGGAACTGGTGCAGCACTTCTTATTGATAGAAGTATATTCATGAAAATTGGAGGATTTTATAAATTGTATTTTGCAGGCGTTGAAGAGTTTGATTTAGGATTATTATTAAATCTTTTAGGTTTTAGAATTATTTTTGTTCCAACAGCAGTGCTTTTTCATCGTGAAAGTTTTACCTTTAAGAGGAAAGGGCTTAATGATACCAATAAAATAAAGGCCTATTTGCCTGGCAATTATATTTATGTCTCCACTTTAATTCAAGGGGTTGATCGTATCTTTGCATATTTATTACTTTTTTCTTTCTCTATCTTTATTTTCGCATTCTCTTTAGTAAAAAAAGATAAAAATCTTTCTAGAAGCATAATTGAAGTATACAGATTTATAACTTCAGATTATTTCAATAAGAATTTAGTTGCACGAAGAGCACAATTCAGGATAACTTTACATCAATATTTTGAAACGAAAAAAATTCTAAAAAGTTTAAAAATGTGGAAATCACCCTTAGCCATTATAGTGGATACCTTTAGGTCCTTCTTGTCATGATATTAAGAAAAATCTATAAGCGCGCATCTCATAACAAATGTTTCAAATTAAAAGTAGCAATATGGTAAACGTAAATAACAATTATAATTATATTAGCATTGTCATTGTTACATGGAATGGCAAACACTATATTGGAACTCTCTTTAATTCCTTATCGAGAATACTTAATAGACATCCAAACATTGAAATAATAATAGTAGATAACGGAAGTACAGATGGAACTCAAGACATAATTAAAACTATTATAGAAAGATTAAATTTAAATAGTCGAGTTACCGTTAAATGTCTTAATAAAAATCTCGGTTTTATGGGAGGTAATAATGTAGGCATTATGTTTGCCAGAGGCAAACTAATATTTATGTTAAATCAAGATACATATTTGCATGATGAAGCACTAGAAAATGTTTTCCAAATTTTTAATAGCGACCCTAAAATTGGAGCTACGCAATGTCTCCTACTCCAGTATCGGCATCCCCACATTTTAGACTCATGTGGGGATGAGTTCAGTAGCTTAGGAACAGGTATAATCGGTTGTTTTGGAGAAAGATTTACTAAAGTTTTAGCAGAAATCAATGAAAGAAGAGAGATAGTCTTAGCAAGAGGTGCAGCACTCATCATCAGACGAGAGGTGCTCGAACTATCAAAGAAAATTTTTGGAACATACTTACCCACCTATCTTGTAGCACCCTACTATGAGGATTGGTTTCTGTCAATATTCACAAAAGTATTGGGCTATAAACTCTTACTTATACCCAGTTGTATAGTATATCACGATTCCTTAAAACAAATACATCGTGATCCGTATACTTTATATAATGCTGTTAATATCTTTGTACAGTTTCGTGCACCAATTTTCATGATTCTTGGAACAATTGGAACGATTGCATTTTCATCCGTTTTCATTTCTAAACAACCGTTAAAATTGCTTATTTGTTTTAGAGCTCTACTAAGGAAACTCAGGAAAAATATTCAAATGAGGTATTATATAGATATACTAGCTAAACAAAGAGGAATAGAGCTTAAAAATTTATGGAAGACGAAAAGAAAAACTACAGATGCCCTTAGATGGTACTTCACTTTTCTGCAATTAACTCGAAAATAAAGCGTAAAAAATTAATAAATTGTGATAGATAGAAACAAAATGAGTAAAGATACAAAACTTGTAATAGTATGTAACTACACCTTTCCTCTAGCAGGAGCACCTTGGAGAAGAATTGAATATTTTTCAAACTTTCTCTCTAGATACAAAATGGATGTAACTGTCATAGGAGCAATTGAATTAGGCAGAGAAACTTCTAAAATGATTAAAGCTATTAGGGGAATAAAATACGACAAGTTCAGAGTATTTAATTTGCAATGGCGTATTGGAATATTTGCTCTAATAATTGAAATCTTTAATTTCATAGGAACTTTCCCCTTATTAATAATTTTACCCGTGTTAAAACCTAAGATAGTTTATATTTCTATACCTTATATTGAAACATTGCCCACCGCATATTTAGTAGCTAGGTTAATAGATGCAAAAATAGTTATAGATGTACGTGATCCATTGGAATACTGGCCAAGCTGGACAAAAGGTTTTACTCGAAAATTTTTTGGTTTTCTTACTTTGCTTGATTACATACTTATGCGTAAATCTGACCTTGTTCTAGCGGTTACTCCTGGCTTAATTAGGCTCCTCGCACAACAAGGCATAGTTGCACATCTTGTAATGAATGGCGCTGATACGCAAATTTTTCGGCCTTATCCTCGTAGCGAAGTTAGAAGAAAACTTGGCCTAAACGATGATGCCATAGTGCTTGTCTTCAGCGGTCGCTTAGGCGGCTACTACGACGCTATCCCCCTCCTTCATGGAATAGCTAGGTTGTCGAATGCGCTAAAGAAGAAAGTGGTATTGTTGCTCGTCGGAGGTTTTGGAGACGCATCATATGCGAGTAAGTTTGTGCGAATAGCGAAGGAGCTGCATTTATCCAGCAACATAAAGGTTCTGCAACCGATACTAGATGCGCGTACGCTGGCGGAGGTCCTTTCAGCCGCGAACGCGGGGGTCGTCACGCATGTGACCTCGGAGCTGTACGACCCGGCAATACCAGTGAAGTTTTATGAGTACTTAGCTTGCGGCCTCCCCGTTATAGCTTTGAGTAGGCGCGGCTCGGAGCTCTGGAGGCTGATCGAGAAGTGGGGGGTGGGTTTTGCGTGCGAGCAGCACGACCTTGATTGCATTACGAGAGCTTTGGAAAAAATCTTTGACGAAAGCACTATGGAAAGCATCAGGGCTAATGTCCTTCGCGTAAGACTCCTTATCGATAGGCGCCGAGCTGCGGAGAAGCTGTACAGCTTGCTCCGCGAACTGCTGGAGCCCAAGAGGGATGCTTAACCCGTGAGCAAGGGAGGAGTAGCTGGCTCTGTAAGGCGCGCTGTTATGAGAAGCGAGATCTTGCTAGTGACACTGGTAATTTTTCTTGCATCCTTGCTATCCTTCATCGTTGCCATCTATGTTTATTACCCGTGGCCCGAAAAACTGGTGATACACTCCTCGCTGATTGCGTTTTCCTTTTTCATCGCCGTTTGGAGGCCTGGTAAGCAGCTTCGTATACTGCTACGGTTGCCGCGAAGAACCGTCGCACTTTTACTCGTAGCAGGCTTTGTCGCGTTGGTTGTTGCAAGCATAATACCGATTCCCTGGCTGGCGTTGTTCCTTGCGCTAATGTACGCTGCCCCTGTAGTCGGAGTTTCGTTGGCAGAGGCATTAAAGCTCAGAGGGATTTTTGACGATGCAGTAGGCTTCGCGTTATTTTCCTTCATCATTGGTTCAACGTTCTTCGGAGTTATAGCGTTGGGTGCTTCCCTTTTCTTAGGCTTTCCGGGAAACCGCTACGCTGTGTTGGTGCTTGTGGCTTTGCATACAATCCATGTTGTTGGTATCTACTCGAAAAAATCTAAAAGCCAATTAATTGAAATGAAAGGTGATAGTCTTTTGTTCATAAGCTCTTGGTTAACGCTCATCTATAATTTCTACCTGATATACTATCCAAACGATGTGTATCTTCCGGGCGAGGACATGCTGCGACATTACATGTGGTCGGTAAATCTCGTAAGAAACCCCTGGAAATTCCTAAGCCTCAGCCCCGATAATTACCTGGTTTTCCACTCGTTCGAAGGGGGGCTCATGCTTTTGGCGAACTGCTACGACGCTCCGCTTCTCAACAGCGTTCTCCTGCCCGTAGCTCTCCTGAGCACGCTGGCGCTAGCCCAGCTTACCGCTAATGTCGCCGGGAACCCCGCATCCAGAAACATTGCGCTGATACTCCCGTTCGTCTTCTCGGGTTTGGGCTGGCTCTACCTCCTCCTCAACAGGCCGGCGAGCCCTGCGGCGTACTTCGCAGCTCTGGCGAGCGGTAGCGAAAAAGTGTACAGAAATTTAATGTACATACCGTTTCCGCTTATGTGGCCCGTACCTCAGCCCTTCTCGGTCGCCGCCTTTCTTCTCTTCCTGTCCCTCCTTCTTAAGATGGTTAAGCTGCAGGGCACGCTTCCTGGATCTGCTGTCGCAGCCGGCTTGCTGATGTTCTCGATGCTGTCCACGCACCCCCCGCAGGGTATTATGGCGGCAGCGCTCCTCACGCTGTTGGCGCTCCTTTGGGGCAAAAGCCTTTCCAGCGCCCTGAAGCCCATCTGTCTGGGAGCGCATGCAGGCGCGCTCGCGGGAGGAGCGCTCAATATGGCAACGGTTTACCTCGCTCTTCAGGGTGCGCCCCGCTTAGAGAACCTTATGCTGCTGCGCGTTGCGGCTTTCTTCGCGCCAGCACTAGCAGCGGCAGCCGCGCTCGCCCTCAGCTCTTTCGGTATAGGGTTGGAGCCCTTGTTCGCGAGACTGGCCAAGCGCTTGCGCGTGCGAGCCCCTGTAGCGTCGGCGTTGGGCACTTTCCTGCTTATTTTAGGGGTTTCCGTCGCCTTAGACCCCTCCAACACCTTCGCTACGAGCAGGGCGGATCCGGGATGGGTTGTAGGTCTGGTGCCCTGGTTCATCTACGCGATCTTATTGGGCGCAGCTTTGCCGCTAGGGTTATACGGTTACGAGCTGCTAGCTCGCGAAGGCTCGAAAGCTCCAGTCGCTGTGCTGGGTCTGCTCGCGGCTCTCGCTGTCGCTGTGGGCAGAACCCTAGGTTTTTTCAACGCCTCTGGGATCGACACGGGCTACTGGGGCGAAAAGAGGTTCGTCCTTTTCGTTTACATCGCGCTAGCGCCACCCGCCGCCTACGCGTTAGAGCGACTCGCCCGTGGCAGATCCCTGAGAGTCGCTATCCTCAGCCTTCTGCTGGCCCTTTTGGCCGTCAACGCGGCGGTAAGCGCCTCGTACTGGGGCATCACGAGTGAGCGCGGGAGGATAAGCGATACCGAGAAGGCGGCCTTCGATAAGCTGGGCGAGCTGCTATGGGCCAACCCGAACCGGTGGGTTTTTTCGCCCACGCTCCGGAGCAGGGACGCCTCTGCCTTCGCGGCGCCGATCTACTATGTCTTCGCGGATCCCTCCTACAGCTGGCGGTGGCAGGTTCCCGAGCTCTCGCTCGCGATCTTTAGGGCTAGGAACTTAGACCCGCCCTACGTCTACATCAACTGGGCGACGAACTCGCAGCCCGCCCGCTCTGGCTGGATCGGCAGGATCCTCCTGCCCCGCCTGCCTAAGCTGTTCAGCGTGGGCTCGATCGACGTGTACGACGCGCCCCTGCTGGCGCCGCCGGTCCCCAACGGAAGCGTGGCGCTCGCGATCCCGCCCGTCTGGGACGAGTCAGTCGACGAGGCCTACCTCCTCCTCTCGCTGGCGGGAGTGAACTTCACAAGTGTGCTGGGGATTGACCCCTCTCTCTACAGCTACAGGGTTATTGTCCTGCCTTATGACACATCAGAGGAGAACAGGACAGTTACCATTGATTTACTCAGCACCCCCATTGCATTTACCAGCGGTTCCGTGAATCTCGACTCTGAGTCAGTCGAGCTTGGTGGTCGCCAGGAGAGACTAGGCAACATTGTGGTGTGGAGGAACCCATTCTATCTATTCCCTGAGGCGATAAATGTTACCGTGAGGTTTGAGGTGAGGGAGTACAACCCAAAGGTTCTAAACTATTTTTACTTCATTTATGATTTCAAGGATGAGGGGAACTATCGGTACGTGGGAGTAATGTTTACGGAGCAAAATAAGGTATACATGCTTAACTGCTTGGTTACAAACGGTAAAGCTTATTGCATACCAGCTTGGCCGGGTATTTTTTTAGGGAATATTGATAGAGTAACTGGAGATCATTTATTGAATCTTTCCTTTAATTTTTCGAAGAGAGAACTCTGTACGACTTTAGACGCATTAAATCGAACTTGTTTTAACATAAGCTTTAGCGGGGGATCCATCGGGGTGCGTGTGGATCGCTTTTGGGCGGTAAAGGTAAAAGAGATGTTTATCACTACACGCATTCGTAACTACCTGAACTTAGAGAGGCTAAAAGCTGAGAACCGCACGCTTATAGTTTTTCAGCGAAAGCCTGTCACCAATGAAACAGGGGAAATTAGATATGGGGAAAACCTGACAATTTATGGGGAACAAATTCTAGATAACAAAACACATATAAATTCTACTTTTATACCGGAGAGATACTATAGTGAAATTAATTATGCTAATTTGGTTGCTAGCAATATTACTTTTTATAATCTAAGTCTGACAGCGTCTAATCTATTAGTGATCCCACTTGACTCTTTACGGGTTTATCAGCATAACAAAATTCAGAATTTAACATCAGTTAGATATTTAATAATCGAAAGTCCCTCTGAAAAGGTTCTCAATGCTTTTTACGTGCAGGCAAACGTTAAAGGTGGCATAGGTTTCTACGCCAAGCTTGAAGCTGATAGGATGTATGTTCCAAATGGGAACGTTAGCGTGTATTTTGATGATGGCGTTATTAGTGAGCTGAAAGGAGACTTATTATTTGAGGGTAAATTCTTGGTGCTGGCTAGGAGGCCTATTTTCACGGCTCAGCGCTCGGTTATTAGGGGGGTGTTTGGGCAATCCTTGCTTTATCCCTACTTAGCTCGCGACTTAATTGTAATTGGAAACGCAACGTTTAGATTTGTTCGTGGTGATGACTCCTTTTTATATTTCTTTGTAGATGCTAGCAATTCTAAGATTATGTTTGACCCCTCCCTTAACATTTACTCAGAGTGGGAATCTGTGCCGTTGGTGCTGAAGTACTCGTATTGGATTATAGTTATTATCTGTGTTTTTATTGCAAAAAGATTGCAACGTTTGTTGAAGAGGAGGAGGCCATGACTGAAATACGCGAAACCGAAGAGCCTGTCGAGCTGAGTGTCTGGGATTTGAGCGGAAGAGAGAGGCATAAGCAGGAACGCAGGGCGCAAGTAACAGCTTGGTTCCTAAAACCTGGAGAGCGAGATGTTATCATGGATGTTGGCTGTGGTGATGGTTTTGTGACTAGCTTCTTCTTAAAGGCCGGCTTCGTGGTGGGTTTGGAGCCTTCGTATCACTCACTCGAGATTGCCAAACGTAAGGTACCTAAGGGTAATGTCCAGTTTATTTGCGCTGATGCGCGCTTTATTCCTTTGAGAGCCAACTCAATAGATAAGGTGGCTATACTTGAAGTTTTGGAGCACTTGCCCCGAGCTTCTCAACAAATGGTTATTGAGGAAATCGATAGAGTTTTGAAAAAAGGTGGGATTCTCGTCGTCACGGTGCCTTACAAGGAAAAGATTATTTATACCCGCTGTATCCACTGTGGAAAGCTGACTCCATTGTGGGGCCACTTACATTCTATGGACGAGGAGAAGGTTAACAAACTCTTACCTCCGAGCTACGTGCTTGTAGCCAAAGCGCATTTTCCAAATCTAGAATTAATATCGATGTTAGGTATTTTTCATAGATTACCATTTCCATTATGGTTTATTATTAATAATTTCCTTGGAATTATAAAAAAAGGATATTGGATCTTGGTCAAATATAAGAAATTTTTAAATGAATGTAAAATTAGAGAAAAACCCATTATTGAGTGAGATAATGTTAACTCCAAATCGTATCTGTGTAATTGGGCTGGGGTATGTTGGTTTGCCTACTGCTGTTGTTTTTGCTGGCAAGGGGTATGAAGTTGTTGGTGTGGATGTTGACGCTAAGAAGGTTGAGGCTGTGAATGATGGTAGGTGTTATTTGAGGGAGCCTGGGCTGGACGTTCTTTTGTGTGACTCAGTGTCTAAGGGGTTTTTGAGGACTAGCGCGCTCTAGGGTTCTTAATATTTAAAAATGAGGAGTGGGCTGTATGAAGATTCTTTCCGTGGTCGGGGCTAGGCCCAATTACGTTAAGTTGGTAGCGGTACACGATGTCTTCTCAAGGTTTTTCGAGCACGTTGTAGTGGATACTGGCCAGCATTATGATTATGAGATGAATAGGGTGTTTTTCGAGCAGCTGGAGGTTCCAGAGCCGGACTACTTCCTAGGTGTAGGGAGCGGCTCTCACGGGTACCAGGTGGGGGAAATTGTTAAACGGGTGGAGGAGGTTTTGCAGAGGGAGCGACCTGACTTTGTGGTTGTTTATGGAGATACGAACTCGACTCTGGGTGGCGCGCTTGCGGCTGTGAAGGCGGGGTTTAGGGTTGGGCATGTGGAGGCTGGGTTGAGGAGTTTTGATATGTCGATGCCGGAGGAGGTGAATAGGAGGGTTGTGGATCATGTGTCGCATTTGCTTTTTGCGCCTACTGGGAGTGCGTATAGGAATTTGTTGGCTGAGCGGGTTCCTGGCAGGGTCTTTGTTACGGGTGATGTTCATGTTCGTGCTTTGAAGAGGTGGCTTCCTATAGCGGAGGAGAGGTCTCATGTGTTGGAGAGGCTTGGGCTGGATCCTGGCTATGTGGTTGTAACTCTTCACCGGGCTGAGAATACCGATGACCCAGCACGCCTTTCCAAGATTGTTGGTCTGCTGGTTGGTCTTGCTAGGCGGGAGCGTGTGGTTTTTCCTGTTCATCCGAGGATCAGGAAGAGGCTTGTCGATTTGGGTCTCTGGGAGGGTCTTAGCGGTAGCGGTATTGTTTTGTCGGAGCCTTTGGGCTATTTGGACTTTCTAAAGTTGCTGAGTAATAGTCGGCTTGTGGTTACTGATTCTGGTGGTGTTCAGAGGGAGGCATACCTCTTAAGGAAGCCCGTAGTTGTTTTGCGTGGGGTCACGGAGTGGGTCGAGCTGGTGGAGTCTGGGCTTGCGTTGCTGGTTGATGTGGAGTCTGGCCTGGATCCGGAGAGGATTCTGGATTGGCGCCCATCTGGCTATGTGGAAGGTCTATTGGGGGACGAGCATGCTCCTGAGAAAATTGCTGAAATCTTAAAGGGATATCTAGAGAGTGGAAATTTTTAGAATAATTTCTTGTTTATTTTTAAAGCGCATGCTATGAAAGCTTTAAAAACCGTGGGCTGTGCGTGTAACGGAGATTCTGGCGTCGTATTTGGCACTAGGTTTTGAATAATTAGGTCCCTCCTCACAATTCACGAGTCTTTAAAGAGTTTGTGCTGAGCTTAAGAAGGCTCTGGGTAGTGGCGTTGAGTTGCCTGGAGTTTTTCCTTTTGGTGATGGGAGGGCGGCTGTTAGGATAGTTGACTCTGTTTTGTCTCTGCTCGGGATCTAGCAGATTTAGTTCTTTATTTTTCTTCTATTTTCTCACGTTTCAATTCGAATATTACGGTTCCCCCGCAGGTGTAGGGTTTTCCTGGGTCTGGGCACTGAGTGTAGCCGGTGTCTTCTTGTTTGCCGATTCCGAGGGCTGTGGCTGGTACGCCTTTGAGCAGGGGGGCTAGGAGTGTGAGCATGGATGCTAGGGCGTGTAGGCAGATTCCTTTGCCTGTGTCTTTTATGTAGAATTTTTCGATGGTGAAGGTGTCTCCTGGCTTGTAGCCTAGGGCGCAGTTTCCCCTTACTTCTTTTACTTGGACTGTGACCTTGTACATTTTTTGCCTTGGATGTTTGGTTTTTGTGTTTATTTTGTTTTGTTGGCTGGGTTTTTACTCGTGGGGTGGGTGTATCATTTTTTGGGCTTTTTGTGGCTTTGGCTCGGGCTCTTCGGGATCCTTGCTCGGTGTTCTGCCCGTGGGGGTCTGGTGTGTGTTTTTCTTTTTGGAGGCGAGGGGTTCGGCTGCAGTTTCTATTGAGAGGGGGCTTAGGGGCGGGTCTTTGACGCTTTTTAGGCATAGTATGTATAGGCCTATGCTGTATGTGGATGTTAGGGATGTCGCGCGGGCTTTTAGGGCTTACGCGGTGAGGGTTCTCGACGGGAGGGTCGAGAAGGAGGGTGGTAGCCTTAGGAGGGTTTTGAATCTCTTCTATCCTGAGCCGTATACTGTGCTGGAGATAGCGGAGATGGTTCGTGACGTTATTAGGGAGGTTACTGGGGGCGCTTTGGAGCCTAGGATCGAGGTTGTTGACCAGGGCTTGCCTTCGCTGTTTGGGCCGGGGGATAAGTATAGGTTTAGGTTGGATGTTTCGGGGACGCTGGGCTTCCTTGGGCTAGGGAGGCTGATTAGCCCGAGGGAGTCTATCGAGTATATTGTGAGGAGGAGGCTCGGGAAAGAGACAGGCTAGGCTTTTCTTTGATAGAGGATCTCGGTCTTTCTTCTTCTTTTAGATTAGCTTAATGTGTTTATGAAAAATGTATGTTAACAATTTTATTCGTTTTTCTGTAGGGTCTCTTTGTGTTTATTTTGATGAATGTTCTTCTTGATTTAGTTATATTTGTATTTTTTTATTTTTCTTGATTCCTTAAAAATAAATTTTCTCTATTCATTGTCCTGAAGAAGACATGATATTATAATATAGCAACATCCAACTATTAGCATAACAAAGCCCAAAAAAGAAACTACATTAGTTATGTATTTTATAATCGTTTTTTTAAAGCTTGTTACGTTATTGATCAAACCTATCGCTTTTAGCTGGTTGCCAAACCATTCGACATGATTCTCGAGATGATCACTGACGATATTTTGAAGTGAACCATCGTTTCCCATGGTAATGATTGCTGTCCCCAGCATAATTAATATTATCATTACAATTAATTTTATCGCTCTGCTTATGACTTGAGTACTATTTGAAGAAGTCCACACAACGAAGTTTTCTCAAATAGTTTATTTAAAGTTAACGTGCGAGCGCACGAACTGGGGTCTAGAGTTCCGCTTGCGAGTTTGCTCGCTTTAGGATATATTTTTAGCCTTTTCATGCTAAAGAAGTTTAGAAGTGCTGTTTGCAATATTGCTGATATGTATGGTGCTTTGGACTTAGCATTCTCTTTTTAAGCTCTTGGAGCGTCTATTAAGCCTATTCAGGTTGGGTGTGAGATAGCTAAGCTTCTTTTGGTCGTGGCAGAGCTTAAACCAAAGGTTGTTTTGGAAATCGGCACGGCTGGAGGGCAGGCTATTACTATTTACGAATGTTGCGGGTCCTGAGGCTAGGATTATAAGTGTAGACCTTCCAGCAGGACTCTTTCCGTGGAAAAGCTTGGGTTGTGCGCGCTCGCCTGTAGCTTCAGGGTTTTTGTTCCAAAGCTGGAAGATTGCAATGGTCTAGGCGGGTGGCATGCTGTGGGGAAGGTTTTTTAAAAGGCATTGTCATGCTAGGTGTGTGGTTGCTGCTGGGAGGTTTGAGCTGGTTAGTCGTTTGCTTTTCGAGGCTGAGGAGTACCTGGCTAAGGGGGATGCCGTCCAGTCTTCTGAGAAGCTTTACAAGGTTGCTGAGGAGTGCGTTAAAGCGCTGTCTGAGCGATTGGGTCTCCCCGAGGTGAAGGAAGCCGAGGTGAAGGGGAGGTGGACGGTTGCTCTGCTTGAGAGAGCTGTGAGGAGGCTGGCCGACGAGTTGGGCGTAGATGTTCAGCTCGGCTGGGATGCGGCGAGTCACCTGCATGTGTGGGGGTTCCACGAAGCGAAGCTAGAAGTGGAGGATGTGAAGGCGAGGATTCCCCTGATAAAGCGGCTGGTAGAGTTGGCTGAGAAAACTTGTACAGAATGATGGTGCGCGGCTTTTATATTATCTCTAGCGCGCTAGCCACGCTATCCTCGTGTTGCTCTTACTGTTTAACTCTTGTAAGGGTTCTGATTTTAGGTTGGTGCGTCTCTTGGCACGATGAATGCGTGTGTGTACAGGACGTTCCCCAACTCTGTTTGCCCCTCAGTGCTCAGCTTGCGCCGAGTACCCGGTGTCTGGGGGCATAGGACGAGAAGCTGAGTTGCCTAGGGACGCCGCCCTTTAGGGGGCAGAGGCCTTAGCGCATGCTTCCAATAACTACAGCTACTAGAGCCCCAAAACAATCTAAAAAGCCTGCTACAGCATCTTCACTAAACAAAAAGCCAAGAGGCTAGACGAGTACAGCACAAGCCATTGAAGTGCACGTCTCGACCTAATAGCTACTCGACAAAAAGCTACGATTTCGAGGTGCTGGCAGTGATCGTCAATTACAACTCGAAGCCCTTCCTAGCAATTGAAAGAATGTTGCTCAAGGGGCTCGCCGATCTAGAGCGCTACAGCGCACCGGCTTTTGGTTGCTGTTTGATGCTGATAGGTCTTGGTTTGGAAGCTCGTTGAAGAGAAGCCTCTGGACGAGGCTGATGAGGCTAATTTGAGGGAGTTGGCTTGGGCTACGGGCTGGAGTGTTGATGATGTTGTAGATGATTTGAGGAATGGGTGGGGGGATCCTTTGGGTAGGGTTGATAGGTATAGGGAGATGTTTGAGAGGTACTATAGGGAAGCCTTGGAGCTGGTTGATAGAGATGCTCGGCAGGCGGCTGAAAAGCTTTGGGGCGCTGTGACGGCTCTGGTGAAGCTCCACGCGTCCCTGAAGAGGGTATTTTTTGCGTGGTGGGACCACGGCAAGCTCTACAACTACGTTACCCATAATGTCGAGGAGGAGCATAGGGAACTCTTCTATCATCTTCTGATGACGGGCAGGGAGTTGCATAGATACTTCTATGAAGGGGACCTGGACAGAGATACCTTCATTAATTTCTGGAATAAGGCTGTTAAGCTCCTAGAGGAGGCAAAGGAGGTGGTCTACAGGCTCTCTGCCAAGGCAGTACAAAAAGAGTAAGCAAGTGTCGCTTGTTCAAAGTGTCTTCAGCGATCCCTCGGGCGTCTCCTGGAGATGGGGAAAACGTATTAGTGTTTAGTGTCGATGGGGGTTTGAATGTTGGTGACGGGTAGAGGTTTTAGGAGTGTGAGAGCTCTTTGATTATGGTGGCGTGTGAGGTGGGCGGGGAGTGGGCACGTAGGGGTTGAGGCTGTTGTTCGGAACCCGTTTACGGGTAGGGGCGCGCCTGTTAGGGCTCTTGTGGATGCGGGGGCTATGGACACTGTTATCTCTAGGAAGATTGCTGGAGAGCTTGAACTTCCTGTGACTGGGAAGAGCGTTGTGTTGACAGCTAGGGGCTCTATGGAGCTTGATGAGTGTATAGGGGTTCTAGAGGTTATGGGTAAGAGGAGGGCAGTGCCTATGTTGGTGTCGGATGAGATGGATTTTGCACTTTTAGGTGTTACAACGCTTGAGTTGCTGCGTCTCGAAGTAGACCCTACTACGGGTAAGCTTAAGGAAAGCGTGGCGTTTCTGCTCTAAAACAGATTTAAAGGTAGTATGTCTGAGAGTTTGTGTGCTCTTTGGGGGCCGCTTTGAATTGAATGCTTCTTTATGGTGACGCTAGCAAGTAACAAGAGAGCTTTGACTTTATCTCTGTGTGTTTGTGCAATGTTTGAGACTCGGTTCAGGCTCTTTGAAGCTTCCGAGGTTCGTTGTATATTCTGTATCAAGTGGGCTACGCTAGTAGCACTTCATTTGTAAATTCATTTATTGAGGGGGTAGCGCGGATGTGGATATATATGATGTGTTTTCCATTTGGGAAGAGTCGTATAGGAGCTTGTACCGGAATTTTTCCTTTTTGCCGTCTAGCCTGACATGATTATGGGTAGGAGTAGCGTGGATAGTACTTTGTGCGTATATTTGTTGTAGTGCTCCGCAAGGTTTATAGCACAGGTGTCACTGGGAATATAATAGGGGTTTTCTTTGATTGTTCTGCCTAAGAGGATTGCGGAGAAATTGAGGAGGGAATCAGAGAAGGCTGGCGTTTCCGAGGAGGAATTGGTGGTTGAGGCTTTGTCGAGGATGTTAAATGAGCCGCTCGACCCGGAGGCTAGGTTTGAGGTGCACTTGAAGCTGTCGGAGAAGTATCTGAGGGATGCAGAGGAGTTGCTGGCTAGGGGTGACTATGTGCAGGCATCTGAGAAGGCCTGGGGCGCCGCGGCCCAGATTGTTAAAGCTGTGGCGGCAAAGGAGGGGAGGGAGCTCAGGAGTCATGCTGAGCTGTGGGGTTATATGGATGAGCTGGCCGAGAGGGCGGGGGACGTGATGTTGAGGTATCTTTGGAGGACCGCGAATGCTCTTCACCAGAACTTTTATGAGGGCTGGATGCCGCCTAGGGAGGTTGAGCTCGCGGTGAGGGATGTTAAAGTGTTTGTTGAGAAGCTTAGGGCGATAGCGCGCCTGTAGGGGTAATGGCGGTTTTAGGTGGGTTGGTCAGTTTGTGCTTATAGAAGGTGCTTCTTCCCTCTTTTGGACTAGGGGCAATTTGTTTTGGGTGAATTGTTGTTTTAGTGTTTCCCACAAGAACCACTGTTTGAGACGCGTGGCGAAAATAGTAGAGTGGAATGAGGGTGTGCTTCGACTGAGAAGTGGACATGTTTTGCAGGGTGTGCCCCATGACAAGCTTTTAGGGGCGCTATGTGTTTAGTCGTTGTTGCCATAAATGATTTTCCTTGTTTCAGAGATCATCCTTTCTATGTCTGGCATTCTCTCCTTTACGGCTTCTGAGTCTAGCTTGGCCTCGTGGAAACCCCAGACGTGTAGGTAGTTTGCCCTGTCCCATGTCGCGCTGAACCAGTCGCCTAGCTTCTTGGATATTCTTGAGACTGCCTTCTCGAGTTCTGTAACTGTCCACCTGCCCCTCTCATCAACAGTTTTGAGGATGTCTTCCATGTTGAAGCTTATAGCGAGCATCTTGACGGCTTCCTCGGCGGCCTTGTAGAGCTTCTCCGAAGCCTGAACAGGGTCTTTCTCGATTAGTGTCTTCCCCTCTTCCAGGTATCTCAATGCGAGGGCGAGGTGGTGCTCAGCTCCAGGCAAGCTTAGTACCCCCATGTCCTACCATGTTAATGGCCTAGATAAATATAAGCCGATAGAAAGAAGAGTTCATGTCGTCGGCACGTGTTTGAATCCTAGGCATTACCAAAAGTGGGTTCAAAGGGCAGGAGGTTGCGCACTTTTAGCGAGCACTAAACTTGTTTATAGGGATGGTTTATACCTAAATATATGTAAATTTAAATTTAAATCCATCTTTGTGGTCGAACGCATAAGCTAGATCTAGTGTTTTGGCGATTGGTCGTCTCTGGCTTTGAAATAGCGCGCTATAACTGACTAATGTTTCTTATGTTGGGGAAGGGCGCGTTCCTTATATATTTGTTTTGGGTGGACGGTTTTAGGAGTATAATGTCCGAGGTTGTGGGATTGTTGCAGGAAATAAGGGATGAGCTTAAAGAGCTGAGGCTCCTATATAAAAGTCTTGTTGATAAACTTGTACCAGAGGAGGAGCCTCTTGAGGACGAGAAAGAGACTATTGAGTCTAGTGATGAAGTGGTAGGGGAGGATGAAGTTTTAAGGGTTTTTGGATAATGTTTCGGCTATAGGCTGAGAGGAGGGTACTGGAATAAATTGAGATGCTTAATCCTTCGGTTAAAGCGAAGATCAAAGAGATACGGCTAACAATTAAAAAAGACCCTGTGTCTCATAAGAGGTTTGATTTTTAGATTAGTTAACGAGAAGGAGTGCCGCCTATTCTTAACGGATTTGAGGCATAAAATTAATTTTCCAGTACGTGTTATCGCGTTAGGATTGCTGTTTCTTCGTGGCTAGAGGTAGCCGTGGGTAGGCGAGTATACGTGTAGTTCTTTTAGGCTGTATCTCGCAGATATTTGTCTCCATTTGTTCTTTATTTTCTTCCAGTCTTTTAGGTCTTCAGTGACTATGGTGTCGGCTCCAGAAGATATGGCTAGGGCAGCGTGTAGGGAATCATATGTGACGCGCGCAGTGCGAGCTATTTCTCGTGCTAACTCTAGTGCTTCTAGGGAGGGTTCTATTAGCTTTATGGGGAGTGAAAGATATGCGAGTGAAGTTTCGTATGCTGCATCAACGCTATATTTGGAGAGAGCTCCAAATAACTCGAAGAGTACTAGTTTTGATCCGTAAGCTTCGAAATCTCCTGAGACGAGAGCTTCGAGTACATCGTGACACTTCGCGTAATAGTCTGGGAGTCTTGTTGCAACATAAATGAAGATGTTTGTGTCAATGTATACCTGCTTCCCTGTCAAGGGACTCTTCGACTAGTCTCACCGCGTTTATACGCCTCGGCCCAGCGAGGTAGCGGTCGGCTATGCTTTCGAGCCTTTCCAACGCTTCTCTGTATTTGATGGGCTGGAGGATTATTGCTCCTTTTTCTATTCTTACCATGAAGCGGTCTCCAGGCTTGATACCTAGTTTCTCTCTCACTTCCTCTGGTATCTCGACTTTGAAGTCGCTTGTCACTATAACTTCTTTCACGATTTGAAACTTGGTTTATTAGCTTACTTAAGTTTTCTCGTAGAAATTCAAAGACTGGGTACACTACTCTTGTAAAGACTCGATGGAACAGAAGTGCGACAAGAAACGTTGCATGCTTCACATTTCTATACGCGTTCGGGAAGCACAAGCCGGATATAAGTTGCGAGTCTCACTTGAAGCTCTCTGAGAAGTATTTGGGGACCGAAAAATTTCTACCTGGGGAGCGTCAGTGTCTCTTTTATTGATTAGCTTCATCACAAAATTATTAAATCAATTTGCATTCATGATTTTTAGTATGGCTAGAAAGTTGAGGTTTACTATTATTTTGAGGAGGGAGGAGGAGGGCGGGTATTCTGCTCAGTGTTTGGAGTTGCCTGGATGTATTAGTGAGGGTGAGACTAGGGAGGAGGCACTTGAAAACATAAAGGAAGCTATCAGGGGCTATCTTGAGGCTTTCCCGGAGGAGGCAGAGAAACTAAAAGAAGAGAAGGAGCTGGTCGAGATAGTTGTCTAGTAAACTCCCAATACTGTCTTGGCGAGAGGTTGTTAAGGCATTAAAGAAGGTTGGTTTTCGAATAGTCTATCAGAAGGGCAGTCACTTATACTTAACAGATGGTAAGCATAAACTCACTGTTCCTAGGCATGATGCCTTAAAGAGGGGCACCCTTCTCGCTATCATATATCAAGCTGGCCTAACAAAGGAGGAGTTCCTGAGGCTTTTAAGGGATTAGGTTTTTTGTTCCAACTCGATGAGTGTTGTCAATTCATAGATTACAAACGGCACGTGCTTAGCGCCAAGCTTCCCGTACCTTATCCAGCTCCCTTGTGAGCTCCTCGTAGGCTTCTCGGCCGACCGGCTGGCCGGGTTCTGGGAGATCGATTTTCTCAAGAATTACTTTGTCGTCTTCTTCCCAGACTGCCAGGATGTCGCCCTCTTTTATTCCTAGGGCTTTGCGGATTGGCAGGGGGATGGTGACTTGGCCCTTACGTGTGACCTTCACGTGGGTCTTGGGTCTCATCCGCGGGAATAGCTCTTAGTGCTACTTTTTTAACTTTTTGTCATCTTGGTACGGATCTTGGTCATCGGCGTTTCTGGGTTCTTCACTAGAGCGCTTAGGGAGCCGGCCTTGTCGCGTTGTCGGAGGAACTTGTGCTTCCCGTGATTGGGAAGAGGCTGTTTTTTGACCGCGGGTGTTCTGCGGAGCTTGATGAATATGTGGGGGTTGTGGAGGTTATAGGTAGGCAGTTTCATACCCATGTGCTTGTTTATGACGTGCTAGATGTTGTGTTGATAGGTTTGACGGTCCTCGAGATCCTGAGTTTCGAAGTGGATCCGGTTACGGGGAAGCTTAGAAAAGGAAAGATATACTTGCCCATAGGGCTGGATAGCTGGGGACCCGCTATTGTTATTGTGGGGCTTCTTGTTCCTGTGTGAGTAGTGTTCTCAGTTTTCCTATGAGTTTGAGGGTTTGCTGTCTGTGTGCTTCGAAGTTGAGTGGGGATAGGAAGTTGCGGTAGTAGTTTGCGTGTAGGCGTTCTGTGTTTGCGAAGAGTGGCCCGAGGGGCTCTTTTAGCTGTTCGGAGAGCTTCTCCACAATGTCTGCGTAGTCCCTGTGGCTGTAATGCGGCCATTTTCTCTTCTCGGCGATGGCGTTGAGGAGGGCTGCTGTGGCTCCCCAGTATTTTTCTCCTGACTGTGGGAGGTAGCCCTTCTTGTAGAGTTCCTCGGCTTCGACGAGATACTTTTCGAAGAGCTCTAGATATTTTCTGGTTCCAGTTTTCGGAGATGTTGTATTGTTCTCCTTGCTCGCCATGTTTTTCTTAGCGTTATCTCCAGCTTCTCTAGGATGAGTAAAACTCTCTTGTTCTTTAATCGTTCTACCATTGACAGCCATTTTTACGCTCTACAAATTTTGATGTTTCCTCTAATAAAAACCTTTGAGTTATATTTTGGCAATAGGAATATTGCTCTGCTTGTTGAAATCAATGAATGCATGCATGTGTTAGCGTCGCGCGCCGCCTGTAAGTAAGACACTAGGTACGGCTAGTAAGACTTTTTAAAAGGCTGAGAAGTTTTTAAATAAGGGGAGTAAAATTTGTCTGAAATACTGGTATTGTTTGATGAGTATGATAAGAACTGGTCATGGTTTATGGAGCACTATGAAGAGCTTGCCGAAAGGTTTGATGGAGAATTTGTTGCCATATACCAGCAAAGGGTTGTAGACCATGAGAAGGATATTGGCTCTCTGATGAAGAGGATTAGGAAGAAGTACCCTTTAGGCCAAGTCCTTGTGGAGTTTGTTAGTAAAGAGAAATTAGCCTTTATAATCTGAGGGTTGTCTGTAGTAGTGTTGCATGATGAACACATAGGCTCACATGGTGCGAGTTTCGGATTTTAAAAGAGTTTACCGAGATATTTATTTGCTTTCTCCAAGTAATTATGCGTGTGCGGAGGAAGATTAGTGTGTATGTTGATGTGGAGCTTTGGGAGAGGTTTAAGAAGTACGCTGAGGAGAGAGATGCGGGGGCTAGTAGGCTTTTGGAGGAGCTGATACGGGAGGAGCTCGGGGACTATGTTGACGAGGCTCTTGGCGCGCTGGCCGGCTCAGATAGCTACGAGCTAGGCTTTGATCCTGTGGAGCCTAAGGGTCCAGTGAGCCTGTTTGTTAGGGAGACGAGGGATGAGAGAGAGCGTGGCCTGCTTGGACAATAAGACAGTGTATTTGGGTTCGGGTCTATGTAGCTGTGACGGCGTTATGTGATTTAAGCCTGTTTTTGTTAATCTTTATCTTAGGGCTGTTGACTGTGATTCCACAAGTTTTATAAGGGCTTGTGGATTTATATTCCACATGGGTTTCCTTAGAGAGATAACTGAGGAGTACCTGGGGGCGCTTAGGTATGTGAAGGAGGTTCCGAGGGACGTGGAGCTTCCCGTTGGTAGGGATATTGTTGCGCTTGTTGGGCCGAGGAGGGCTGGAAAGACGTTTTTGATGTTGAGGCATGCTAAGGACTTGCTGGACTCTGGGAAGCAGGCCCTCTACGTTTCGTTTGACGAGTTTCAGTTTCGAGGGATTGATGCTAGGAAGCTTGCCGAGATGGCTAGAGAGGAGTATCCTAGTGGCGAGGTCTACTTGTTTCTTGACGAGGTTCAGGAGTGGGAGGGCTGGGACAGCAAGCTTCGCTGGCTACATGACGTGAAGGATTTCTTTTTGTATGTTACTGGGTCTTCGTCTGTTCTTCAGTCTTCTGAGATTCCGAGCAGGCTTAGGGGGCGTTATGTTTCTGTTCTTCTTCTCCCTTTTTCGTTTCGGGAGGTTTCTCGACAGGAGAAAGTTGACGTTGTAACTTTTAGGGAGAGGGGTGCTATTAGGGCACTGCTCAACGATTACATGACGTGGGGAGGCTTTCCTGAGGTTTGGATTTATAGGAGTAGGGAGAAGCTTGTCTCCCTGCTGGAGACGATGTTCTATAGGGATGTGATGGAGAGGCATAGGGTAAGGGATACCGCTGTTTTCTTGGAGGTTGCACGTCTCGTTATCTCTAGCTATTCGTGTCCTGTGACGTGGCACTCGATTCGCAGGGCTTTGAAGTCTTCCGGGGTCAATATTGATGTGAAGACTGTTATGAGCTATGTGGAGTACATGAGGCAGGCCTACCTGGTTTTTCTCGTCAAGAGGTTCACGTATTCTGATAGGGAGGCCTTGGCGGCGCCTAAAAAGATATACCTCGTGGATCCGGGCATAGCCACGCTCCTAGAGAAGCCAATGGACAAGGGTAGGAGGGCTGAGAACCTTGTCTTCCTGGAGCTCGTGAGGAGGGGATACGAGCCGTACTACTATGTAACGAGGAGCGGCAAGGAGGTTGACTTCGTAACGAAAAAGGAAAAAATGATTGTCGAGGTTGCTCTAGAGGACTGGGAGAAACATGTCGGAAAGGTTGCTGAAGCCGCGAGGGAGCTGGGGGTCAACGAGGCCACGATAATTACATGGGATGCAGAGGGAGAAGAAAAGGTTGGGAACCGCAGGGTAACAATAGTTCCTCTATGGAAGTGGTTGCTCCAAGAAACAACAAAAAACAAACCATAGTTCACAGAACGGTTCTCATTATAGCGCGCGGTTTTGTACGTGTTTGACACACTAGCATGTAAGTACTGTGAAACTCTTGGATAATACTAGGTCGACAAGCTTTATAACGAAAGGGTGGTGGTATTGGAGCTGGAGCTTGTTTTGTCCAGGGAGATTAAGAAAAAGCTTGGGGAAGTGTCTGTGAAGATGGAGATCAGTATTGAGGGGCTCGCCTTGGATGCATTCAAGGGAATGAATGAAGGGATGGATCCTGCCGAGAGGGCAGAACTATATTTAAGGCTCTCTGAGAAGTATCTCAAGGACGGAGAGGAGCTGTTAGCTAAGGGGGACTGTGTTCAGGCTTCTGAGAAGCTTTGGGGCTCGGCGGCGCTTATGGTTAAGGCTCTTGCGGCTAGTAGGAGTGTCTCGGTCTCTTCTCATGGCGAGCTATTTAGCTATGTTAGGAGGCTGGGCGAAGAGCTGGGGAGCCCCGAGCTCAGGAGGCTCTTCTCTGTGGCTAGCACGTTGCACCAGAATTTCTATGAGAATTGGCTGAGTGGGGACGTTGTAAGAGAGTACGCGGAGGACGTGAAGCAGTTAGTTTGGGAGCTCAAGAAGCTGGTAAGATTCTAGCGCTGTTTATTCCCGCTGGAAGATATTCTTCGAGCAGTCCTTCCCACATGACTTTAAGATAGACTTTACCCAGTCCCGAAGCGTTTTTTTGATTGCTATGTATTCATTGAGAATGACTTTACTCTCTCTTGGCCCAAAACTTTTCCTCTTCTCTATCCAGTTCTTCCTCTGCTTCTTCGGCACTGCCCTGACAGCACTTCCATACTCTTCCCCAGAGGTCAAATGGCTCCAGCAGGATTTTGCCGTTTTCGACCCTTAGTTCTAGGAGGGTTCCTTCATCGATGCTAAGCATTTCTCTTATTCTCTTCGGTATAACAATGATACCCCTTTTATGTACCTTGATTATTGCCTTTTCCATATTACATCAACTCGTTGCTGGGGCTGACTTATAGCTTTAACCCTAAGTTGGATATGCGAGTTACTGGAATGGGTTCAAGCGCTGTTTTTAGATCAGAATTAAGTGGCTCAGTTGGGGACGAAAAGTAGGACTCCTTCGGGTTTCCCTTCTCTTTACAAAGTTGATTCTAGTGGTCCCTTTTTTTGGGTTTTTCCTAGGTTAAGTTTTTCGTCAGGAGGTAGTCGTGGTACCTAGGGATTTATTTGTTTGAAGCTTTATAAGTTAGAGTGATATTTCTATAACTGTGGAAAATGTAGTTTCGTTGGAGCTGTTTTTGCCTAAACGTATTGCTGAAAGGCTGAAAAAGGGAGTCCGAGAGGGTGGGAGCGTCAGAGGAGGAGCTTTTAGTTGAGGTTTTGTCGGAGAGGTTTGGTGAGCATATCGACCCAGCATCAGAAGTCGAGATGCATTTGAGGTTGTCAGAAAAGGAGCTCATGGAGGCGGAGGAGCTTCTGAGGAAAGGAGACTATTTACAGGCGTCCGAAAAGGCATGGGGAGCCGCGGCCCAAATGGTTAAAGCCGTGGCGGCAAGGGAGGGGAGAACGATCAGGAGCCACGGTGAACTGCAACGGGAGGTTGCGAGGATCGTCAAGGAGACGGGAGACGAGGAGCTGAGAAGGCTTTGGCAGTCCGCCGGGATGCTTCACCAGAACTTCTACGAGAACTGGCTTCCACAAGAAATGGTTGAAGGGAACATTAGGGACGTAAAAAGGTTTATCGAGAAGCTGAGACAGCTTTTGAATTATTAGCGCGCGCTCGCGCTAACTTGATGCTTAACACTTATATTGGGCTCAGCAGGAACATATACTATGGGTTTTTTTCATTGATTTGCCTAGGAGGCTTGAAGAAAGGATAAGGAAGGAGTCTGAGAAGAGGGGTGTGTCAGAGGATGAGCTTGTTGTGAAGCTCTTGTCAGAGGCTCTTGGGGAGAGTCTTGATCCCGATACAAGTTGTGAGTTGCATTTGAAGCTCTCTGAGAAATATTTGAGGGAGGCAGAGGAATTCCTGGCTAGGGGTGACTATATGCAGGCATCTGAGAGGGCTTGGGGTGCAGCAGCTCAGATTGTTAAGGCGCTAGCCGCTAAGGAAGGGAGAGAGCTTAGGAGTCATGGGGAGTTGCATCGGTATGTCTCGAAGCTTAGCAGTGAGATGGATGATAGGGAGATATCGAGGCTCTGGCTCTCTGCTGTGTCTCTTCACCAGAATTTTTACGAGAATTGGCTTCCCGGGGAAATTGTTGAGGAGGGAGTAGAGAGTCTCAAGGAGTTTGTGGAAAAGTTGAGGAAGCTTTTGTAAGTTCTTTGACGTGTTCTCGTGCCTCCGTAGACATTTGAGTCGAGTGCAACACACATGCTTTGAACTTTCTTGGTAGCCTTGTTCGAAAGGAGGAGCCTCTCGAAGATGAAAGGAAGGCTATAGAGTCTGGAGATGAGCTAGTCGGGAGGATGAGATTTTTAGGGTTCTCAGATAAAGTTTTGGCGAGTGGTGGGATGCGGGTTGCTCGGTTTAGCAGAAAACATATATGGATCTCCAAATGTAACTTCTTTGGAAACATGGAGGACATAAAGAAGATTATTGTCCCAGTATTGCGGCGCTATGGTGTGAGGAGAGCGGCTGTTTTTGGGTCTTTTGCTCGTGGGGAGGCTAGGGAGGATAGCGACTTGGATATTATTGTTGAATTTGAGGAGGGTAGGAGCTTGCTGGACTTGGCTGGCTTAAAGGTTGAGCTAGAGGATGTTCTCGGCAGGAGAGTGGACATTGTTACGTATGGTTCCCTGCACCCACTTCTTAGGGAAAGAGTTCTTAAGGAGGAAAAGAGGATACTATGGGGAAAGACCCGAAAACAACCTTAGGGACATACTTGAGAAAATTTGAATTAGAGAAAATACCTAGGGGATCATATTGGCATGATTAAGAAAAAGCTTGTCTTCACTAAACACGCAAGGGAAGCTATCGTTAAAAGGGAGCTTGATGCAGAGTCAATACTTAATGCTATTCTAGCTCCAGATGAACTCTTCTGGGATAGGCGTTCAGGTTGCATGGTGGCTATTAAGAAAGACGACCTAGCACTTATTGTTGTTTATGAGGTGACAAATGAAAAATTCAGAGTGGTTACAGCATTTAAATCATCCAAGTTAGTTAAACTTATTAGGAGCAAGCTTAGCAAAGGATTCTGGGTAAAGATTCAATGAGGGTGAGGTACGACAAAAGACACGATATACTTTATATCGATGTCGCCCCGGGCAAGAAGGCACGCGAGACACAGCCATTGAACGATGATATCTTTGTGGATCTCGATGAGGAGGGGAACATTGTGGGTATAGAGATTTGGAACGCCTCCGAGAACATTGTAGAGGCGCTTGCGGAGCCACTGATAGAGAAGGTGAAGAAATCGCTTGAAAAATCTGTCATGGCAGGAAAAGGTTCATAGTAATATGTGGGGAATTTTTGGTGTAAGTTTCCCGTTGATAGTTCCGTCGTGAAATTCAGTCTTTTTCGAAATTGAAGGGTACGTAGAGGCCGGTGTATCTATTCTTAGTATAAGAGAAAGAATTAAGGTAAAAAGAGTGATATTTGAACGATAACATAAAAATTGGTTTACAAATTCTTTATTAAAATAAAACAATTTTTGCCAGAATAGGATTGAAAGAACGTTGAGTAAATATTTAAATATATTTACTCGTTTATGTTAAACCAAATAGAAAAATAAATTAAGCTGTGATAGTGATGCAGAGAACCAAAAACTCGGCATCCCTGCTTTTAAAGCTTCTTGAAACAGACACGGTGAGGTTAGAAGCCGCTGAGAAAAAAATTAGAAAAAATATCGCGTAGTCGTTCAGAAAGTGGGGAGAAGTTGTCTTCGGGCTTGGGTAGTTGGAGGGAGGGCCTCGAAGAGCTCATAAAGTTGCTGGAGGACACGTGTAGCAGTATGGGTAGCCTTAATGCTGACAAGCTCTTGGAAATCCTGGGTCTCGTGGGTAGGTTGGAGAGAATGCTTGAAACGGGGTCTCAGCAGGCTTTGGGGTCTGGCGGCCCTGCTAAAGGAAGCTTGGAGAGTGACGGCTTGCTTTTGATCAGGGAATACGTCAAGGAGGCTGTCTATAGGTTTTCGGCTGGCGACGACGCTGGGAGTGTTCTGGCCGAGGCTCTGAGTGTCGCAAATGCTTTGCGGGATCTAGGCGCGCTTGCTGAGAGGGGGGTAGAAATTATACGTCCCAAGGATCTGGTGGTTGTAGGGTATATCGATGGGAAGCCGGTCTACTCGTTTAGGCAGGGAAATAGTCCTAATAGATAAGGAGCCCGAGAAGGTTTTCATCGAGAAAACGGGCGATAGGGAGATACACTATTTTTACTGGAGACTTGACCTATACAAGCCCTTCGACTATGAGCCTGTCACCTTGCTTGACGGCTTTCTGTGTTCCCGTTACCATTGGAAAGGGCTTGTCCTCTGGACCGAGCCAGTTGTTAGGGACAAACCTTTGATGACTTTTGCCTTGGGGGTTCACACGCCACTTGTATACTCGAGGAAGTGGCAAGTCTTTGTGGTTTATTGCCTTCCAGAGCTTACTCTTAGTGAGAGTTTCTGGCTTGGCTTTTACTTGACTATATTTAACGCATTACTTAAGGGTATGATAAAGCTCCCAAGCGATAAGGCTTTCCACGGCTACATGGATAAGGCTGTGGAGGGCAAGGTTCCAGAGGAATACAGGTTCAGGCTTAAGGAGTGGACCTTTCTCATCATTGTGGGGTCTCTACCAGAGAAACTGCCAAGTGCTGTGTCGGACAGGCTAAGGGAGTGCGGATAGGCTCTTCTAACGCTGTTTTGTCTAGCTTAAACAGCCTTGTTTGCTGGATGAGATTGGAGTTGGGTATTGTTTTCTTATGTTGACAAATTGAGGATATGTTGCTTTGGGCAAATTTTATTTCTTGTATTCGCAAAGAGCTATGTGTGGAGATTAGGAGCTTGGTGTCGCAGGCCTGGGAGAGCCTTAACAAGGTGAAAGAGCTAGTTGGTTCTGGAGTTTCCAGTGATCTGGAGGTGGCCGCTTTAAGATGGTATCTTTATTCTCTGCATCAGAATGTTCTTGACGCTTTAGCTTCTCTGATTTCTGAGGCTGGGCTGAGGAAGCCGGGTTCCTACGCGGAGCTGGCGAAGCCTTTGGCTGAAAAGGGCTTAGTATCTGAATGGTTTGCTTGTGAGGTGGCGAGGATGGCAAGGACTGGGAATCTGCTTGCGCATGCCTATCGGAGGGTTCCCAGGGAGGAACTCGTAGAGATTGGAAACCGGGTCTTTGGGACAGCTCCAGCGCTGCTGGAGACAATAATCAAGCTAGCTGAGAGGCTTGGGGTTGATCCGCCTCATGAGAATGCGTCGAGTGATATGATAGCAGTTTTTAAGCAGTATCCGGGGATAATTGCTGTTCTGCTTTTTGGCAGTAGGGCTCGGGGCGACTATAGGCCTGACAGCGACTATGATATTGCTGTCCTAGCGGAAAAACCGCTGGAACTGAGAGAGCTGGAAGAAATGGCCCTAGAGATGGCTGACTTGCTAGGAGTTCCAGCCGACAGGGTTGACATTGTTGACCTGCAGGTTGCCCCTAACGAGTTGCTCTACAAGGTTATTAGGGACTATGTTCCTATATATGTTTCTGACAATGAAAGGTTTAAGAGGTGGGTCTCTGAAAACTATATAAGGGTTCTCGACGAGGAAGAATCTCTTAAGGAAACCTATTACATTCGCTTAAAGAAGAAGCTCAGGCAATGAATCTCTTAGTCTTAAAAGTAACAGTGCTGGGTGTATGTAAGGGAAAATATTTTGCGAAAAGTAAATATTTGTTTACGTAGGTTTATTCGCGTAATTTAGGGCGAGGCGTGTAGGGATGCAGGGATGCAGTGACACGTCAGACATGTTCAATGTTTTTTCTCTGGTGGTAACACTATGCTCGACACCGCTTGCCTGCTAGGGATTGCCAGGTTACTGTATGTGCTATTGTCTTCTCTGAGCACCTTTACACTCTTCCTTATACTTCTATGGACTGTTTACCATACTCCTATTGTCCTTGCCGCGGTGTTTTCTAGGAGGGACAAAGACGACCCGCCCGGAGACAATTATTTGCCTAGGGTCAGCGTGATTATACCCGTCAAGAACGATGTGAGTATTGCTGAGCGTTCTCTAAGGTCCGTGGCTGTTCAAGATTATCCACGCGACAAGATCGAGGTTGTCGTCGTAGATGGCTCCAGCGATGACGTCTCTGAAAAAATAAAAGCCAGCATTCAAGGCTTCCCTTTGGACGTCAAATACATAAGGGAGGATACGCCAAACGGGAAGCCCTCAGCGCTCAACCGTGGATTAAGGCATGTTTCAGGAGAGCTGGTGGCTGTGCTGGACGCAGACAACGTGCTTGAACCAGACGCCTTTAGGAACGCTGTAAAGTACTTCTCTGACCCAACAGTAGGGGCAGTACAGGGGGTCATCGACCCCTTGAATGAGAAAGAGTCTATCTGGACGAGGATAGCTTCAAAGGAAGAGAAGCTCTGGAACAGGGTTCTTCTCCTCGGCAGGGCCCGGCTTGGCCTCTTTACGCCGCTTAGCGGAAGCTGTTATTTTGTCTCGCGCAGGGCTCTTCAAGAGATTGGCGGTTTTCCTAATACCCTAGCGGAAGACCTTGACCTGTCCCTGAGCCTATTGAAAAAGGGCTACAGGGTTGTATACGCCGAGGATGTGAGGGGCAAGTGGGAGACGCCTAAAACGCTTGGGGCGCTTGTCGTGCAGCGTAGGAGGTGGTATAGGGGCTACCTTGAGTCGTTTTTTAGGAACTGGAGGATAATTGGGCCAGATAGGAGGCGCTTGGACGCAGAAGTAGTTATGGCTGGACCACTTCTTCTCGTTCTAAGCTTTTTAACAATCATGTGGTGGCTTCTCATAACGACGCTCGGCCTCCCGAAACTTAACGGTGATATATCAGCGTATATTGTTACCTCTTTGAATTTCTTCACTGTTCTCACAGTGGGATCGGCCTTGTCGTTTGGCGAGAAGCCTCGCCGCTTGACAAACATCGCATGGATACCCATTGTGTATGCGTATTGGTTGACAATGATGAGTGTTGCTCTTTGGGCTTTTCTCGGGGTATTGTTCAGGAGGCCTGCCAAGTGGGAGAGGACTCCCAAGTAAAGTTATAAATGTTATAGTTTTTGGAAAATGTGGCTTGGTGTATGGCACGCGGCCCTACTGAGAAGATGATTGCGGCAATGCTGGTCTTGTTGCTAGTTGTTTACACACAGACGTCGACTGTGACGCATCATGTAGCCGTGGAAGTTAAGGCTGAGCCACTGGTGGACTGGCTTGAGCTTGCTAGGTCTGCTTGGAACTACTTTCAGCCCGGGGTTGGTCTTAGCAGTCTAGGCTTAAATTATGCCTCTATATCGTGGCACTATTTGACTGACTGGGATCTTGGATGCTATATTTCTGCGATTGTTGATGCCGAGGCTCTCGGCTTAGTGGATAAAGAAGGAACAATGGGTAGTGATGCTAGAATAAGGAAAGTGCTGAATTTCCTTGCTACTCGCCCCCTACACCCAAGCGGGGTCCCCTACGGTGTTTATGATGCAGACACGGGTGAGCCAGGGACAACTAGCCCATCGAACCCCAGCGACGCGGGACGTCTTCTTATAGCTCTTTACCGGCTGAAGCAACACAGACCGGAGTTTTCAAACTATATCGACTATGTCGTGGAGAGGAATGGTATGTTAAAGTTTGCTGGTGGGGTTCCTAATAACGGTTTTTACTCTTATTACTATGCTTACGGCTACTACTTGTGGGGTGCGAGAACCAGGCAAGTCAACGATGCTCTGAACGTGCTTTCAACACTTAGGTCTAAACAGGTGGTTGACGCTTACGGGGTAAAGCTTCCCTTTGTAGAGATAACGATGGAGCCAATACTCTACTCGATCTTTGAGCTAAGCTTGCCTGAGGATTTCTTTTACTGGGCGAACCTGACACTCCAGGCACAATTTAACAGGTACAAGGCAACGGGGAAGCTGACAGCGTTTACTGAAGGAAACCTTGCAGTACCACCCTACTACATATACGAGTGGATAGTCGACATTTACACTGGGAAAACCTTTACTTTATGGAGTCCTTCTATGGGGCACACCAGCTTGACTCCTGTTGTATTTACCAAGGCGGCCATAGGCATGCATGCAATATGGGAAAATGAGTATACGTCACTACTTTTAAACTATGTCATGAAAGCAAAGACACCAAATGGCTTCTATGAGGGTGTTGACGAGAACGGTAACATAATCTACATTATGACTGATAAAACGAATAGCCTAATTATTAACGCCGCCAGGTACGCACTACAAAAGGCTAAGCCGCCTTCACTCGTTGTACAGGAGACCTTAGAGACTTTTCCAGGCGAATCTGTGACTCTACCTGTCCTTGTTAACCATTCGCTCTCGCTACCCGTGCATCTAAACGTCTCGTCTGGGATAGAAGGTCTCACATTATCCTTACAAAACTCTTCTGGGAAAACCCCTCTAAAAACAAATCTTACAATTACAGTTTACAACATGATTAGGCCAGGCTCTTATCAAGTAATCATCCTTGCCACTTCCCCACTTGCCAAGCCCGTAAACAGGACTTTGACTGTTATCGTGAAACCTCCAGGATATACATTGAAGATAAAAGCTCTCAATGCCTGTGGAGAGCCCGCGTCGAACGTAACCATAGTTCTAGGAGACTTCAAGGGACTCACGGCCCGAGACGGGACACTGACATTTCGACATCTCAACGGCACCTATATGTTGTATGCGTTTCTAGGGAGAGTACAGGTGGCCGACCCAACAACTATAACAATCTCCTCAGACACGGAGCTCACACTTAAGCTCAAACTATACAAGGTTCTCATAGATGCCAAGACTACCAAGGGGACACCCGCTGAGGGCATCATTCTTAGGGCTTTTGTTGACGACCAATTCTTGTCCTATGCAAAAACCAATAGTAGCGGGCTAGCGGTTCTCAAAAACATTCCGCCAGGAAACATAACAGTAAAGGCTTACTCGAGTGACGGGAAAATAGAACTAGGTAGCTGGAGCATAACTGTGCGGGGAGACGTTGACGTGGTCGACCCAGAGATAGTTGTTCCCGAGATAGGAAAAATAGAGGCATAATGCCATGTGGTGACAATTATGCGTCTCGGTGAAGATAAGGCAAGGGTGCTCGCGTTTTTCGTTCCCATGTTTGTGAGAGCGATTCCAGAAGTATTGTCCTGGCCTTATCCAATTGGGTTCGATACCATTGTCTATGCTGGCTACGCGGTTAGAGGAACATTTGTCAGGATGCCTGTTCTACAAGTGTTTAAGACAACAAGCTTGCTCTATATCATCTACACGTTGCTATATAAGGCTCTGGAAGACCCCCTTCTCCCTGCAAAGTTATTGGGACCATTGCTAACTGGCCTCGTGGGTTTTACTATTTATTTGTATGGTAGGGCCGCCGGCTATAAGCCGGGAACATCTCTTCTCGCCTCCCTGCTTGCCACCACATATTTTGTTGGGCTCAGGATTTCCTGGGAGATGTATAGGCAGATGCTCGGAACGATCTTCCTCTTCCTGATATTTTACCTCGAGACAAGGCCCCAGACGAAGACGAACAGGCTTGGCCAGGCGGTCTTGTCGTTCCTCACGGCGTGGAGCCACGAATTCATAACTGTGATACTTCTATCACACAAGGCTATACAGTCGTTGGGAAAAAGGCACCCATACAAAATTATAGAGGAAGCCCTAACAGCCGTGCCGGCAGGCCTGCTTTTCCTGTACCAAATATACAGCCCCTCCACGGGCGCACTGCAGGTCCCAGTTTTGCAGGTAGCTTCGCCAACCCCTCTTCACCTCTTTCTATACATAACTGGCTTTGTCTTGTACCTCTATCTTCCGCTCGCACCCCTAATAGTCTTCGGGATAGGTGAGTTGGGCAAGCCACAGCTCAGGGACTTTGCCATTGTCTGCCTCCTGTTGACCTACTTGCCCCTCCTTAGCATAGGAATCCTCGACATTCTGTGGTTTAGGTGGACTATCCTCCTCGTCTACCCAGTAGCATTTTTGGCGGCTGGGGGCTTCGAGAGGCTCGTGAAGGGTGAGGCTCCCTTGAGCCGTGAGACTGCTAGGAGGCTAGCAGTTGCAACCCTCGTGCTGAATGTCGTGTTTACGGCTACTTACCTTGTCCTGCCTCCCGAGGGACAGTTTAACAAGTATTTTGGAGACTGGAACATGTATAAACAGTTCATGCAGACATCCATGCTCCAGTCTTGTATCCCCCTGAGAGACATACCCCCAACCATTGAGGCCATTAAATGGGTAGACTCTCTCCCCGGGAATAAGACCCTCGTGCTCCACGAGGCCTTCCATAACTGGGCCCAAATATATGCAAAAAACACGAGGCTCGTCAGGATTAACGAGCAGAAGCTTTCTTCTCCAATAAGGCAGAACATCTCGCAACTACTAGTAGCCTTGGCAGAAAAACAAAACACCACTGTCTATACCATATGGTGGACAAATACAACGTGGTATAATATGTCCTCGCCACCTCCACAGTACAAGCTTATAAAAACATTCCATGACATTGCAGTATACGTCTACCAGCCTTAAGGTACTGCAAAGCCCTCGCTTTATTGGAGATAATTTCTCAATGTTTTGTTTCTATCTTTAATAAAAATAAATCAACCAAGCTTAAATATTTAGGATCGTTCCAGTAATTCAGGGAATGTATGGGGTATCCGCGGGTATCCTTAATATGGGTGAACTATAATTCTGGAAGGTTTTTAGAGATTGCAAAGGAGTCTCTTCTGGCACTTACAGAGCTAGATTATCCGAGCTACGAGGTTATAGTGGTTGATAATGGTTCCAACGATGCGAGCCGTGAGTACGTACGTGAGATTGCCGAGAAGTATAGGTTCAAATTCATAGGTTTAGCGCGAAACCTGGGGTTTACTGGTGGGAACAATGTAGGCTTCAGGGCTCGGGATAAAGAAGCTAAATATGTTGTTCTGATAAATAACGATGCGATAGTTTACAAGGATAGTTTACGGGAGTTGGTAGAGTTTATCGAAAACGAGAGAGCTGTGGGAGCTGCTCAGGGAATAATTTTAAGCTCAGACAACACGGTAGATTCAGCCGGCGTAATTATGGATGAGGTTTTGGCTTCCCATCCACTTTACAGGTACAAATCTCCTGGAATGATTAATAGGCCGCTTGCTGTAACGTATACAAGTGGAGCTTATTCTATTTATAGGGTAAGTTCTCTTCTCGATGTATGGCATGGTATGGAAAAGATTTTCTTTGACTTTGGCTTTGGGTACTTTGATGACAATGTGCTTGGTTTACAAATGTGGAATCATGGATGGAAATGCAGAGTTTACCCAGTAAAAGTGGGCATCCATAAAGCAAGCCTATCTTTCGGCAGGGCAAGCTCCCTAAGAGCATACCTATCTCTGAGAAACACCTTGTTGTTGAACGAGATCACCAATAGTCGATACAAGTCAGTTATTCCAATTTTTGCGTTCCGAGACGCTTTTCCCAGAGCTTTTAGGTCGAAGGACAAATTCTATGAAGTTATAGCTTATGCAATAAAAGACTATAAACGTTTTAAGCCCTTTTTAGTTGGTTATAGGCTTGACATCTACAAGGCCCCTATTATGAAAATAGAGCCCTGGAACTTGATAAAGTTTCTTGGACTAAGGCGTAGGGTTACACATAAGATAGATGAGGAATTATCTCTATTCTTCAAAGACACCAAAAAATAGTATAAACTTGGTTGTATGAAGTTTGTTTTAATTTGATGTTGGATTGTTCCCCTTGGGCAATGTTTCCAGCAAAACTACTGTGAATATTTTCCAGCTAAACTCTTTTAAACAGGCAGATGTCGGTATGTAGGTGGGAGCGTTATGATTGCAATGTTTAATGATTGTGCCTATGTTGGTGAGACGCTTGTTAAGTACTTTCCGAGGGAGCTACCTGTTATACATATAAAAAGGAGTAGAGGTCTATGGAGTAAAACATTTGGTATAGCTTTAAAGATCCTGAGAACGAAGGCCGAGTTATATCATGTTCATTATCTTCTGCAGGACTGTTATATAGCAGGCAAGCTTGGGAAGAAGCCGCTTGTTGGGCATGCACATGGAAGTGACTTAAGGAGAACTTTGTTTCATCCTGTGTGGGGCAGAATTGTAAGGTATAACCTAAAAGTTTCTGATAGGGTGCTTGTGAGTACTCCTGATATCCTTGGGATAGCTAGGAAGTTTAGAGAAGACGCTGAATATCTGCCTAACCCTGTAGATACGAAAATTTTTTACCCTAAACCTCTCATTGGACGTGAGAAGAAAAAGGTTCTTATAGCCTCTGACTCCAACTGGAGCGTAAAGGGAACTGATATAGCAATTAGAGCTTTAAGCAGAATAAAGGATAAAGTCGAGGTGAGTATCATTAGATATGGTAGGGACTTTGAAAATACTGTTCTACTTGCACAAAAGTTGGGTTTAAAGTTAAATGTTCTTCCAAAGGTTTCCCATGAGAAACTGGTTGAGTATTTCTGGGAACATGATGTTGTTATTGATAGGTTTAAGCTTGGCTCTCTTGGGATGGTTTCTTTGGAGGCTATCGCTGCTGGCAGACCGGTTTTATGCTATGTTTCTTCTGAATTTGAGGAATATAGGGATTTCCCATTGAAAGACGTTCGGGACGAAGAAGAGATTATTGAAGCAGTCATGAACGCAGATGAGGATTTATGGAGGAAGCAATATGCTTATTTAATGAAGCATCATGAGCCCAATACGGTAGCAAAAAGGGTATTGGAAATTTACAGGTCTCTAGGCGTCGAAATATCTGTTTAGCTTTGCAAAATATGTGAGGGCATGAAAAACCCCGCATGTCAATAATCCTCTTCATAAAATTTAAATGAAGTAGCCTGGTGTTAACGGTGGATCTCCATGATACTTGTCACTTATGTCCCATTTTATCGGATACACGAGGTTTTACTCTACTTTACCAAGAATTGTGAAATAATTTCGCCGAGGGAATGCTGGGTGTTTGTTGACAATGTTTATCATGAGAAACAGAAAGAGCTTTTGAGAAAAATTTTCCCAGACAGTTACCTGTTGTCTACGGGAAACTGGAGGAATAGAACGGAGACATGGCTAGAAATTATTAGACATGCTTCTGCTACAGACGACGAATGTGTGGTTGTTGACAGCGATAATTTGTTAGAGGATTCATTCAAGGAAATCTATTCAGCTTTAAAGGACGCCCCCTTGTATACACTTATGAACATAGAGGCATGGAGCAATGACCAGACAAGAGCCACATATTTGAGGCGTAGCAGGAAGATTGGAGAAATAACTATACGAGGAGAAACTAGACCCTTACTGCTTTATAAGGTTTACGAAGGTCCCGGACCAAGTTTATTCCGCGGAGGTTCTCCATTCTTTATAGGTCCTAAACAAGTAGTGGTTTTCAGAAAATATCCAAGCGAAGAGATCCTGAGGGGCATAGAAAGGGCAATCAGGGAAGTTGATCCTTGGCTTAGAAACTTTATAAATGACGAGACACCCCTAGGGATAATTGCCTACCTCATGGGGATTAAAGAGGTTTATTGGACTTTTGGCTCGTATCACTTGTATCATGGGTCAACTCCTTCTAGGCAAACACCTTTTCTGGTGGCTCTTGCCCACGTGCAGTTTGCAAATGGCTTAGCCAAGGTTTTTAGGAAAAAGGAATTTACATATTATGGCTTGAAGTATAGGCTAGCATTTTGGAAGAACTTCTTAAACTTGCTGAGCGTTTAAAGAATACATTAAAACAGCAGTCTAGTGCGATTCATCTTCTTCTCTAGGTCCAGTTGCCTCTTCGGCTTTTCCGGCTAGGAACATTTCCATTGCTTCTTGCAGGGTCATTGTCTTTTTGCCCTGTGGGGGCGTCACGTAGTAGATTTTTATGCCGAGCTCTCTTAGCCTGTAGTAGGCCCCGTAGCCTGCTCCGAGCGATAGGAGGGTGTTTACCCCCTTCTTTACTAGCTCGTTGACTACTCCTACTCCCCTGCCGTGTGAGTGGGTTAGGAAGGGGTTCTGGAATATTTCGACGATTCTGTAGCTGTTTCCGTCTAGGTCGATAATCGCAAAGCTGGGAGCCCTGCCGAAGTGTGGCACTAGGAGGATTTTGTCCCCGGACTTAACAACTGGAACCGCTATCCTCATGTTTGTCGATGTGTGGTAGTCCTACCTTCAGAAATATTTTTCTATTGCAGAATCACCAGAGAGAATTTTTGCGTCTACAGTTGGCTCGTTATCTGCTTTACCACTTTTTCTAGGTATGGTCGAAGCTTCTCGGCTAATCTGTCGCGGTCGCCCTCTATGCTGGGCATCTCTTCATGGTATGGGATGCTAGCTATAGGCTCTATGCCTAGGGCTTCTCGGATTCTCTCTGGCTGGCTACACATGTTTGCAACTACTCCCAATGACTCAACTTTCTCGCTGTCTAGGAATTCGAGGATCCTCTTCGTAGATACTATGCTCATCTTGTCACAGGTGGAGGCCACTAGGACCCTCACCTTCCTGTGCAGGCGGAGAAGCTCTAGGAGTGTGTCAGAGAGTCCTGGAGGTGTGTCGACAACGAATACCTTGCCGGTCCACCTTGTTACTGCTAGGAGCTCTCTGAACGCGTCAACGCTTTCTCTTCCACGTAGGGGAAGAGCCCTGTCCTTGCTGTAAAAAGCTATGCTCATGAATTCTAGGTTTTCCTCTACTTTTACTGGCAGTACTCCTTTTTCTTCTTCTGGCATCAATTCCTCAACGTCCACGCCGAGAGAGATGTGGGTCGTTGGGTTCGTGAAGTCTGTGTCTAGGAGGCTTGCCTGGACACCGCTCCTAGCTAGAGCGAGTGCCAGCCCCACAGAAATTGTAGTTTTACCTACTCCCCCCTTGGGACTAGTAACTGGGACAACTAGCTTGAAGCCTCGGAGTCTCTCCCTTATGAGGGGTACTCGGAAATCCGTCTCCATCTAGTCCACCCTTACCTTTACCCCTCTGCCTCTAACTATCTCAAAGTCCCGGCTACCACATTTCGGGCAGGAATAGTAAGAGTGAACAACTTCTGGGACAAAGTGTATCGCCTCCCTGAACTCTTCCCCAATGCTCCAGTCTTTTAGGCTCCATTCGTAGCCGCACACCATGCACTTGAAGACTGCCTCTTCACGTGTAATCTTGAAATCTTGGACGTTGATGCCTTTCTCTGTCCTGAGCTCTTCCAAAAGCTCTCGTAGCGCCGTCTCGAAGACCCCCTCGTCTACGGCCTGTAGCTCTCCGAGGACAACCTCTATGTGCCTGACGTCTTTGTTGCTAGTTACAAGCTCTTCAACAGTCTTAACTACTGCCTCTGCAAGCGCCCACTCATGCACAAGGCCCACCTACCTTACGGATCCTAGATGCACGTCTAAGATTGGTTAAGGTTTACATGGTTAATTTTAAGCTTGCTGGCTGGGTTGCTTCCTTTTATTGTTACTCTTCACTTGGAACGATGACAGAGATTTTGGTTCTCTTGAGGCCCTCTTAACTAGGTCCATGTAAGTGTTCTTGAGGAGCTCGAATTCAGGTGTGATATACAGCTCAATACCCTCGCTCAAGGCGGCTATAATAAGTGGGTTCCCTTTTTTCAGCATTTTCAGAGCGCGCGCTAAGAAACACGTGCTCCTAGTCAAAATTTTATAGCAGAAATTTGTAGTTTTGTGTTCGATCAGATAGGCTACAACTCAACCGAAATATTTTTGTATGTCACAGGGAAAAAATAAATAGTTTTTCATATACCAATATATCGTTATAGGGGGTCTACTTGGACGGCTCAAATATTTCATGGTTGCTTCCTGTTGCCGTCATACTCTATTCTATATATAGGGCCTCCGGCTCATACCAGAAGGGCCCGCAAGACCCGTGGCTGAAGGTTTCCCTCGCCGTAGCAATGCTGGGCGGAGGACTCACACTGTACTCCTTGCCTTTAATGGTTGTGCAGTTGCTTGGCTGGGATACTTCCATGCTTGCGCTTCTCTTCATGTTTGGCTTCGTGCTTATTACTTTCTCTATTTTCCTTATGAGTCTATGGAACACTTATATGTGTGAGAGTGGCCAGTTGGAGGTGGCAGGCGCCCGGGCGGAGTCGATATTTTTGCATGCGACATGATGTCTGTCGCGTTGACGCTGGTCTCATTCACGTTGAGCTGGGCGGCGATACTCCTGGTCTCAGATCTTAAGCCCACCATAGTCAAGGGGGCTTCGGGGAAGACCTTCTACGATGTTTCTCCGTTTAACTTTTACATGGTGATTATATCGCTTGCATTTTTGCTTTTATCGATTAGGGCTCGGAGAAAACTAGTAACAACACTAATATTAGTGCCGCAAAGGAGCCAGCCCGTTGTTCTACCGCCCCAGAAATCCACTGGGGCAAGCTACCAGCAGATAAAAGAGAAAAAAGAGATAAAGGATTCCGGGCTTCTGCTTACAAGTTTTACGGGCTTGGCTCTTTACTTGGTCTTGCTCTTCGTGATTCCAGCAAGCCTCGACCAGCTGGGCTACAATCTTGCTTTCCTAGTGTGGCTCCTGGTCACGTTTTACTTCGTCAAGCGGTACAGGGAGGCCCCTATGAGCTATCTTGTCACCATGATGAGTAACCTCCTAAGCTTTTATTGTCCAAGGTGTCAGAAGAAAATCGAGCCTTTCGAGAAGAGCGGCTCGCTTCTGGAGCACTTCATAAATGGTAGGCTCTCGCTTAAAGGGGCACAGGAAAGGGTCATAGTGGCCCACTACAGGCATGTCCACACAGAATACGAGAAGGAGATAAGGGACTTACAGAAGGTCAGGAGCCCGCTTCTCAACAAAGAGCAGAGAAGGGAGGAGCTCAAGAGGGAGTACTCTGAGAAGGCTCGCTTTCTCGCCGAAAAGGACGGCCTACTCAAGGAAAAGTGAAAAATTCTAGCTGTAAATATTTCTGGATTCATACAAAAGTATTTGTAAGAAATGTAAAGTTTTCTTCGAATAGACGGAAATTCTCTTAAAGAATAGTATTCCTTGGATGCTTATGTCGATAAGGGTGCTCACAGCTCGGGACATTGCAGAGCTTGTACGCCAAGTAGGAATAGACAAGTTCATGGATGGTCTAATTGAAAGCCTAGAAACCACATTTAAGAAATGGAAACAGCTAAAGGTGACCCCAAGGGTAAGCTTCCACTATAGGCAAGGCGTCGTAGAAGCAATGCCAGCCTCAGACGACAAATGGTACACAGTCAAAATAGTAAACGGTCACCCCCTAAACCCCTCCAGGGGCCTCCAGACAGTCGTAGCCGTAGCAGTGCTAGTAGACGTTGAAACCGGCTACCCCCTGATGTTTATGGATGCAACCCTGCTAACGTCTCTCCGTACAGGTGCAGCCTCGGCACTCGCCACCAAGTACCTTGCAAGGGAAGACTCTGAGACCCTGGGAGTCATCGGCAACGGGGCGCAGTCAGAGTTCCTGGCCTACGCGATTACACGTGTCGCCAACAAGCTCGACAGGATACTCGCCTTCGACATCGACAGGAAGGCCACCGAAAAGTTCACGAGAAACATGTCCCACCTAGGCTACACGGTCGAAAGCGTTGACAGCCCACGAGAATTAGCCTTGAACTCAGACATCATAGTAACAGCCACAGCTTCGCCCGGGAGAAACAGAGTCATCGAGAAGTCCTGGGTCGAGCCTGGAACCCACATCAATGCTGTAGGCGGAGACGCCCCTGGAAAGACAGAGCTTGACCCAGAGCTTGTACGCTCCTCAAAACTCGTAGTGGAGCTTCTAGACCAGGCGTTAGTAGAGGGAGAGGCCCAAAACGTTGGTAGAGAACATGTCTACGCGGAGCTGTGGGAAGTAGTAGCTGGAATCAAGCCCGGCAGGACAAGCCCACAGGAGGTAACAATATTTGACTCTGTGGGAATAGCTATAGAGGATCTCGCGGCCATAACCTATGTATATTCACTGGCTAAAGGCGACGATATCGGGACAACGATAAAGATTCTGCCTGAGACAAGTAACCCTAAAGACCTGTTCTCGCTTATAGCCAAACCTCTACAAGGAAGAGAAAAAGGCTTCTTGAAGAACATAAAATTATACGAGAATTAGCGAAGAGAGGGGCTAGTGTATTGTTATGGGTCTATATTCTTCGCTTTGCTGGACTCAAGAAGTTTCGCGGCGGCCTCTCTTAGTGTCTGGATTATGTCTTCCAAGTTGTCATAGATGATTTCTGCATCTATATCGGCGTACATGTGAACAATGATGTTTCTTAGCCCAACAATTTCCTGCAACTTTTTTCGAGATTTTCATCTATTATACCTTCCTCTCGTACTTTTCTAATGATTTCCCTGTAGGTGTCAGGTACTTCTACTTTTAGCTTGGACAAAATGTAAGAGGAAAAATCAACTAGAATTCTGTGCATACTTGGATATTTCTCTCTGCTATTGATAACAATTTAGGTCCAAAAATCGAAGACTTGAAGGAAAGGATTAGCTCGCGCTTGGTGGGAATAGACCTCACTTATCCTCAAAGATAGACTGCGAGGTATAGGAATGGGAGATATATTGCCATGTTTATGGCTGTGACAATTGTTCCTAGCTTTGCAAACTCTATGAAGCCAAGGGACTTTGAGTATCTTTCCTCTGCGACCTCCATGATTATGATGTTTGAAGCCGCGCCTAGGAGTGTGAGGTTTCCAGCGATGGTTGAGCTACAGGCAAGCACTAGCCACGCCCACACGTCGCTAGGGGTATAGCCGATAGTCTTCATGTACTGGATAAAGAACTGTGTAAATGGGACGTTTGAAAGGAGCTGGCTTAGAGCCAGGCTCTCGACGCTTATTGCGGCTATTCCTTCTAGGCCATAGAGCTTCTTGTCCATTAGGACGGCTACTAGGGGCTGGAGAAGGCCACTGGACCAGACGCCCTTCATCGTTATGAACATTGCGATGAAGAAGACTATTGTTCCCCAGTTTACCTTCTCGAGTATACCTCTGGGGTCGGACACAAAGATGTAAGTTGCCGCGGCAACAATGAATGGGATGAAGCCTATGTTCTCTACGTGTGGGAGGCCAGCTATTGAAAGGGCATCGTTAGCCAATAGGAGCGCGACGACGCTGGTCAGCCCTATTGCTGCAATCATAGCGTCTCTCCTGTTCCTTATCGCCTCGCCCGGAATAACTAATAGCTCCAGCTTTTTGTCGCTTATCTTGAACCACTTTAGTAGAACCAGTGGGACCACGAGGAGGTTAATCAGGGACGGAAGTAGCAGAACCCTCAGAAAGCTTAAAAGAGGAGCCTTCATCCCGCTCTGAACAGCAATTAAGACATTCTGGGGGTTGCCTATAGGCGTAGCTACAGAGCCGATCGTCACGCTGAAGGCGAGCATGAACAGGAAGGGCTCCAGGCCGAGCCCCGCTACACGGGCAATACTGCCAACCATGACTGTGCCCAAGACTGCGACAGCGTCGTTAACAGTGACGGCCGCAAGTAGCCCAAATACAATGGAGAGAACTATAAATAACCTCCATACACTCCCAACCCTCGCTAGAAACCAATATGCGACTGCGTCTAGGAGTCCAGAAGACTCTGCGAGGCTCACAATGCTAAACATGCCGATCAAGAAGAGAATGACGTCTATGTCGACAGCTTGCCCGAGACCATCGACTGGCACGAGGCCGCCGGCAACAACAATGAAGGAGGCAAACGCCATCACTGCCCAGAAGGGCAAACTCCGAAACCTTGACCTAGCCAGCAGTCCCCATACAATAACGGCCAGTGATATGCCTGCAACAACGAGGCTCCACACAAACAGATAGCAAGGCAGAGAAGCTTTTTAAATTTACCCCCGTGGACTGTGTAGATGTTAATGTTGTTACGTAGGGGTGATTCTAATCGTGTGTGAGATTTCTTTACCAAAAATTTTTATTGACATTGTCATTAGGTCTATATTCGAGGGGTCGACACCGAGATGAAACGGCCAATGTACGTGGATTTTCTCTTAATAGCGTCCTTGCCTGTAATAGTTTTTCTAAGCCTCCTTTCAGGACCTATTGCAGAGTTGGGCTTCAAAGATTTTCTCTTTAAAATTTTTTCCGTAAAGGCTACCGAGGAGGACTTCGCGGCAAGAGTAATAATGGTCTACCATGTTGCGGCCGCAATTGTAATGGCTGGCACACTATACCTTGCAGTCAAATATGTTGATCACGACGAGAAACTGAGGAAGCCTCTTCTCAACCTCGTAACCGCTGGCTGGATAATAACGGTTCTTTCTGCGCTTGTCTTTGCATATTTCTGGAGAAGCCCGCTTGTCCACGGCGTTTATCTCTTAGGGCTATCATTGATGTTCACGGGGGCTGTGCTTTTTACTTATGCAATGTCACCTGTGAGGATAAGCTGGAAGGAAAAAACTCTAGAGAAGGTGGCCGCGTTTACAACCGCAGTTGCTTTGCTTGGGGGAGTACTTATGGGGGCCATGTATGCTTCTCATCTAGGCTTTTCCAAGGAGGCGCACATATACATCATTGAAGAATATTCGACCAGGGAGTACCGTGGCCTTGTGTCTCCGCAGACTTCTCTGCAGTTGCTTGTCACAGCCCACGCACATGCGGCTGTTGCAATATGGTCGACGGCTATAATGTTTATAGGGCTTAAATGGTCCCGGCTATCGGAGTGGAAGCCCAGGCTCTACAGGTGGGCGTTGATTTTCCAAATATTCGGGGTAGCCGTTATGTTCTTTGGGACAACGGTGGTGCCCATTTGGAGATCTATAGCCCACGAGATTATTTTTGTAGGTATAGCACCTCTGAACATTACACTCCTGATTTTATGGTTACGGCTCGCCGATATGCTTAGGAATGGTGACTGGCGTGACCCGGCAAAGGTGGGGCTGTTTCTTGTCCCTATCTGGATGACGCTGTTCGTTACATCCACGGGTCCAATCGTTGCTTCAAACCTGAAGACTATAAGAGCCGTTTGGCCTTTGAGGGACGAAATAGCATATAACGTGGCGCATTGGCACATGTTGAGTTTTGTGATTGCCTCTGCAATGTTCTTCCTCTATCTCGACGAGTTCACCAACATAGTGAAGGATGTCTCTGGGTGGCTCCTAGCATTCGGAGGGACGCTCGCCTTGGCAGGAACGTTTGTATATGAGTTGTCTCCAATGTTTGTAATGGGATCCACTGATATAGCTGGGGCTTCTCTCAGCCTTAAAAAGGCAATTCTACCAGTAATGGAGGTTGGCCTTGCTGCCTCGTTTGCAGGTTTCGCTATCTTTACGCTTTGGCTACTGTATCGCTGGATTAAAACAAAGTAGATATTTTTCTTTGAATGTCCATATTTTCAAGTCCAAGGCGAAAACATAAAAAGCATGCAGAACTAGCTTGCGAGTAAAAGGCTCGTAGAGAAAAAAGTTTTCTCTATGTATGAGAAAAGATATAGGGGTGTTAGACGTATTTTGGCAGGAAAACAATGGGTCAAAGCGGGATCGACACACTTATAGTGGTACCGTGGGGCCACCCGGCGGGCTGGCGCCAGGTAAGGTATACTACTAAGGGGATATCACTTGATCATTGCACTACTCTCCCTTTACTCTTAAAAATGTTCCCCAGGTCAGAAGTATTCGTCTTAGTCCTCGATAGCCTTGTAGAGGAAGCCCCTAAGCCACAGTCTCCCAGCAAATGCTGGCAATGCTATGAAGAGAATATCGAGCATCTTCGATATGCTTCTCAAGCAAAGAGCTACAAAGAACTTAGGGATCAACTTGCAGGTTTCTTGTCCAGCTATGTCAAATGCTTGCTGGGAGACCAATATAAGCCAGTCATACACCCGGTAATATGTCCAGCCGTGGGACGGCCTGGCGGCAAGTGGATTTTCAGGGGAAACCCAAGAGACTTCGAGTCAATAGCACTCTACGATCTCGGAAAAACGATAATGGAGAAGCCCTTTAGCAGTATCGTTGTCGACACGACGCACGGCGTAAACTTTATGCCGAGCCTAACCACGAGGCTTGCCAATAGGCTTGCCAGCCTCTTATTAGCTAGACACGAACACCTCGTGCTTGCAGAACAAAGGGGAGTCAAGATATACATCTACAACGCTGACCCGGTGCCCCTAGCGAGCCCCGGACAGCCAGAGATGAGCCTAAACCTCATAGCCGAAGAGACACATTCCTCGATACAGATACCCCCAGTTATACCTGAAAACCTTTTGGAGACAATGGAGCCTGGAACACAGCCCTACATAGAATTGAACAAGACTTACTTCGAATATGCAGGCCTCGTGGCGAGCTCCCTCTACTATCCACTCCCACTGTTGCTAGTACACGCTGTCTCCCAAGAAACAGCAGCCAAAGCCTGGGAAGCGCTCGAGAAAGCACATGGAGAATGGGAAACCAGCGTAGAGATCTCGGGCAACACTGTCCAGAGGAGGCTAGCCATCAACCCAGACGCCCTTTACTTGCTTATGCTAACTGTGGCAGTGGCAAGGCGCCTCAAAGAGAAAGGTCTAAGCTACCCAAGCGACACAAGACAACTAGCTCAAGTTCTACCGCTATATGAGGCTGTAAACGAGGCATATAGATACATTATAGAGGACGAGCTCGCCAGAATAGAGAAGAAAACCTTCCGAATACAAAGAATCCTGAAAGAAGCAGACTGGACGCCCCTATACCTAATATACATTGAGCCAAACCAGCATTTCTCTGCCGTCAAGAAGAGGACAATGATAGCACACGCTGGCCTACAGAAAGAAATAGTCCAAGTTAAACTTTTGGAAAATGGACAAGTTCTCCTCAGATACAACAGCGCCTGGGAGAACAGGCCCTTACAGCAACTGAGCTCTTCAGGCCTGCTTCTCCCACAATATAAGGCAACTTATTGACGCCCACGAATATATAGAACGCTAACGGGCTAGCTAAGCTAATTGTTGTCTAGCTTCTTCAAGAGCGTGTAGAGTAGCATTGTCTGTACTAGGTATATGGATGCTGTTAGGTAGAGAGGAGAGTCAAGATTTATGTTCATGAGTGTTCCTCCTATTGCCGAGCCCGTGCCAGTGGCTATCTGTGATGCTAGGATATTCAGCATTGTGTAGCGTGACCTCTCCTCGGGGCCTATAGTCTTCATGGTTAGGGACCAGAAGAGGGGGTTGGCGGCATTCATTAGGACTGTTCTAAGGGTAAAGAATGCCGCGGCCATTAGGAAGCTGGGGGCCCGGGCAGTAGCTACGAGTAGGGGGATTGAAGCTAGCTGTAGCGCTACTACTGCTTTCAAGGTGCCCAAGCGGCTCGAAATAATTGGGGCTAGCGACGTGAAGGGTATCATGAGCAGGGTTTCAACGAGCATCCTCGTGCCGAGCTCCCCTGCTTCCACGCCGAATTTAGTCATGAAATAGTAGTTGATCAGCTGGATGGAGGCTCCCGCACCAAGACCAGTTATAGCCGAGAGAACAGTAAATATAAGTGTTTCCCGTGAGAAGCCGAGCACAAACTTTTCCGAAGGTTTCACATTGTCCCTGACTGGCAACAACAATAGGAAACTGGTAGCAGCAATTATTCCTCCATAAAGCATGAAGGTTCTATAGGCATCTAGCAGGCTGTGGCTGTTGGCTATTAGCTGTGGTACCCATGAGAGTGCCATACCTATAGAGGCGCCGACCAGCCCAAGTATCTGTGACAAAGAGCCTACAAGATCCAGCTTGTCTCTAGGTGTGACATCAGCTATGAGGGGATTAAGTGTGACGCCGGCTATTGCATTACCTATTCCTATCAATACGAATCCGACAAGCATATAGTTGAAGCATGGGGCGTAGAGCACTATCAGGAAGCCAGGAAGAATAGGGACAAGCGAGGATAAGGCAATTTTTTTCCTGCCAAACTTGTCTGCAAGGAAAGCCGCAGGGATAAGGGATGCAGAAAGAGCAATGCTAGAGGCCAGCTGGAGTAGCCCTACTTCCTGTGGGCTTAACCCTATGTGCTTAAGATACGGCTGTATAAAGACATTTATCATACCGTTTCCAAGGGCGCTAAAGAAGCCCAGCAAGAGCAGTGCCGTTACATTTTTCCCAAGGTTTTTTGTTCTCTCAAACATTCGTTTTCAAGATATGATTAAAACAACTGATATATAAAGTTTAATTTAGCTATATCATAGAAGCTTTACACATACTTTTCCAATAGCCTTGAAAACTACTTCATATAGGTTTTAAGAGGAAAAATGAACTAGTATCAATTGGAGAGCTTCCTTTGTTACCTATGAATTATTATAAAGAAGTTATTGATTACCGCCGCCCACGTCAAAATAGCATAAGTTACAGGTGCCAAATAAAGATATACTGCTTCCTTTGTCTTTAGTTTTCTTACGAGTAGTTCTGCTAGAAAGAAGAGCAAAAACGGCATAGATACGTGGATAATGCCCCAAAGGGCAGCTGTCTCCGGTCTTGAGATCATTTGTGCAACTTCTATCTGACAATTAAGGGGGTGCATCTCTCTTGCGCCTTGGACGTAGTGTAAAGTACTCAAGGCCTTAACAGCTATTCGTTTTTGATGTTCAAAGCCTATATTGGTTTAACATGTAGAGGAGAATCTACCCCTGAGAAAATTTTTCTACAAATGCTAAGTCACCGATAATGTTAAGTTTTTTGTGTTCTTTTCGTGTTGCGTGGCAGTGATAGAGGTTAAGGGTCTAAGCTTCAAGTATCTAGGCGGAAAAGACTTTGCACTGAGAGGGATAGACCTAGAGGTAGAAAAGGGGGAGACAATTCTTCTAGTTGGGCCAAGCGGGTGCGGCAAGTCCACACTAATTAGGGCCATCAATGGTCTTATACCGCACAGGTACGCGGGCGAATATAAGGGAAGTGTTACCGTCTCTGGGGTCAATGTTGCAGAGTCTTCTCCGCAGGCCCTTTCAAGGATAGTTGGTACTGTCATGCAGGAGGTTTCTAAGCAACTTGTAGCCCAGACAGTAGAGGACGATGTTGCCTTTGGCCCTGCCAACTTGTGTATGCCCCGAGAAGAGATAAGGAGACGTGTCGAGGTCAGTTTAAAAGCAGTGGGCGCCCTCCACTTGCGAGAAAGAGACATAAATGCACTTAGCGGCGGCGAAAAACAAAGGGTAGTTTTTGCTGGGATACTTGCCATGGATCCAGAGGTAGTCCTGCTTGACGAGCCCTTGGCGAACCTTGACAGTGAGGGTGTAAGGCTTGTCCTGGAACGTGTAGAGGATTTTAAGCAGCGGGGCAAGACCATTGTGATTGCCGAGCACAAGACAGAAGAGATACTCGAGGGAGTAAGGGTTGACAGGATAATCGTAATGGATAAAGGCGTAGTTCTAAAGGAGCTCGATTCCCCGGAAGGCCTAGCAGAATACAGGGATAAGGTTAGGGTTCCCTCTTCACTTATATACTCCGCCCAAATGGTCAATAAGTCTCTATTACCTATCAACGGTGTTACCACGCGTGACTCTGGAAAAGACGTAATCATTTTCGAGGGCGTCTACTTCTCATACGATGGGACAAGATATGCGCTGGAAAATGTCTCGCTAACGATAAGAGAGGGCGAAAGAGTGGCACTCTTAGGCAACAACGGCGCAGGTAAGTCCACAATGTCTAAGCTTATGCTCGGCCTCCTTAAGCCGACCAAAGGTAGAGTCCTCGTTGACGGAGAGGACACTAGAAGAAAGGAGCCCTACGAGCTAGCCGGCAAGGTTGGGCTTGTCGTGCAGGACCCCTACTCAATGCTCTTTGCCAGGACTGTGAGGGAAGAGTTAGCATTTGGACCCAGGAACCTCGGGGTTCCACAGGAAGAAATCGATAAACGAGTAGATGAAGTATCAAAGGCATGCGGGATAAGCCATCTCCTTGACGGGTCGCCCTTCTCCTCTAGCTATGGAGAGAAGAAGCGTATATGTGTTGGAGCTGTTCTCACAATGTATCCAAGCATCCTCATCTTGGATGAGCCTACTGCTGGGCAAGACTACGCTAACTATGTCAGGTTCCTAGACTTTGTGACTTCCTTGAACCAAGTCCGCACCTTCATCCTCATAACGCATGATATAGACATAGCACTCGAGTACACAGACAGGACCATAGTTCTGTCTGGGGGCAGGGTCATAGCCGATGGCTCAACAGTAGAGGTGTTAGCTAGGGAGGACATTCTGAGGCAGGGTAGTCTGCGCGAGACACAGCTAATAAGGCTTGGCAGAGAGCTGAGCAACGGGAAAAGGGTGTACAGGAGGAGAGAGCTCGAGAAAGCCCTACAAAAAACTTAAATTTAAATATGTCGAAAATCTATCGTGAACGCGAAAACACCTAAGAAAGGTTTTGGCACTACCCAAATAGTTGCAATGGCTGTAGGTACTGCCCTCTACGCTGCCCTCAACGTTTTCTTCAACGTTTTACAGCTACCGGGGACCCAGCTAGTATCCCTTAGACCAAGCGTCTCGATACCAATGTTTTTCGGCTATGTCTTTGGACCCATAGTTGGCTTCGTTTCTGGCTTCCTGGGAAACATTATAAGCGACGCAATATCTTGGGGAGGCTTCTGGTGGAACTGGGACGTTGGCAACGGTCTCCTCGGCTTGATACCGGGGCTTGTGGTATACTTCTTACCAGAAGAGAAGAGGGGAGAAAAGGTCGGACTAATCTGGGCCGCAATACTTGCGGTTGTTGGCTCGATTATCGGCATGGGCTTCGCCGCCTTCACGGACTATATCTTCGGCTACGGCATTTCTACACTTGAGGAGGCAATATATGCACTTTTCCTGCCTGCGGCAGTAACAGACGCCGTTAACGGTGCAATATTGACGCCCCTCCTAGTAGCCGCATACTACAAGGCAGCCGCGGGGAGAGCTAGAAGGGCATAACGATATGGGAGAACGCTTTGTTAGGTACATTGAGGGCAAAAGCATAATACACAGGCTTGACCCCAGGGCAAAAATCATATTTGTTTTTCTCTTTATCTTGTCCACGCTGATCGCCCGCGGCTTAATAGAAGTAGCCTTTCTACTTGTAGCTGGTTTTGTCTTCTATATGCTTGCACGTTTACCCTTCAGGGAAACCTATGCAACGTGGAGGTTCCTAATACTCGTAATAGTTGTCTTGTCCTTCCTTAACCTTTTTACACTTACCCTACTCTACCCCAAAGGAGGAACCGTACTGGCAGAGTGGGGGCCAATAAAGATAACCGAAGAGAATCTACTCGCATCAGTGACACCCGTGTTAAGGCTCCTATCCATTGCAACAGTTACCCTCGCACTCGTATTCACCACTCCCACTAACCTATATGCCCCTGCACTTGGACAGCTAGGAGTACCATACAAAGCCGCATACGTAGTCGAGCTAAGCTTCAGGTATATACCTGAGATGTTTAGAGAGCTTAGAAAGACCCTCGAGGCACAGATGGCTAGAGGCTATAGGCCAAGAGGAGGCAAAAACCCCCTAGCAAGAATAATCCAAGTCGTACCCTTGATCCTGCCAGTAACTGTTAGCTCAGCTTTGAACGTATACGACATAGCAGACGCGATGGAGCTGAGGGGCTTCGGTTCCGAGAAGTGTCACACGTGGTACCGAGAGCTCAGGTTCTCATTCAAGGACTACCTCCTCGTGATCATAGGTGCAACGATCTTCCTTGCATTTCTCTTAAAGAATTTTATTTTTAGGCTCTAAGTAAACTTGGACTTATTATGGTTTAAGAAGTATGAAGAAAGGTTCGAGACTAATACTTAAGCGTTAATTATTTAACTCCATGTTTTGCATAAATGTAACGTTATGGCAGAAAAAGAAACTAAGAAGAAAGGTTGTGGTAAAAAGAAAGGAAAAGAAAAAGAAGCCACAAAAAAATAACATCTCTAAAATAATTCTTTTTTCTTCTGGATTCCCCTTAGAGACCATAATCTTGATAAAATTGCCTGGTAGCAACTATTTATGAAGAATCGTGCCAGTTTTTTCGTAAAGTAAATTTTTTTGCTCGGTGTTATTTCAGATTTTGACCGGTTTTTTCCTACTCTGTTACCATAGAACTTCGAATATTTCATAAGTTTAATGTGTTCCAAAAATTTTAGAGACGAATCTCTTTTGAGAAGTTTTTCCTCTTTTTCCTTTTGTAGCTAACTGTATCACCTTTTTTGGCTGGAGTCTCGAGGTATCAAAAGATTCAAAGATGGAATCTAGCATAAGATAAATATGTTTTTTCCCTGTAAGATTTCTTGGCGCGTCATATGAATGATGAAAAGCGGAGAGCCTATAGTATTATTCTCTCCTTCGGCATTGTGAGTCTCTTAGGAGACATAATTTATGAGGGGTCCCGCGGCACCATACCAGAATACATGAAGTTCCTTGGAGCCTCCGCGGCCGTCGTCGGCACCGTGATGGGACTTGGAGAACTCATGTCTTATTTTTCCAGACTGCTAGGAGGCTACCTGGCGGACAAAACCAAGAGCTACTGGCTTCTGGTGTTTCTGGGCTACGGTCTTATCATAGCAATTCCCCTTATTCCACTCAGCGAGGTCCTCGGCCTAGGCTGGGCACTAGCGGCTACACTAGTCATCCTCGAGCGGCTTGGGAAAGGCATCAGGACGCCCTCTAGGGACACGATCATCTCTTTTGCATCGAAGAGCATAGGCGGTGGGAAAGCCTTCGGTATACACGAGCTCATGGATCAGATCGGGGCAACTCTTGGTCCACTATTGTTTGCAGTAGCGATTGCATATTTTGGCAACTTTAGATACGCGTTTTACCTATCCTTTATACCCTACCTTCTGCTTGTGTTTACATTGATCTATCTCAGAGCCAAAACAAAGCTACCAGAGGAAATGACAAACAACAAGAAAGACGAGAACAAGGGCTCAAAGGTTCTATCCCGGCGGGCAACAGCCTATATAACGGCCGTAGGTATAAACGCCCTGGGACTTTTCCCAGCCTCACTCATCCTCTATTTAGCCGGTGAGACACCCGAGGTCAAAGCTATGGGCCCATGGTTCCCTCCCCTCCTCTACGCGGCTATACAGTTGATAGACGCAGTTTTCGCCTTGGCTTTTGGTCTATTGTATGACAAGTACAAGTTCCGCGTCCTATTCTTCCCCTTCACCCTCTCAATACTGATCCCGCTCCTAGCGTTCCAGAGGAGCCTAGCAATGATAGTTGCATCCGCGTTAGTTTTTGGTATCGTCCTGGGCTCGCAGGAGTCTGTCTACCGCGCTGCTGTAGGCGACCTTACAGACCCAAGTGTTAGGGCTACCGCGTACGGTGTCTTCAGCACAATGGTTGGCCTAGGCTCTCTCGGGGCGGGAGCGCTATACGGACTTATGATAGACCTTAACGCTCCCATTTGGCTGATCGGAGCCTACGTGTTGGCAACACAGCTGTTGTCCGTCTCCCTACTAGCCTATGTTTCTAAAACTAAGTAAAAGTCATTTCCATTTGGACATTTACAGCTAGGCATAAAATGCAAACTTTTTCTGGATCCATCTTAAGTTGTTCCCAGTCGTATTGTCCTTCAAAGTCTATTTATGCAAAACTTTCTTCCAGCAGTTTTTAATGTTTTTAATTAATTAATCTTCACTTTTCGTGTAAAATATTTGTCCAGGATTATTTATTTATAACAAGAAAAACTTAAATACAATTATATACAGTAAAATCTTGCAGATACCATGAAAAACACAAACAAAATTAGGGTACTGACATTGCTACTCGTACTAATACTGCCGTTTCTACTTGTGCCTGTCAGGGCACAAAACCCAACAATACAGGTTTCTGACCCTACTGGAGACGACAAGGGTCCTGGCTTCTATGGCTATCCAACGGCAGATGTATTCAAGCCAGGAATATTCGACATAGTCAAGTTCGAAGTATATGTCGAGAACAAAACAGTCACTTTCAAGGTCTACCTGAAGGACACAGGTGGAAACCCATGGAGCGCCAAGAACGGCTTCTGCCTCCAAAACCTTCAGATATATCTTCACACAGATGCTCCACCAAATGTCCCAGCCCGTTCCTCTGCCATTGGCCTAAACTTGAACTTTGACCCGTCCTGGGCATGGCACTACGCAATTATACTGGGCCCATGCTGGGAGACTCCGCCACAACCAATACCTAAGGGACAATGCGCCGTCCTCTATAGGCCCTTCGATGAGGTCGTTCAGGGAGACAACTTCAAAGTCTCAGTACAAGGAAACGCTATCGTAGCGACCCTCGACAGGTCGCTGTTCGACCAGGCTGACCCTGCAAACATAAAGAACTGGAGAATAGTTGTTGCTCTTACCAGCTACGACGGATTCGGGTCACTAAAGGTTAGGGGTACAAGCCTTGACAAGGGCGACTGGGTCATCTGGGCAGTTGCCACGGCAACCAATGAGCAGAAACTAGCAATGGCAAACGCGATAAAGTTCGGCATCGAGCCTAGGGTATACGATATTGCTGTATATAGTCCTGAGTACCCCAACGGGATAACAGACCAAGAACAATACCAGTGGCTAAGTAGCTTCGACGTAAACACAAAGACTCCCGCCACCATCCCGCCAATCCTACCACAACTCAAAGCCCAGCTTGCCTCTGTTGCACAGGAGAGGGACAACCTGAAGACCCAGGTAAACAGTTTGCAGAGCCAGATATCACAGCTCCAGAGCCAAGTCAACACTCTACAGAGCCAGGTTAAGAGCCTGCAGGACGAAAACTCGAAGCTTAAGAGTGATCTTGACGCCCTGAAAGCCTCAACCATGAACACTGGCACGGCTGTGGGCCTCGCCATAGTCCTCCTCATAGTCGGCCTCGCTGTTGGTTACTTCTTGGGGAAAGGAAAGAAGAAGGAGACGCCTAAAGCCCCACAATAAAAAAATATTTTTTCTCCTGGTGATTCTTTATGGATAAAAAATTAGTTATGCTTGTTCTTCTGGCGCTACTCATTGTTCAGCCCTTTGCTTCATTCGTGTCTGCGCAAGAGACAAAGCCTCTCTATGTATCTATTATTTGGCACTATCATCAGCCTGGTACTATGACGCAGACGGCAAGGCGTTCATCCTGCCATGGACAAGGATGCACACGGTCGGCAACTACTACAAGATGGCATATATTCTCAGCAAGTACCCATCGGTAAAAGCAACATTTACCTTTTCCGGCTCGCTCATACAGCAAATCCTCGACTACAACCAGGGCATAAAAGATTACAGGCAAATATTGTCTGAGAAAATTGCCTCTGGAGCGTCGCTCAGCATAGACGAAAAGTTTTCTATGCTGGTGATGCCAGGGGGCTTCTTCGACGTCAACTGGGACAGGGTCGTCAATGTTGTTCCACGGTATACAGAGCTCAGGGACAGGGCGCAGAGTGCACTCTCGAAGTACAGGTACCTGCCGGAACAGGACTACAAGGCAAAGGTTGTCTCAGAGTTCACCGACCAAGACTTTGTGGATCTAGCTGTTCTCTTCAACCTCTTCTGGATAGATCCTGAGGTTCTGAGGGAGCAGTACCCACAAGTATACACCTTAAGGCAACAGGCACTCAGCGGAGGCAAGGGTTTCACGAGGCAGCAACTACAGGACATACTAAGTGTTCACAAAGACTTGTTAGGCAAGGTGCTAGGCATCTATGGAACGCTTGCAAGCAAGGGCCAGATAGAGCTTATACCTGTCCCATATAGCCACCCACTTGCGCCAATCCTCGCAGACTTCGGCCTACAGGACGACGTCAGGCTCCACGTCAGCCTCAGCACACAACTATTCCAGAAAGTATTCAACTATAAGCCGAAGGGGATCTGGCCAGCTGAGCAGGCGGTAAACGACCAGGTACTCAACATTTTTGCCAGTGAAGGCTACCTCTGGACAGTCACCGACGAGTCACTCTTGGTCAAGGCCGGGCTCGACCCCTCGGATCCAAATGTGGGCATGAGGGGCTGGTACGCTACATACGGGGGAAGCAAGATATATGTGTTCTTCAGGAACTACGAGCTCAGCGACCTGATAGGCTTCCAGTACAGCAGACAGGACCCGAAACAGGCAGCACAAGACTTTGTCAACAGGCTACTAAACCTTGCAAAGAAAAGTGACGGCACAAACATCATTGTTATAGCGCTTGACGGGGAAAACCCCTGGGAAAACTACCAGGAATTCGGAGACACATTCCTGGAAGCACTATACTCTTTGCTAAGCGATTACCAGTCAAAGGGGATACTTGTTACAACCACGCCAGCTGAATACCTCTCAAAGTTCTCTTCCACAACAAGGGAGCTCCCACTAAAAACATACAAGTACCTAGACCTAGCTGGTAGAGACATATCCGACGTACCTCTAAGCTACACGGACGACGCCTACACTTCTCTTCCAAGGAAAGACGTCCAGGGAAGAATACCTGAAGGCTCATGGTCGGGAGGCGAGCTCGCGGTTTGGATTGGACAGAGACAGGAAAACGCCGCATGGATGATGCTGATAAAAACCAGGAATGATGTTCTACAAAAACTGGGTGTCTCTAGACTCCAGGACGCCTTGTTCATTAATCCAAACGTTGTCGAAGACATTCTGAGGGCCGAGGCAAGCGATTGGACATTCTGGTATGGTGGCGACATGGGTGGAGGATTCCCAGCAAACCCCATGTACAAAGGCTATCTTAGAAAAGCATACATTGACGCCGGCATGACGCCGCCTGACTACCTCTTGACCCAGTTTAACCCTGACGCCACGCCTGTGGGCGTCTTAAACACGGATACGCCAAAGCCGCCAAGTGTAGAGCCTAAGCTTGACGGGGTTCTAGCGCCAGGCGAGTGGAACGGCGCCCTAAACATGTCTATGGGCAACAAGGTGGCTAAAAGCATACTTGTCTCGCCAACTGGAAATGGTCTCTACTTGGCCGTTGTACCAGTTGATAAGTCAGTGCTTTCAAGGCCTAGCGTTGCGATTGGCATTTACACAACTGCAATGTCTAGGAGTGTCAGCCCCATGCATCCAGGCTTCAACTCCATCCCAAGATACTCCAAGCTGGATCTAGGCATGGGCCTGTTCTACGAGATCCTAATCTACCCAGCCAATTCAACAATAATTGTAAGCGCGGCAGACGGCAAGGGCGGATGGATCCCCTTATTCTACGGCTCAGCGTCGGTAAACGATGTTGTGGAGGCATATGTTCCCTGGAGCAACCTTGCCCTCTCACAGGGAGAGCTCGTCTATATATCCTCTGTCACCTATGACTCTGGAAACATAGCCGAATACTCTACCCGTATCGGGCAGGTCTACCAGCTGGTCGTCCCAAGAGCCACTACGGTTGCTGGAGCCAAGACGGTGTTCGAGGCTTCTGACCCAGAGGGGGACGACGACGGCGCGGGAGGCTACAAGTACCCCAAAGCCGACGTGTTTGTGCCTGGGGTATTCGACTTGACAAAGGTCAGGGTTCTAGACACTGGCACGAGTCTCGTCTTTGAAGTATACGTGAAGAACCTAGGCGGAAACCCGTGGGGCGGGCCAAACGGCTTCTGCCTGCAACTTGTTCATATCTACATCCATACAACCTTGAAGCTCCCGGGAAGGACTGATACCTTTGGCTTAAATGTTAACCTTACTGACGATTCTGCTTGGCACATAGCTGTATTGCTTGCACCAGGATGGGGCTCTGACCCCGTCCCGAACGGCGAAAAGTCGGGCATATACCTCTCTGACGGCACAGTATATGTCCAGGACGGAAATAGGTTCAAGGTCTACGCTGACCCTGCCAGAAACGCAATAATTGGAGAAGTGTCAAAGAGCATTTTGCCTGACGCCGGAAATGCCTCAAAATGGGTATATACTGTGGCTCTGACAAGCTACGACGGATACGGTCCACAAAAGATAAGGCCATTTGGCCTAGACCCAGACGTCTGGGTTGTAGGGGCGGGCGCCAAACATGCAAAAGCAGTTTTGTTCAATGTGATACCGCGCATAATGGATCTCCTTGCGCCTACCGCTGAGGACCAATACAGCCAGCTCAGCTCGTATGTGGCCGACAAGGAAGCCAAGCCAGCAAAGATCCACGGAATATCTGCTGTATCTACACAGCAGGCTGGAGACCAGCTTATAAACCAGCTAAAGGCTCAGCTTGACGCAGTGACTAAGGAGAGGGACAACCTTAAAAGTCAGGTTCAAGACCTCCAGGGACAACTGTCTTCTCTCCAAGCCCAGATAGCCCAGCTCCAGAGCCAGCTACAGGCTATGCAGGCTACAGGCGTGGGTAGAGAGGAGGCTACGCGCTCCCTCCTTGTAGGCCTCGTCGCCGGTATCCTGCTCGGTGCAGGGATAGGTATACTGCTTAGACCCAGAAAAGAGGAACAAAAACAGACAAAATAAATTATTTTTCTTTTATTTTTTTCTTGTAGAGTATCACCCAGGAATAGGGATCCAGCTCTATTCTTCTAGTTCTCCTGTCACTGTTAAGCTCCGTGTATTCTTCTTTTAGCGTTACCTCTATATTTCCTTCACGGTTTATTATTAGGAGGACTTCCTCGGAGTCCATCCACCTAGTTATTTTTACTGCCTCCGTGTTGAGGGGCTCGGCGTCGAAGAATCCATACTTTACCGAGAGAAACTTCTTTCTCAGCTCCGAGAGTTTGCGTATAAGTTCAAGCAGTTCAATGTTCCACTCGTTGGAGTTCCATGTTATAGGCATCCTGTTGTTTGGGTCATGTCCCCCCTTCATCCCGAATTCGTCCCCATAATATATTGAGGGCGAGCCCGGAAGGAGAAACATTGCAACATACAAGGCTTTCAGGCATTTTTCTCCGCACTTTTCTGCAAGTGTCGCTATTCGGGGTGTGTCGTGGCTACCAAGCAGGTTGTACATGGAGTTTGCGGCGTAGAGTGGCATGTCGACGTAAAGATTCTTTACACCCTCAACAAAGCTATAGGCATCGATGGACTTGTTTATGAAAAAGTCTAGCAGGAGTGCCCTGAGGTCGTAATTCATCGCTGAGTCGGCCGTGATGCCTAATGGGTAAAGGCTATCGCCATTCGTGATCTCGAGTATTACTGGACAGCTGGGACACTTCTCTTTTACCTTTTCATAGAAAAACTGCATGGCATCATCTGGGATAGCGTGTCCAACATCTATCCTAAATCCCCTAGCACCCTTCTCGAGCCAGAAATGTGCCAGCTTAACTAGTCTCTCTTTGACTTCAGGGTTCGAGTAGTTAAGCTTAGCCATGAACCAGTTGCAGAAAAACGTCTCGTAGAAAGGCTTTTTTCCCAAAAGATCGCTTGAAGGCTTGTCACAGCCCCCTGACACCAGTTTTCTTAAGGCTTCGAGCTCACCGGGCTCGGGCTCACGGTTAAACCTGAACCACCCCTTGTACCTCGAGTTCTCGTTTAGAATCGCTTCTCTGAACTCATTGCTACATGGCGATACATGGTGGGCGACAACGTCTACAACAACCTTTATGTTTCTTTTTTCTGATTCACGAACAAGTTCCTCCCAGTCTTCCCATGTTCCAATGTCGTCGTCAAGTGAAAAGTGATCGATCACGTCGTAACGGTGATAACTCTGGGCCTTGTAGATGGGTGTGAGATATATAGCGTCGACGCCGAGCGAGGCTATATGGTCGAGGCTAAGCGTAATATCTTTTATTTTTCCGCCTAGCCTTGTTCTAGGCCTGTCCCCCTGTATCACCTTTTTTTCACGTGTAAAGCTGTCCGGAAAAATCAAATAGTAAGTTGCACCGAGAAACCATTCAGCATGATCTACTCCTCTAATAGTGACAGGATAAATGTATTCTTCATCCCCTACGCCATTCTTTCCATAAACGGCGTCTCCGTCCTCAAGCCTAAGTAGAAACCTGTATGCGTCTACCCTGCCAGCCACCCTTCCTTGGAAATAGTCAACAAATTTGTTGCTATGAAACTTCTCCATTTGGACAACTTTTCCTTTACTTGTTTCTATGTAGGCTCCCCTTAGGGTGTTCCTTGGAGCCTTTAGCCTAATAATCGTGTCGCCTAGGTAGTGGCTGATAAAGGCTGGATCGTTTTCGTCATGTATTATGAGCTCTGGAGGTGCTTTTTCCTCCCTCGAGGCCTTAATGAATTCTTCCACGCCAATCATTGCCAGCGAGAACTCTGCCGTATAGTCGCTGTCAGGCCAAGGCTTCAACGTTTCTTTTAATGTGTTTTCCTCGTCTAGAAAGCTGGCTCCACAAGTCGATGCAAACCTGTATGGATACACTCCTTCCCAAAGCTTTACGATGGCTTTTCCACGACTTTCTTCTCTCTTCATTTCTATCCTTCCTGGAAAGTAAGAAGTAAAAGTGGAGACAAGATAAAGGAAGCTTGCCTCTTGCGGCCACCTGCAAGAAAACTCCACAATGTATCTGCCTAGTCTCTTATCTCCTAGCTTTTCGCGTCCTATCACCTTGTACACGGCTTAGACCCTTAGGGTATAATAGTCTATAAATTAAGGCTTTAAGTATTCATAGATCGTGTTAATCGTTGAACAATTTTGGTATTATAAAGTTTTAGCAAAGAAATTTATTTATGGAAGCCCAACAAATATTTAACTGCAGGTGGAAACATGAACATAAGTAGAAACGTGCTCATAGCAATTGTTCTCGTCATTGTAGCTGTCGGCATAATAGGCGCATATTACCTAACCCTGCCCCCATCTCCACAGCCCACACAGCCAAGCCAACCTACTCAACCCTCTCAGCCCTCGCAACCTAGTCAACCCTCCCAGCCGAGCCAGCCTTCCCAGCCCCAGCAGCCCTCACAGCCATCACAGCCCCAGCAGCCTTCTGGCCCAACTCTCCAAACACTCACTATTGGAACAAGCCAGATAAGAGTCCCCAGCGACTTCTACGACTTTGTCCAGAAAGCTAAAGCTGGACAAGTAAAGGTCACAATAAACTTCTGGACTGGGATGAGTGACTGGGAAGTCCAAGTAATGAAACAGGTCATAGACAAATTCCAGAAAGAGTATCCGGGGATAACTATCAAATATACAAATGTCCAGAACCTGAAGGAACAGGTAAAGGCAGGCGTCTTGACAGGGGACATCGAGAACACCGCCCACGTGTTTACTTGGGCACATGACTGGACGGGAGACCTGGCGGACAGCGGGACAATAATCGCGCTTGACCAGTATCTCCCAGTTGAGACCCTGACAGACCTCAAGCAACAATACATGGCTTCTGCCTATTCAAGCGGCGTCTACAAGCTACACTTCTACGGCTTCCCATGGGCGGCAGAAGCAATAGCCCTCGTATGTAACAAGGACTTTGTACCGACGGCTCCACAGACCTGGAGCGACTACGAGAAAATAATGCAACAATGGTACAACCCATCTAAGAACACGTATGGTATAGCCTACCAGATTGACCCCTACCACGTCTACCCATTTGTTACCGCATTTGGAGGCTTCTACTATGACGACGACAAGAACACGGCCGGAGTCAACACAACTGGCACCCTCGAGGGGCTAAAGTTCTACATCACCCACGTTATGAAGTACATGTATACGTCTGACACAGGCATGGAGACCCAGCTCAAAATACTCCTCGAAAAGAGAACCCCATGCATGGTTACGGGCCCATGGAACATAAAGACAATCAAGGAAACGATTCCAAACACTGTTGTGTACCCGATTCCATCAATCGACGGGAAGACTCCGAGGCCCTTCTCTGGAATCAAGCTACTATGGATCACGAGTGTCGTTGCCAACGACAAGAACAGGCTCTATGCATCCATCCTATTCTCGATGTGGTTCACACTCAACGATGACACATTGAAGACCCTGGTCGACGCGGGATACATCCCAGTAAAGCTATCCATACTACAATACCTACAAGCTAATGCAGACAAGTACCCGACAACCCTCGGCTTTGCACAGTCAGTCTCAAACAGCGTTCCAATGCCCAAATCCGCGAACATGCAGTACGTCTGGGCTCCAGTCTCCGACGTTCTAAACTCAGTGTTGACAACCTACAATGAGAAGGGTCCCGACGCCGCTGTCCAGGCGCTGAGCCAGCTACTTAACGATGCACAGGCAAAGATCCTAGCAAAAATAAAGAGTTAAAGTCTAGACAAGGGAAGAATAATAAGATAAAGAGGTTTTTTTATGGCCAAGTCCAAGAGTAAAGGTTTGTATCCCTCACACGTAGCTTTCATGCTTATCTTCCTGAGTCTGGCCATGTACCTCTTCTTCTCAATATGGCCAATAGCATACTCGATCTATGTTGCCTTTACAGACGCCAACAATTACAACATAGCCTCTGAGCCCAGGATACGTGAACTCCAGGCACAGCGCGCCAACATAATCAACTATCTCCAGAATAACCGGGAAAACGTTTTGAAACAGGTTTATGCAGTAGATAATTATCTCGGGAATGCCTATTCCTCCTTGCTTACGCTGAAACAAATTATACAGTCCTCTACGCCTCAGAACTTTTCAGTTGCGAAGATCTCCGAGATAAGAGGCACCACTGACAATGCTCTTGCATATGCCTCAAACATAATAACGAGTAACACAACTTTTCTCTACTACTATGCCAATCTAGGCGATGTTGTCTCCAAGGCTGTTACCCTTATTGATGGAGGCATCTGGGCGGACATCGACAAAATAGTAGGATTTAAGCTTATCCTGACCGAGGACGACCTCGCACAGCTCAGGACAAGCGTTGTCCCAAAAATAGACCAAGCCCTGTCACTTCTACAGACGGCTAGAGACATGCTAAGGCAAATCGAGACAAACTATGACTCTTTTGTCGCGTCTGCTACTAAAGGCCTAGACGAGGAGATAGACAAAATATCCATGCACTTTGTTGGCCTCAAGAACTTTGAAACCCTTTTCTCGGATTCGAGGTTCCCTAACTCAATATACAAGACACTTCTTTTTGTCCTTACAAGCGTGCCATTAAAGGTAGCGGTCGGAGTCTTCCTGGCTTTCCTCTTCTCGTCAGAGCTCATCTATGGGAGAAAAATAATGAGGGCGGCTTTGCTTGTCCCTTGGGCGTTGCCCGTGCTCCTCTCTGTCACAACGTGGAGAATGTTTATGGCCCCACAGATGGGTCCATTGTGGTACTTCCTTAAAGGCCTTGGCATCGACATAAACATCTATAACAGGGAGTGGGACGCCTTCCTGGCCTACAACATCGTGGAAATGTGGCTAGCCTATCCATTCATAATGACTGTCACGATGGCCGCTATCACCTCTATACCTAAGGAGCTCATTGAGTCCGCGATGGTTGACGGTGCATCTGTCTGGCAGAGATTTAAAGACATAATGCTACCCCTAATCTCTAGGCCAGTACTATTCGCCAGCATACTGACGGCTGGAGCATCTTTACAGGCATTCATGGTTCCTCTACTCATAAACAATGGAGGACCAACAAAGGACATCCAGTTCTTGTGGTTCCCACGGACGACCGGAGGCGTAAACGAGATGATTGTTCTCTTCGGCTACAATAGGGCCTACCTAGACCAGCTATACGGATTGTCAGCAGCGGCTTACCTCGTAGTTGTAGCCATACTGTTCATATACGCGCTCATATGGTACTTCCTAATCTACAAGAGGACGACTCCAGGTGGTATGTGATGGTCGGAAGGTACTGGTACCGATTTGTAGCATCAATAGTCTTGACAACCTTCGGTGCACTAATCGTCTTTATCCTATTATACCCAGTTCTCTTTGCCTTGCTGTCAAGCCTCGTAAGGGGACAAATGATCGTAACAGACATTTCGCAAGTAGCAAAGGCCGGACTGTCGTTAGAGCACTATGTAAAGGCTATAAGCGACCCACGATTCATTAACGACACGCTCCTCAGCCTCCTAGTAGCACTCATAAACATAATATTTGCTCTCGTAGTGATTACTCCAGCTGCCTATGCATTTTCAAGGTTCAGGTTCCCAGGCAGGGACACGTTGCTGGTAGCATACCTGGTAATGAACCAGGTCGGTGGAGGATTCGGTGTGGCCGCAGTCATAGCGCTCTACGTAATGTTGCTAAAACTCAACCAGCTCGGGTTACCAGTCATCGGGAACCCAGTCGTCTTGGCGGCTATCTATACCGCGGGAGCAGTACCATTCCAGACCTGGATGGTCAAAAACTACCTGGACGCCTTGCCGAGGGAGATAGACGAGTCCGCGTTCATTGACGGCGCCAACTGGAGACAAATAATATTCGACGTAGTCCTTCCCGCCTCGAAGCCAACAATGGTGGTCATCGCGCTCTTCGCCTTTATGGGCGCCTGGGGAGAATTCATCATTGCAAACTTCCTAAGGGTGGAGACCCTGGCCGCATACGTCTATGCCACTGCGACAGGCCAGACAATTTTCTGGAGCGACTTTGCGGCTAGAACCCTTCTCTTCGCTATACCAATCATAGCGATATATGTGTTTACACAGAAATACATAGGAGAAGCAATGAGGTACGGCGCTGCCAAGATATAACAATGACTTTTTTCAAAGTAGAAAATTACTAATATTTTCTCGCACCTTTTTAGATCTATGGCTGGTAGACTCGCCTTAGCCGCTATTCTCCTTGGAACGGGCTACCTATTGTCTTTTACATTTGCGCTGTTTCTTCCCAGGCAAGTCGGCGAGACCCTGTTGCTTGGATTCCTCGTAGCATCTTTACTCGCCGCATATAAAGAGTGGAAAGAGGCGCCCCTACTCGTAATACTCGGCTCACTGGTAGGATTCTTTTCAGAGTTTCTGGGGCTAAGCTTCGGCGTCCCGTTTGGACGCTACAGGTATCTAAGATTCAGGAACGCTACGCTTTTTAACGTACCTATCCCAATCATCATTGCATGGGGAACGTACCTCTACACATCATATCTCGCGTCACTACCCCTGACGAGAGACAAGTGGAGAAGGCTCGTACTGGCATCCCTACTCATGGTTCTGTTAGACCTCGCCATAGACCCTGCCATGGTTAGTGCTGGCTTTTGGGAATGGCTCGATACTGGGTCATGGTTTGGAATACCCATGTTAAACTTTGTAGGCTGGTTTACCGTATCCTTTGTTGCTACGCTCCTATACACACAAATAGCGAAAAGCAATCCAGAGGGAAGCCCAGCACTCTATCTCCCGTACTTGGCTACCTATCCGCAACTCTTCTACTTTGCTAATGGAGAAGCTCTTCTAGCTGTCTCTATCAGCTTCACAATTGCAATATTAATTTTCGGTCTAGTCTTACAAAGGTACATCACCAAGAAATTGCCTGTGGCGACCCGTAGAGAGCAATACATCCATTCATGAACAACGTTTTGGTTTAACCTTTAAAGCCGGCATGTACAATTATCATATGGGAGTTATGCAGGAGGCTGTAAAGAAGCCCATCAAGCCTACAAGGATGCTCTCAGGGGTCCACGTCTTCGCAGTCATGGCTAAGCCCTACCCATGTCCACATGGAAAATGCCTCTACTGTCCCGGGGGACCAGACAAGGGCACACCCCAAAGCTATGTTGGCAACGAGCCTGCACTAATGAGGGCGATACATGCTGGCTTCGACCCATACCTACAGGTAAAGCTCAGGCTCAAACAGTACCAGGCCATGGGACATCTCCCCAGCAAGGCAGAGGTAGTAATTATGGGCGGGACCTTCAACGCCATGCCCCGAGACTACCAGGTATGGTTCGTCACGAGGATGTTTGAGGCCTTCAACAGGTACCCCGAGGATCCACCTGAAGAACTGCCGAGCCTAGAGGAGGCCCAGCTACGAAACGAGACCGCACAAATCAGGGTCGTCGGGCTGACAATCGAGACCAGGCCGGACTGGGCCAGAGAGGGGGACGCAGACTGGTTCCTCTATCTGGGCGCCACAAAAATAGAGATCGGAGTCCAGAGCATCCACGAAGACGTCCTGAAAAGGGTCAACCGGGGCCACGGGGTAAAAGAGGTCGTAGAGGCGACGCGCATACTGAAGGACGCGGGCTTCAAGGTCGTATACCACATTATGCCGGGTCTGCCGGGATCCAACTTTGATAGGGACATAGAGATGGTTAGAGAAATCTTCAGCAATCCAGACTTCATGCCAGACATGCTAAAGATCTACCCAACCCTCGTCATGGAGGGTACAGGCCTCTACGAGCAATGGAGAAGAGGTCTCTACAAGCCGTTGACCGACGAGGAGGCAGCAGAACTCATCTCCGAGATGTACAGGTACATTCCACGTTGGGTCCGCGTAATAAGGGTTCAACGCGACGTCCCAGCTAACCAGATAATAGCGGGGCCTAAAAAGTCAAACCTGCGCGAGCTCGTCGAGAGAAAAGCGATAGAGAAGGGGATCACAATCAACGACATTAGGTACAGGGAGGTCAGCCGCCAGATAAGGAGAGGTATAGTCCCCAAGGAAATAAGGATAACAAGGGAAACATACCAAGCAAGCATGGGCGAAGAAATTTTCCTCGCCGCAGAGGACCCGGAAAACAACGTCCTCGTAGGGCTCATAAGGATGAGGATTCCCTCCCAATACGCGCACCGCTGGGAAATAGACGGCAGAACCGCGATCATAAGGGAGCTACACGTCTACGGCCCAGAGGTACCAATAGGCGGGTACGACGAAGAGGCGTGGCAACACAAGGGCTGGGGCTCCAAGCTCCTAAAAGAAGCCGAAAGAATAGCCTTGGAGGAATACGACAGAACCAAGATGCTTGTCTTGTCAGGTGTAGGTGCGAGGGAATACTATAGAAAACACGGCTATACGAGACCCAGGGACTCGCCATACATGACGAAGATTCTTCAACCCTAAATGTATCAAAAAACAGGAATACTTTTACTAATGGGGCTTTATTTTCCTCCTGGGAAGTTCTGTTAACAATTGAGCGCGACATTCAAACATTTACGATTCCACAAAGAGTGAAATGAGTCTCACATGTCGCTCTAACTTAGGTTGCTTTGAAGTCAAGATTATATATGTATTACTTGGCTGTAATCTTAGATTTGAAGTGGTTCGGAAAGAAAAGCTACCCCTCGATATCTCTGTTGTTTTTTCTCTCCTAGCGATGGTTCTCGCGTCTCTATATATCATTTACAGCTATTGGCCAATTGTGCCGAGCAGGCCAAATATAAATGTTCTCGAGGAATACGTTAAGGCCGTTATGTATCTTAACAAGTCGGCTCTAGCTATCGAGTCGGAGCTAGCTGGCTACCCAATCCAAGCTCTGGACTTTACCCCAGAGGAAGCCGTTACAAACAGAAACAAGCTTGAGATGTATGTTGACAACTTGTCTCATGCATACGGCTCTATGGATACTTTCATTGTACAAGTGGCCAGGAGCTATCTATACGTTGCTGAGGCCTCGTCTAATTCTTCACTGGCACTTGTATCACTAAACAATACGGGGAAAGAGCTAAAGGAGGCTCTAGCGCTCCTGGCTAGGTGTAGAATAGACGAGGCTCTGGAACGCTACAGTGAAATCGAGCTGAGGATACTTAACGCTACATATCAAATAGAAAACGCCAACAATGCGCTATCAAAGGTAAACAAGGCTACGGTAGCCGAAAACCATGTCAGCATAATCGACTCCTCTCAAGAGAGGCTCTGGAAAAGCCTAAACTCTCTTAGAAACGCCACTCTCCTAATGGAAACAGCACGAAAATACGGAAGCTTGCTGAAAATCTTGTGTAGTGGGAATTCTCCTGGCACAGATAACCTATTGAGCAACTTGCTCAATGATGCAAGTAAGGTAAAGGCTACGGGACCTTTGGCCCCCGACATTATGAATGCTAGGAACGCGATTATAGGACTCGTTGCCAGAAACCCAGCCGGCCAAGAGAGGCAAATTAGTTCAGGTCAGAGTTCATCTGGAGATCAGGGTGGTGGCGCAGGCTATGTTCCCCCAAGCTCTGACGACTAGCATTGGATTCGAAGAGCCCCAAATGCTATTACTAATACCCGCTTCGACAATTGTCCTGCTTTTTCTCTATGTACGTGGCAGAAAAAAGTCCCAGACATTGGCTAGGCGTCTCGGCAAAGCTGGTGGTTCAAGGTGGCCACTCCTATTTGTCTTTGCAAAGTTTGCCACGGCAGTCTTAATATGTGTAGCAGCCGCACAGCCATATGTTTTGACCTATACATATGTGACTGTTACGCCCGAGAACGTCCTATACATAAATGCTACCTCGACGAGACTAGTCCTCTTTCTGGACATATCTGCAAGCATGGGAAACACGGATACTTATCCCTCGAGAATCAGTAACGCTGTTGAACTCGTGGAGAAGATAATTGTCACTGCTACGAGCCGGGGCGACTACGTGGACGTCTATGTCTTCAGCGACAAAGTCGAGCCGCTCTGCATATCCCTAAACAGCTCTACAGTGGATGCGTGCATGGCCAAGATAAGGGGTATCAATCTCAAGAAATACTCTGCTATAGGAGACGCCTTTATCTATGGATACATGTATGCTAGAGCTTCCCGTATGCCAGCGGCTATCCTAGTAATAACGGATGGCGCATACAATTATGGCTCATCTCCTTTAGAAGCTCTCCAGAGCATAAAGTCTTCTCGGGTCCCCGTCGCCCTTATCCTGGTCGGCAACGATCCACGTGCCACTGATTTGGAGCAATACTGCAGAGAGAACGGGATACCTACCTACAGGGTCTCTATGGGCTCTGGGGAAGAGGAAGCGTTAAGGTATGTATCTGAGAGACTATATTCGGAGCTTAAATTTGAAGCGTTGGCCGTCTCGGGGCAGACAAAGTTCCAGGTGCCGGTTAAGGACTACACGGTACAGCTTTATCTCTTGGCGCTCCTGGTGCCTATATTTATCCTCTCTTTGGCGGAGGGCCTATGATCGCAATAAAGAACCCAGTAGCTTTTGCTATGGCTCTAGCTCTTCTCGTGCCAATAGTAGTCTTTTTCCACTATTGGTTCCCAAGAATCTACTCGAAAAGCTACACGTATTACCATCCACTAGTGAGGGTAGTTTCTAGGCGGGTGGCTAGCGCAAAGAAGAATACGAGGATATCTAGTCTCGCTCTCAAGCTCGTAATGGCTGTCCTCCTTTCTCTGGCTCTTTCACAGCCCTACCTAGTAATACAGGAACAAGTCTACCTAGAATCAAAGCAGGTCTCTGAGCTAAGACTCAATACAAGGCCTGCACTAATAATTATTCTAGACACCTCTGGGAGCATGGGTGAAAACGCAAAGCTAGAAACCGCGAAAAATGCAATAAAGAGCTTCCTAGCAAGCCTGTCGAGTGACATCGATGTTGGCTTCATAGACTTCGCGCACTCCATAAAGCAGGCGTTGCCCCCAGCCATGAACAGGAGCCTAATTCTCAATGCCGTATCTTGGGCTACTGCCGACGGGGGCACAATGTACACGTATCCACTCAAGACCGCTCTAAACTGGCTGAAGCCCTACCGCGACCTGAACGCTTCGGCGTCTGTTGTCTTCGTTTCGGACGGCATGCCTGGCGACTTATTAGAGTATAGAGACGTACTGGCAAGCTTCAAGGAACAAAAGATACCAATCTATACAGTGTTTATAGGCATGGAAAACGAGGGCATAAACGAGATGAAGTACATAGCTTCAGAGACCCGAGGAGAAGCCTTTGTAGCGGAAACTGTCGATAGCCTTGCAGATGTCCTAAACACTGCACTTGAAAAAGCTACGCAGTCCATCCAGAAAGTAGAGGTCAACACCAGAATAACGAAAACAGTTAATGTTTACAGGTCTTTGAACAGCATAATCCTAGCTATACTTGTTTTCCTCTATCTCTTCTACCGATACATGGCATATAGGCAAGCCGGGACAACTTTTTGATGAAGCGCTTCACCTCCTTATACTCGTCTGGGCGAAGCCTATAGTGGAGATACAGTCCGCCCAAAAACACTACCAGAAATGCTGAGACCCTTAGTAGGTGACTTGTTTGTGGTCGTAAGATTATATTTTCGGAGATAGTTGCATGCACATCAACGATGATATCTAGGACTGCTGATATTTCCTTCAAAACTGATTCGGAGACACCATACTTCGTCGAGTTAACTACCATGTCTATCAGCCTGTCTATCCTCGTAGCATTTATTGGGGACGAGAAAGGCTTGATGACTGTGTCCCGGGCTATGCACATTTCCACCACTTGAACATTGCCTAGCCGTGGAAGGCTCTGGGCCTTGCACTGTAGAAAGGCAGGCGGAGCATTTAGTCCTATCTGGGTACAATTTATTTTTTCTATTGCTTTTTGTTCGAGTTGCCTCCTTATTTCTAGGTAGGCGTCCCTAGAAATTAGTGGAATATAGAATGAATAGTTTAAACTGCTGGTTTCGGCACTGATTATTCTCTGTACATCGAGAGAAAAAGGCTTAGTTATTTCGAAAATTCTCACGGAAATATTGGAGCTAGACGGGCCGAGCTGAGAAGCAAAAATGTTTACATTCACCAGCAGATTGTTTACCGATGTGTTGTACACATAGAGGTCGGAAGGAGGCACCTGAAGAGGAAGGCTTTGATAAAAGACGTCGTA